>NZ_JAVREN010000013.1:0-120895 GCF_031845405.1 Streptomyces boetiae
GTCCGGGGGCAACGGCCGGGGCCTCGGCGGGCGCGCCGCCGCACGACGCGCCTCCGAGGTGCGCCGAGGCCCCGCCAACGCCCGCTGCGGTCCGGGCCCGGGGCGCCGGCCGCCCCGTCCCGGCCGTGCTGAGCCGTGCCGCGCGCGGGCTCCCGGCCCGGCCGGGCCCCGCCCCGGCGGCGCCGGGAGGGCCGTGGCGCGCCGCCGGAGGCCGAGGCGGGGTGGCCGCCCCGCGCCCCCGGGGAGCCGCCCTCCCGGGCGGGGCCTGAAGGCCCAGGCGCGGTAAGGCGGCCCGGCGGGCGACGTCGCACCGCTCGCTCCGGACGGCGCGCGCGACGCCGCACCGTCGCCGGTGCACGCGGTGCCCCGCTCCAGCCGCGCCGGGAGGCGCGCGCCACCGCGCGAGGCTTCCCGAAGCGGGGACACGGCCCGGCCGGAAGACCGTGGACCGGCGGGCGTTCCGGTGTGCGGCGGGCCGCCCGTGGCGGTGCGGGCGCCGTGCCCGCGCGCCGCCCAGCCCGGGCGGCGGGCCACACCGCGTTCAGCCCAGCATGGGCAGGTCGCCGCCGTCCGCGCGGTGGGCCGTGAGGTGGGGCTGGTCGCCTTCCTTCGCGGGGAGGGTGAGGGTGCGGCCGGTCGTTTCGCCGGTGACGTCGCCGTGGGCCGTGATGCCCGTGGCCGGCTCGCTGGCCGCCGCGACGAGGTACCAGGAGCGCGCGGGGGAGCGCCACACCACGCCGCTGAGCACCGCCGGGTCGCGCGGCCCGCAGGCCGTCGCGTCCTCCGCGACGGCCGTCACCACGGCCGGCTCGCCCGGCCGGGCCGGCGGCGGCAGGAACTGCGCGAACGTCCTGCTTCCCACGCCCCGCCAGGTCTCCGCCCGCGAGCACACCCACTGCGCCCGCCCGGCCCCGTCGGGAAGGTTCTGCTCGGCGAACTCCCAGGCGTTGACCGACCGCACGCCCCCGCCCGCCATGGCGGGCAGGTGGCAGGCCAGCCGCGCCCACGCCTCGGAGGCGGCGGCCGGCTCCGCGTCGCCCGGCGCGCCGCTGGTCAGCAGCGCCGGCGCCAGCTCCCCCAGGTCGGCGAGCAGCAGAGGCCGTTCAGCCCCCTGGGCGGTCAGCTCCAGCACGGGGAAGCCCGTGCACTCCGCCTCCTCCACGCCCACCGGGGTCCGCACGGGCCCGGTCACGCCGTCCTCGCCCACCGGCAGCTCCGCGGACTCGGCGCCCGTGTCCGTCAGCTCGCGCACCCCCGCCTCGCTCACCCAAGGGGCGGTCAGGAAGCGGGTGTTGCCGTCCTCGCGGCCGACGACCACGGCCGAGGCCCCGGTCAGGTCCGCGCCGTCCACCCGCGCGAAGTCCAGCGCCGCCGCGCCCTCGCCGCCCACCGGCTCGGCGTACCGCACCAGCCGCAGGCCGTCGTGCAGCAGCACCACCGACGCGCCCCCGGCCTCGCCCGCGAACAGGAGCTGCGCCGGCCCGGGCGCGGGCCCGGTCTGCGTCCCGGGGGTGGCCGAGACCGACACCTCGGGGCCCGGCCGGGCCCACACGGCCAGCGCCCGCCGCAGCAGGGCGGTGTCCCCGACGGCCGAGCCCCGCGCGGGCCAGACGGAGAAGTCGGTGCGGGCCGAGCCGCGCCACACGTCCTGGGGGATGCGGCGCAGGCCCTGCGGGTCCAGGGCGGCCTCGGCCGCGGCGTTCTCCGCGTACGGGGGCGCGGCCGGGCCGTCGGGGCCCCAGCCGCCGGGCAGCGCCGCCAGCGCCCCGCCGGCCACGGCCAGGGCCGCCGCGCCGAACAGGGCGGTGCGCGCGTACTGGCGGCGGCGCAGCAGGTCCGTCGGGCGGGCCTGGAGCGAGCAGGGGTCGGCCAGTTCGGGGCTCAGGGGCAGCTCAGCGGCGGAACGCCAGGCCGCGCCCGCCTGCCGCTCGCTCGCCCCGGCCGCCGCCAGCAGGCCGCGGACCGCCGCCTCCTCAAGACCGTCCAGGCGGCGCAGCGCGTAGGCCGCGCGGGCGGCGGGGGGCAGGGCCGACAGCTCCTGCTCCAGGGCGAGTTCGGCCGACTCCCCGGCCCGGGGGAACAGCCGCAGTCCCACGACCTGGGGCAGCAGCCGCGGCGCGGTCCGCGGCAGCCAGCGCAACCGGCCGGGCCGTCCCGCGTCCAGCGCGGCGCGCAGCACCCGCAGCCGCAGGTAGGCGTAGCCGGGGTCCTCCTCGCCGTCGCGCTGGGCGGGCAGCACCGGCGGCCCCTCGGGGGCCTTGCCGCGGGGGAGGGCCCGCTGGGCGAGGGCGTGCGCGGCCAGGACCCGCCGGTGGCGGCCCAGGGCGTGGGGGAGGACGAGGTAGCCCAGCCGCACCAGCCGCGGGTAGTGCTCGATCAGCGCGGCCTCGGCCTGGCCGAGCCCGACCCCGTCCGGCGCCGCGCCGGGGGCTTCCGTGGACGGGGGAGAGGCGCCGCCCCCGCCGGGGCCGCTCACCTCGCTGACGTCGCTGATTCCGCCGGCACCGCCGCCGATTCCGCTGACACCGCTGACATCGCTGGGAGACACACCGGGCTGAACGAGCCCCGCCCCGCCCCGGTTACGCCCGGCGGTTACGCCCGGCCCTCGCGCTCCAGAAAGGCCAGCACCGCCAGGACCCGCCGGTTGTCGTCGTCGGAGGGCGGCAGGCCCAGCTTGGTGAAGATGTTGGAGGTGTGCTTGGCCACCGCCCGCTCGGTCACCACCAGGCGCTCGGCGATCGCCGCGTTCGAACGCCCCTGCGCCATCAGCTCGATGACGTCCCGCTCGCGGGGAGAGAGCCGTTCCAGCGGCGCGTCACGCCCGCCGCGGCCGGCCAGCAGCTGCTGGATCACCTGCGGGTCCATCGCGGTGCCGCCGCCCGCCACCCGCCGCACCGCGTCCACGAACTGGTCGGCGTCGAAGACCCGGTCCTTGAGGAGGTACCCGACCCCGCCGGTGCCGTCGGCGAGCAACTCCCGCGCGTACAGCCGCTCCACGTGCTGCGAGAGCACCAGCACCGGCAGCCCCGGCTGCTCGCGGCGGGCCTGGAGCGCGCACTGCAGGCCCTCGTCGGTGAACGACGGCGGCAGGCGGACGTCGACCACCGCCACGTCCGGCTTCACCGAGGCCAGGGCCTCGGTCAGATCGGGGCCGTTGTCCACCGCCGCGGCGATCTCGAAGCCGTGCGCCTCCAGCAGACGGGCCAGCCCGTCCCGGAGCAGAAAGAGGTCTTCGGCGAGGACAACGCGCACTGGCTCTCCGTCTTCGGTCCACGGTCGTTGCGGAACAACGCCGCTCAGCTTAGGGCCTGCCTGACCATTCCCGCCGGGCGCGCGCGACGTCTGGCACCGCACCTCGCTGCGTCGTCGCATCGCGCGAGTACGGGCAAGTACGAGCTGCGATACTCCGCCTTGCGATGACCGCGCCGGACGCCGCGCACTGATCCGACGCGAAGGGTCGGACAGGCCCTAGCCCCGACGCGCGCCCGGGGCGGCCTCCGCGCAGGGGATCTCGATGGTGACCAGGGTCGGGCCGCCGGGCGGGCTGCTGACGGCCAGTACGCCGTCGAACGCCCCGATCCTGCGCTCCAGGCCGCGCAGGCCGCTGCCGCCCTCCGGCGTGGCGCCGCCGCGGCCGTTGTCGGTCAGGGCGATCCGCAGGGTCCGGTCGGCACGGCTGTAGTAGATGTCCAGCCAGGCGCGTTCGGCCTGCGCGTGCTTGGCCGCGTTGGTCAGCACCTCGCTGATCGCGAAGTAGGCGGCCGTCTCGGCGGGTTCCTCGAGGCGGCCGGGGAGGTCGACGTCCACCTCGACGGGCAGCTCGGTGCGCAGGGCCAGGGCGCGGGCCGCGTCGCCCAGGCCGCGCTCGGCCAGGACGGGCGGGTGGATGCCGCGCACCAGGTCGCGCAGCTCGGCCAGGGCCTCGGCGGAGTTCTGCCGGGCCTGGGCGAGCAGCCGCTTGGCCTGCCCCGGGTCCTTCTCGATCAGTGCCTCGATGGTGCCCAGGCTCATGCCCATGGCGACCAGGCGGGCCTGCGCGCCGTCGTGCAGGTCGCGCTCGATGCGGCGCAGCTCGGCCGCGGAGTTGTCCAGCGCGTCGTGCCGGGTCTCGGTCAGCCGGGCCACGCGCTGGGCCAGCAGCCGCTTCTCGGGGGCGCCGATCAGGGCGCGGGCGATGAGGAAGTGGCTGCGGATCAGCAGGGGGTTGACGGCGAGGCCGAGGAGGGCCAGGCCGATGCCGGTCAGCGCGGCCAGGGCGGCCGTGGTGCCGTCGCTGATGGGCACGAAGGCGTACCAGAAGGTGCCGCTCGCGCCGACGATCGGCCGCCACACCCCGGCCAGCAGCACGAGGCCGTAGACGGCGTAGCCCAGCAGCGTCCAGGGCAGCAGGGCCGTGACGAACCCGCCGACCGAGTCCGCCAGCAGCCACAGGGCGTCCCGCCAGGTGGCCGCGTCGCCGAGCTGGTGCATGCAGCGCCGGACGGGCCCGGCGCCGGGGGGCGGGGGCAGGTAGCCGGCGGGCACGGCCAGGCCCGCCCACTGCCGGGCGAGCCGGCGGCGGCGGCCGGCGTGCGCGCGGATGGCCTCGACGACGGCCGGGGTGGTCCACAGCCCGGCGGCCACCGGGATCAGGCAGAGGGAGACGACGAACAGGACGAAGAGCGTCAGCGAGATCACGATGGTCAGCGGCGTCAGGGCGAGGCCGCGGCCGGCGGCCACCAGGCCCTCCCGCGCCCGCTCGCGGTTGATCCCGTGCATCGTGGTGCTCATACGCCGTCCTCGTCCGTGTCCGGGGTGTCGCAGCCAGTGTGCTGCCCCGGCCCTCCCCGGTCACGGGGGCGGGCCTCCGAACACGGGGGTGTACCTGACGCCACCCCGCCCGGTCGCTCGCGCCCGCACGGCAGTGCGCCCATCGGGCCCCGCAGCGCGCGCAGCCCCCCGCTGGGTGGGCCGGAACCAGCCGGGTACGCGGGGCAGCGCGTATCCGGGGCGCAAACGAAGGGCGCCCGCCGTGAGGCGGGCGCCCTGTGCGTCTCTCCCGTGACCGCGCCCGAGCTGCGTGGCGCGCGCGGCCCCGGGCCTGAGACGGCTCGCGGCACGGCGGCCGGCCGGGGGCCTCAGACGAGGCCGGCGGCCTCCAGCTCCGTGCAGACGGTGTCGGTCAGCAGGCGGGTCACCACGTACGGGTCGCAGTTGGCGTTGGGGCGGCGGTCCTCGATGTAGCCCTTCTTGTCCCGCTCGACCTGCCACGGGATGCGGACCGAGGCGCCGCGGTTGGAGACGCCGTAGCTGTACTGGTCCCACGGGGCGGTCTCGTGGGCGCCGGTGAGGCGGTCCTCGACGCCGACGCCGTAGTTGCGCACGTGCTCCAGCGGCTTGCCCTCCTTGCCCAGGGAGTCGCAGGCGGTGAGGATCGCGTCGTAGCCCTCGCGCATGGCCTTGGTGGAGAAGTTGGTGTGCGCGCCCGCGCCGTTCCAGTCGCCCTTGGCCGGCTTGGGGTCGAGGGTGGCGGAGACGCCGAAGTCCTCGGCGGTGCGGTAGAGCAGCCACCGGGCGATCCACAGCTGGTCGGACACCTCCAGCGGCGAGAGCGGGCCGACCTGGAACTCCCACTGGCCGGGCATGACCTCGGCGTTGATGCCGGAGATGCCGAGGCCGGCGGCCAGGCAGTTGTCCAGGTGCGCCTCGACGATGTCGCGGCCGTAGATCTCGTCCGCGCCCACGCCGCAGTAGTAGCCGCCCTGCGGGGCGGGGAAGCCGTTCTCCGGGAAGCCGAGGGGGCGGGAGCCCTTGAAGAAGGTGTACTCCTGCTCGATGCCGAAGATCGGGGCCTGGCCCGCGAAGCGCTCGGCCACCGGGCGCAGCAGCGCGCGGGTG
Source organism: Streptomyces boetiae (assembly GCF_031845405.1). Lineage (NCBI taxonomy): Bacteria > Bacillati > Actinomycetota > Actinomycetes > Kitasatosporales > Streptomycetaceae > Streptomyces > Streptomyces boetiae. The sequence goes on from NZ_JAVREN010000013.1 coordinate 5,878, forward strand.
TTGGAGGCGTGCGGGGTGTCGTCGGCGACGTTGTAGACCTCGTTGAGGACCAGGAGGTTGTCGCCGCCCCGGATGGGGTCGGGGAAGGACGCGACCGGCTTGAGCACGCAGTCCGAGGCGTGCCCCTCGGCCTGGTTGGTGCTGGAGCCGTCGAAGCCCCAGACGGGGAGCTCGGAGCTGTCAGCGAGGATCTTGGTCTTGGAGCGCAGCTTCGGGGTCGGCTCGGTGCCGTCGATCCAGATGTACTCGGCCTTGATGGTCACGGTCGTGTTCCTCCGGTGAGGTCATCGCGGGTGCGTGGTGCGCGCTGGCGCCACCCTCGCGACCTGCGATTTCCCGGCAGTTGCCCGCCTGTTAAGGCGCCGTGAACAGGGTTTACGCCCGCCCGGTGCGGCGCGGTGAGCCGTCCGCCGTAGGGTAGGCGCCTATGAGGATCGGTCTGCTCGGCACGGGTCCGTGGGCGCGGCTGACCCACGGCCCGGCCCTGAGGGAGCACCCGGAGACGGAGCTGGTGGGCGTCTGGGGCCGCCGCCCCGAGGCGGCCGGGGAGCTGGCCGGACGGCTGGACACCCGGGCGTACGAGGACCCCGAGGCGCTGTTCGCCGACTGCGAGGCGGTGGCCTTCGCGCTGCCCCCGGACGTCCAGGCGCCCCTGGCCGCGCGGGCGGCGGCGGCCGGCTGCCACCTGCTGCTCGACAAGCCGGTGGCCACCTCGGTCCCGGCAGCCCGGGAGCTGGCGGCGGCGGTGACCTCCGCCGGGGTGGCCTCCGTGGTCTTCTTCACGCTGCGCTTCGCCCCCGAGACGGCCGCCTGGGTGGCCGCGCAGAGCGGCACCGAGGGCTGGGTGACGGGCCGCGCCGACTGGTACTCGCCGGTCTTCGGCGGCTCCGACAGCGCGTACGCCGCCTCGCCCTGGCGCCGGGAGCGGGGCGCGCTGTGGGACGTGGGCCCGCACGCGCTCTCCCTGCTGCTGCCCCCGCTGGGCGAGGTCGCCGCGGTGACGGCCGCCCGGGGGCCCGGCGACATGGTGCACGTGGCGCTGCGGCACGCCTCCGGCGCCTCCAGCACGATGACCCTGACCCACTCGGTGCCCCCGCAGGCGTCCTCGGTGACCGCCGAGCTGCGCGGCAGCGCGGGGATCACCACCCTGCCCGAGCGCGGCGAGGGCGGCCCGGTGCGTCCGCTGATGCGCGCGCTGGACGCCCTCCTCGCGGCGGCCAGGAAGGGCGAACGCCACCCCTGCGACATCCACTTCGGCGTCCGCGTCACCGAGATCCTGGCCACGGCCGAGCGCGCGCTGGCCTCCGGCGCGACCACCCCCGCCGCCTCCGCCTGAACCGCGGCGGCCCGCCGGGGCGTTCACCCCTCGCGCAGCGGCAGCTCCCAGGTCTGGCCGGTCTCCTCGGGGCCGAAGAGGGTGTGGCGGCGCTCGGCGGTCAGGGTGAAGCCCGCCGCGCGGTAGAGGCGGCGGGCGGAGGCCAGCACCTCGTTGGTCCACAGGGACAGCCGCGCGTACCCGGCCGCGCGGGCGAAGCGGACGCACTCCTCCACCAGCGCCCCGCCCAGGCCCAGGCCGCGCGCCGAGGGCTCGACCAGCAGCAGCCGCAGCAGGGCCGTGTCCGGCCGGGCCTCGTCCGCGACGCAGAAGACGCAGCCGGCGGGCGCCCCGTCGTGCTCCGCGATCCACGCCGCCTCCCGCGCCGGGTCGTGGCCGCGCGCGAACTCCGCGACGACCCCGGCCACCAGCGCCTCGAAGGGCGCGCCCCACCCGTACTCCCGGGCGTACAAGGCCCCGTGACGCATCACCACCCAGCCGAGGTCCCCGGGGCCGGGCGGGCGCAGCCGGAAGCCGGAGGGCCGCTCGGCCAGGCCGAGCAGCCGCAGGGCCCGGCCCAGCGCGGCCGTCAGCTCCGCGCGCTCCTCCTCGCCGAGCCCGTTCAGCACCGCGGCGACCGAGGACTCCGAGCGCGCGTCCAGCAGGGCCGCGGCGCGGCGGCCCGTGCCGGTCAGCCCGACCCGCTGCCGCCTGGCGTCGCCCGGGTCGCGCTCGCGCAGCACCAGCCCGGCCTCCTCGGCGCGGGCCAGCAGCCTGCTGAGCTGCCCGGGGTCCATCTCCAGCCGCCGCCGCAGCTCCGCCACCGGGGTGCGCCCCCGGCCCGCCAGCTCGTAGAGCACGCGGGCCTCGGCCAGCGAGTGCGGCGTGCCCAGGCGGTGCTCGTAGTCCAGGGCGCCGATCCCGCGGGTCCAGGCGCGGTTGAACGCCCGCACCCGCGCCACGGTCCCGTCCCCGCCCTCTGCCGCCCGCGCCGCCGTATGCACCGTATTCATTGACTCAGTCAAACGTATACGGCCGGGGCGGGTCAACGCCCCGGCCGCACGCCGCTTTCCGCGCGGGCCCTCAGGCCCGGGGCCGGCGGCCGAGAGCGGCGGCCACCTCCTGGACGTTCGCGAACGCCCGCTCCCGGGGCAGCTCGCGGACCGCGTCCGCCAGGTGGTCGGGCGCGTTGGTCTCGGCCAGGGTGCTCAGCAGCTCCTCCCGGTCCGCCGGGAACCCGGAGCGCCGCAGGTGCCGGGCCAGGTCGAAGCGGAACGCCTCGCGCTCCGACTCCTCCGTGGTCGGCGCCAGGCGCGGCGGCACCGGCCCGTCGGCCAGCGGCGGGTCGTCCTCGGCCGTCGGCTCCTGCTCGCGCCACTCCTCGGCCCTGTTCGGGTGCTCACCGCGCAGCATCCCCTGGAGCTCATGCTTCATCTCGTCGTCGCGGTGGACGTTGAGCCGGTTGCTGCCCCGCTGGCGCATGGCTTCCTCCTTGGTCGCGCTTGCCCGGACCGCTTCCGGCCGCCTGGCCTTCCGCGCCGGGCCCTGCTCGGGGAAGCCCCCGGGTACCCGCCGCCGCCGCGGCGACACGGCCGGGCCTGCCGGGACGCGCGTGTTTGGTGACGGAAGTGCCGGGCACTCGGGGCCCCGGCCGAGCGAGCGGCCTCTCGTGGGGGACACGAGGGCTCCGGGCCGGGAACTTCAGAGGTCCCGGCCCGGAGCTGTCCCCGCTTCCACCCCGGCGGGCTTCCTCCGGCGCGCTCGGCCTGCCCCGGGCGCTCAGCGCGCGGTCAGCGAGGCGATCACCGAGTCCACGTAGCGGCGCCGCTCCTCGTCGCCCTGCGGCAGCACCTCCGGCACCGCGCGCGTCAGCTGCGCCCGGCCCAGGTAGCCGCAGTACGCCTGCACCCCGCGCCGCCGCGCGTCCGCCTCCGGCAGCCCCAGCGCCCGGAATAACTCGGTCAGGCAGTCCATCCGCCGCGCCGTGACACGGCGCAGCGCCGCCGCCACCTGCGGGTGGTCGGCCTGCGCGAGCAGCGCCAGCTCGGTGGGGTCCTCGGCCGCCTCGTCCACCGTCCTCTGGAAGAGCGCGCGCAGCCGGGCCACGGGGTCCTCGGAGGGGCCGTTGGCGGTGATCTCCGCGACGCGCCGCTCCACCCAGCGGGCCAGCGCCGCCTCGATCAGCGCCTCCCGGTTGGGGAAGTGCCAGTAGAAGCTGCCCTTGGTCGCGCCCAGCCGCGACGCCAGCGGTTCGATCGCGATGGCGGCCAGTCCGCCGCCCTCGCGCATGGCGTCGAGTGCCGCCTCGGCCCAGTCCGCGGCCGTCAACCGGCTCCGGGAGCCCCGCTGTTGTGGCATAGGACGAACGCTAACGTACGATTTATCCATACGGCCACGTACGGCGAAGTCGGGTGGACACCCTGGGTAACGGCCGCGGTCCCCGCCCCGCGCCCCCGCGGCCCCCGCCCCGGGCGTTCCCCGCGCTGGCCAGTGCCGACGCGCGCCTGGCGCGCGCCGCCCGCCCCGGCCCCCGTCCACTGAGCGTGGCCGACCGGGGCGGTAACGGTCCGGTCACGCGTCCGTGTCCTTGTCCGTGTCCTTGTCCGCGGCGTCGTCCGGGCCCGGCAGCCACGGCGGGGTGATGCCCCACTCCCAGCGCGGCATCGGGGCGGGGCCGGGCGGGGGCGGGGCCGGGCCGCTGTAGACCAGCGCCATGCGGGTGCCCCACTCGACGTAGTACGCGAAGACCGCGCGGAACTCCGGGTCGCCGGGCAGACCGGCCTCGTCCGCCGCGTCCATCAGCAGCGCGGCCCAGCGCCGCCGCTGCGCCTCGGTGATGCCCCGCCCCACGTGGTGCGCGGCCATCGCCTCGTGCCCGCCGCGCTCCGCCGAGTACCGCGCGGGCCCGCCGAAGACCTCGCCCAGCCACAGCGCCACGTGCCGAGGGTGACCGGCGTCCATGCCCGCGAACACCGGCCGCAGCACCGGGTCTTCGAGCACCGCGGCGTAGAACACCTCGGTCAGCCGCAGGAACGCCTCCTCGCCGCCGGCCCAGGCGTACAGGCTCGGCGGGCCGTCGGCCTGCCCGGCGGCCTCCTTCGGGGCGGTCCCGGTCATCGCGGCTCCTTGCCCTGTCGGGGGCTTCTGCCGGTCGTGGTGGCGCGCGGCGTGCGGCTTTTCGCCGGGCGGGGCGCCGGAGCCTCCGCGTCCGCCTGCCCGGCCGCTTCCGGTGCCGCGTCGGGGTCCGCCCCGAGGTCCGGGCCGCGGGCCCGGACGCGTTCGACGTGGGCCAGGGACTCGCGCAGCTCGTTCAGCCAGTCGTCCGTGTGCCGGGAGACCAGCCGCACGCACCAGGCCAGCGCCTCGCTGCGGCTGCGCGCCACCCCGGAGGCGATCAGCGTGTCCAGCACCTCGCGCTCCGGCTGCCGCAGCCGCGTCATCACCGGCGCGGCCACGTGCGTGAACAGCGTCCGCTCGCCGCCGCACTCCACGCCCCAGGAGACCTTCCGCCCGAAGCGGCGCTCCGCCTCCCGCGCGACGGACATCCGCTCGCGCCGGGTGCGCCTGCGGAACTCCGCCACGCGCCCCTCGCGCGCGGCCTCGCGCTCCGCCGCGGAGGCGCCGGGCGCCACGCCGGGCCCGGGGATGCGGCCGACGACCGTGATCTCCTCCCGGTCCGCCGTCACCGCGACCAGCTCCTCGAAGAGCCCGGCGGGCAGGCGGCCGGTGAACCAGCCGCGCAGCTCCGCCCGTTCGTCCCGAGTAATCATGTAAGCGAGATTACGCGCCTCGCGTCGGGGCGTCCAGGGTGCCGCACGCGCCCCCGCACGCGCCCGGGGGCGGGCCGTGTCCGGCCCGCCCCCGGGGTGGTGCGCCGCCTCAGCGCTGCTGATCGCGGAAGCGGTAGGTCGCCCGCTGGTGGCGGGTGATCGCCTTCCACCGCTGCTCGCGCTCCGCCCGCAGCCGGGCGTCCGTGCGGGCCGCGGCCCACGCGTTCTCCCGCAGCAGCTTGCGGTAGCTGGCCAGCCGCCGCTCCGGCAGCACGCCCGACTCGACCGCCGCACGGACCGCGCAGCCCGGCTCGGCCTCGTGGGCGCAGTCCCCGAAACGGCAGTCCGCGGCCAGTTCCTCGATCTCCGCGAAGACGTGCTCCAGGCCCTCGGCGGCGTCGTGGAGCCCGACGCCGCGCAGCCCCGGGGTGTCGATCAGCACGCCGCCGGAGGGCAGCGGGATCAGCTCGCGGGTGACGGTGGTGTGCCGGCCCTTGCCGTCCACGGCCCGGACCTCGCCGGTGGCCAGGAGGGCGTCGCCCAGCAGGGCGTTGCCCAGCGTGGACTTGCCCGCGCCGGAGGCGCCCAGCAGCACCACCGTGCCGCCGGCCAGGGCGGTGAGCACGTCCACGCCCTCCCCGGTGACGGCGCTGGTGAGGACCACGTCCACGCCGGGGGCCGCGGCCGTTGCCTCGGTCACGGCCTCGGAGGGGTCCTCGGCGCGGTCGGCCTGGGTGAGCACGACCACGGGCGTGGCCCCGGACTCCCAGGCCAGCGCGAGGAGGCGTTCCAGCCGCCCGGCGTCCAGCGGGACGGCGAGGGAGACGGCCAGCAGGACGGTGTCCACGTTGGCGGCGAGCACCTGGGCGCGGGAGTCCCGGGCCGCCGAGGAGCGCAGGATCGCGGTGCGGCGCGGCATCAGGGCCGCCAGGCGCGGCTCCCGCCGCTCGTCGCCGGGGTCGAGCGCGGCCCAGTCGCCGGTGCAGGGCGGCTCGGGCAGCCAGCGGCCGGTGGCCGCGTGCGCCGGGCCGTCCGCCGTGACGACGGCACAGTGGCCGCGGTCCACGCGGACGACGCGGGCCGGGATCAGCCCGTGCGCCCGGTGGACGGCGAACTCGGCCTCCAGGCCCTCGTCCCAGCCGTAGGCGCGCGGGCCGTCGGGGGAGGGAAGGGCGGAAGAAGGGCAAGAAACGGAAGAAGGGGAAGAGGACCTGCTTGGGGAAGACACGTGGAAGCAACCCTTGGGGAAGGGGCCCCTCGGACGGGAGGACTCGCGTCAGACCGGGGCCAGGGAGGTGAGGATGGTCGTGGTCCGGGCGCTGCGCAGCGCAGCGGTCTGTCCGACAGCCATCAAACTCACCTCCCCGGGAAGCGCACGCGTTCCGCCGCACGGGGACGAGCCGCGCGGCCGGAGGCCACGCTAGCAGGCGGGCCCGCGCCCCGCCCCGCAATTACGTCCGGGGACCGGTGCGCGGCGAAGTGCCGCTCCGCGCACAGGAGTTGCCGCGCGCTCCGCGGACCGGGCCGGGCCCGCCGGGACGCGCGGCAGCGCTTCTGGCGCCCGGTGGAGGCGGGCCTCCACCGGGCCCGCTCGGCGCGCGGCCCGGGCGTCGGCACGGCGAAGCCGGCGATCCCGGCAGGGACGTGGCCGCGCGGAGCGGGTCGCCGCGCGGCCGACCGCCGACCGGGCCGGGCCCGCCAAGGGCGTTGGCGGGCGGGCTTCCCTGCGCGGCGGGGCCGACGGCCGGGGCCGCGCGGTGAAGTGGCGGGCCCGACGAGGGCGTCGCGTGTCCGCGTCCTCAGGCGGTCGCCGGGGCGGCGGCGAGAACCAGCTCGTTGTCCATCGTGTAGTGCAGGCGCAGCTCCGTGGAGGCGTGGACGGCGGCGGGGTAGGCGTCCGTTCGCCTGCGGTCCACGGTGTCGCCGCCGATGCGGCCGACGGGGACGAGGGTGCCGTCCTCGGCGCGCAGGCGCAGGCCCCAGCCCGCCTCCCCGCCGGAGGCGGAGGCGGCCACCTCGGGCCAGGGGACGGTGACCTGGAGGCGGCCGTCGCCCAGCGCGCGCACGGGCAGGTCGATGTCCGGACCGCCGCCCTCGCGCGGAACGGCCACGGCGGAGGCCACGCGCGGCTCCTCGTCCACGGCCAGCAGCGAGGCGACGACCACCCCGGCCTCGCCCGTCGTGTCGATCTCCTCGACCTCGGCGTGCGCGGGCCGCTGCCAGGTGCGGACCGTGAGGTTCCCGTCCCGGGTGGTGTAGGGGATCCAGGCCGTCACCCCGTCCTCGCGGACGGCCGGGCGCAGGGTGACCAGCCGCGCGCCCTCCACCAGCTCGGCGCGCACCCGCGCGCGGCGGCGGCCCGGGGTGAGGAAATAGCAGTCCCAGCGGCCCTCGGCCAGGGGGAGGGCGTCCGGCGCGAGGGTGGCCGTTCCGTCGGCGCCGACCGGGAGGCGGACCTCGCGCCCGCCGGGGTCGTGGCGAAGGCGTAGCAGCAGCTCGCCGGGAACGGCCGGGGTCAGGGCGACCGTGAACCCGCCCTCCGCGGTGGCCGCGCAGTGCGCCGCCGCGTCCAGGGGGCCGGACTTCACCGCTCCGGAGTCCCGGGCCGGGGCCGGGGCCGAGAGTCGGCCGGGCAGGGCGCGCAGGCGCAGGCGCACGGGGGCGGGCAGCAGACCGCGCACCCTCCTGCGCACGCTCGCGGGCACCCGCGCGCGCAGGCCGGCGGGCCGCGCGCCCCCTCGGCCGCCGCTCGCGCCCGCTCGGGCCGGTGCCGGCGTGGGCGCCGGCTTCCGCTCGGCGCGGAGGGGCGCCGGGTCCGGCGCCGAGGGCCGGTCCAGAATGCCGGGCCGCAGGGACTCGAACAGCTCCTCGTACCGGCGGGCGATCACGTCCGGCTCGTACGCGGCGGCCTTGGCCAGCGCGCGTTCGGCCATCCGCGCGCGCAGCGCGTCGTCCGCCATCAGCCGCCGCAGCGCCTCCGCGATCGCGTCGCTGCCGCCCTCCATCGGCACCAGCAGGCCGTCCTCGCCCTCGGCGATGATCTCGCGCGGCCCGTGCGGGCAGTCGGTGGCCACCACGGGCACGCCGCAGGCCATGGCCTCCACGATGGTCAGCCCGAAGCTCTCCCAGTAGGACGAGACGGCTGCGATCGCGGCCTTCGCCCACTCGGTGTCGATGGGGGAGACCGCGCCCATCAGCCGCGCCCGCTCCGAGAGCCCCAGCCGCTCGATCCGCTCGGCCAGCTCGTCGCGCAGCACGCCGCGGCCGTAGATCCGCAGCCGCCAGTCGGGGAACTCGGGGGCCAGCTTGGCGAACGCGTCCAGCAGGCGGTCGTACCGCTTCTGGTTGACCAGCCGGCCCGCCGCGACGATGGTCCTGGAGTCGCCGGTGGAGGGGCTGACCCGGGGCCGGGGCGAGGAGTTGGGGATGGACTCGATGCGGGTGGCCACCTCGGGCAGGGCCTCGCGGTACTCCTGGGCGTCGGTCGCGGAGACCGGGCAGAACGCGTCGAGCCCGCCCACCGCGCCGAACTGCAGCGCCCGCGCGGCCTTGCCGCGGATCCGCAGCGTGGAGTGCTCCTGCCCGACCCGCAGGTGACGGTCGTTCCCGAAGCGGGCGAGGTACGCGCTGAGCACTGGCCGGGTGGATATCACCACGTCGGCGTCCGTGCGCGCCAGATAGGCGGCGATCCGGGCGTCGGTGAGGCGGGAGGCGTTGCGAAGGGGAACGTCCGGGAGCGCCTCGCTCGGCCGTTCCGCGCCGGGGTGGGCGAGGTCGGGGGAACCCTCGCGCTGGTCGGTGAGGACGTCGATGCGCACCCGGGGGTCGAAGGCCAGGCTGGGAGCGTCCCGGTGGCGGTAGGTGCTCGCGATGGTGACGGAGTGCCGGGCCGCGAGGGCGGCCGAGAGATTCGAGACCGACCGGATCGTGCCACCGATGCCGTAGGCATTGTTCAACAGAAAGACGATCTTCATGCGCCACCCCGGGTGAATTCATGTCCGGCGACCTCCCCAGTCACCGAACGGACACCAACTCTGCACTCAAGTGACCACCCGTCTGGCCGAAAGGTTGCATGGGTGACGCGAAGACGTCCCTCTGGCCGAGAACTGACGGGGTGGCGACCCGGGCCCGGGTCTGGCCTGAACTCGCTCATAAGACCTTTGACCCTCCGCAGACTTCTGACTACCGTGGTGGCTTAGTACGACGACCTTCGTAGCAACGACGTTCATCGTTCCTTCGCGACCGGAAGAGGCATGCATGCCCCGCGTACTTCGACGCCGCTTCGTCACGGCCCTGGCCCTGGCCACCGCCCTGCCCCTGGTGACCGCCGCGCAGCTCGGCGGCGCCTCCGCCGACGCCCCAGCGTCACCGGCCTCCGCGGGAGCCGGAGCGCCCGGCGGCATCCTGCTCCCGGGCGCCCCCGAGGACGTCCGGATCGACGTGGCGCACGAGCTGCCCGGGGAACGCGTGTACCCCGAAGGCGTCACCGTCGACCCTCGCACCGGGCACCTTTTCGCCGGTTCCTTCGAGGATGGCACCATCTACCGGATGACGCCCGGCCGACGGGTGGCCGAGACCTTCCTGCCCGCGGGCACGGACGGCCGGGACACCGCCAACGGCCTGACCGTGGACGCCGAGGGCCGCCTGTGGGTCACCGACTCCACCACCGGCGTCACCGTCTACGACGCCGACGACGGCCGCCGCATCGCCTCCTTCGAGGTCCCGGGCGACGCCCCCCGCTTCGTCAACGACCTGACCGTCGCCCCCGACGGCACGGCCTACCTCACCGACACCGTCCGGGCCGTCGTCTACGCCGTCACCCCCGAGCAGCTCGCCGCCGCGGCCGGGGCCGAGTGTGCGGGCCCGCTGACCGTGCGCCACGACCTCAGCGGCGTCATACAGCCGCAGCCCGAGGGCACCTACACCCTCAACGGCATCGTCGCCGATCCGGTCGGCGCCTACCTGCTGGTCGTGGACATGGCCGCGGGCGACCTCTACCGCGTCGACACCGCCACCCAGCGGATCACCCGCGTCGCCCTCTCCGGCGGCGACATGGTCCAGGGCGACGGCATGGTCCTGCGCGACGGCCGGCTGTGGCTCGTTCAGAACGGCCTCGATACCCTCAGCCGCTGGAGCGTCTCCGCGGACGGCACCCGCGCCACGCTCAGCGTCTCGCACACCGACGAGAGCCTGCAGTTCCCCACCACCCTGACCCGCCGCGACGGGCGGCTGTACGTCGTCCGCTCCCAGTTCGACCGCGGGGGCCCCTCCGGACCGGGGACGCCCGAGCCGCCGTTCACCATTGCCGAGGTGACCGGCCTCTAGCGTTCCCCGGGCCGGCCGGGCCGGGCCCCGCCCATGACCAGGCCCGGCCGGCCCACTCGCGTGGCGACGGGCGTTCGCCCACACCACCGCCCCAGCCCTGCCCGCGTTGGCCTAGCCCGCGTTGCGCCGCCCCCGCCGCGGGCGTGTCCTGAACCCATGGCACTCCTGGCACGCGCCGCCCACGCGGCCCACCCGACCCGCATCGCCGCCGAAGCCCTGGTGGAACGCCTCGCCGACTGGGGCGTCGACACCGTCTTCGGCCTCCCGGGCGACGGCATCAACGGCCTGATGGAGGGCCTGCGCCGGCACCGCGACCGCGTCCGCTTCCTCCTCGTACGGCACGAGGAGGCCGCCGCGTTCATGGCCGCCGGCTACGCCAAGGCCACCGGCCGCCTCGGCGTGTGCCTGGCCACCTCGGGCCCCGGCGCGATCCACCTGCTGAACGGCCTCTACGACGCCAAGCTCGACCACGCGCCCGTCCTGGCCATCACCGGCACCCAGGAGAGCGCCGTCCTGGGCACCGGCTACCAGCAGGAGGTGCCCGTCGAGCACCTCTACGCCGACGTCGCCGAGTACAACCTCGTCGTCGGCAACCCCGCCCAGCTCCCCGGCGTCGTGGACATCGCCATCCGCACCGCCCTCGCCCGCCGCGGCGTGGCCCACCTCACCCTGCCCAACGACATCCAGGTGGCCGAGGCCGGCAAGGACCCCTGGCGCAGCGTCGTCCCCGCCCGGCCGCCCGCCACCGCCCCCCTCTACCTCCCGCCGCCCGGCGTGCCGCGCCCCGAGGACCTGCGGGCCGCCGCCGAGGTGCTCAACGCCGGCCGCAAGGTCGCCCTCCTCGTCGGCGCCGGGGCCCGCCGCGCCCGCGACGAGGTGCTGGCCGTCGCCGACACCCTGGCCGCGCCCGTCATCAAGACCCTGCGTGGCAAGGCCGTCATCCCCGACGACTCGCCCTACGCGGTGGGCGGCATCGGCCTGCTGGGCACCCGACCGGGCGAGGAACTGATCGACGACTGCGACACGCTGTTCATGATCGGCACCAACTTCCCCTATACGCGGCACCTGCCGCCCCCCGGCAAGGTCCGCACCGTCCAGCTCGAGGCCGACCCCGTCCGCGCCGGCATCCGGATGCCCACCGAGGTCCCCGTCATCGGCGACGCCCGCGAGGGCCTGCGCGAACTCCTGCCCCTGCTGGACCGCAAGCAGGACCGCTCCCACCTCGCCCGCCACCAGCGCAAGATGGAGCGCTGGAACCGCAGGACCGAGGCCCTGGGCAGCGCCCGCCGCACCCCGATCGCGCCCCAGCACGTCATCGCCGCCATCGACCGGTACGCCTCCGACGACGCGATCCTCACCTGCGACACCGGAACGGTCACCACCTGGGCCGCCCGCCATTGGACCATCCGCCGCGAGCGCGAGTTCTACGTCTCCGGCAACCTCGCCACCATGGCCCCCGGCCTGCCCTACGCCATCGCGCTCCAGCACGCGTACCCCGGCCGCCAGGTCATCGCGTACGTCGGCGACGGCGGCTTCGGCATGCTGATGGCCGAGTTCCTCACCGCGGTCCACGCCCGGCTCCCGATCACCGTCGTGGTCAGCAACAACAACACCCTGGGCGAGATCAAGTGGGAGCAGATGGTCCTCGGCTACCCCGAGCACGGCGTCACCTACCGCGACCCCGTCCCCGACTTCGCCGCCTGGGCCCGCGCGTGCGGCGCCCTGGGCACCAAGGTCACCAAGGGCAAGGACGTCGCCCGCGCCGTCAAGCAGGCCCTCTCCTACAAGGGCCCCGCCCTCGTCGACGTGAACGTGGACCCCAACGAGCCCCCCATGCCCGGCAAGGTCGAGTACGACCAGGCCAAGAAGTTCGCCGAAGCCTTCGCCAAGGGCCAGCCCCACCGCACGACGATCGCCACCACCCTGGCCAAGGACCGCATCGAGCAGCTCACGGGCTGACCTCAGCCCCCCTCACACGTCCCGGGAGCGAGCCGCGCGAGGTACGCGTCCGCGTAGGGCCCGATCAACTCCCGCAGCTCCTCCCGGCGATCGGGGCCGCCCTGGGCCCAGTCCAGGCGGATCGAGACGGTGACGCCGGTGAGGTCGAGCTCCGGGGAGGAGACGCAGGCAACGTGCGTCACGGCGAAGTCCGCCCAGACGGCGGTCTCCCGGGGGCCCTCGGTGAACGACTCCGCGTCGGCCAGGTCGTAGGCGTGGTCGTACCCGAATTCATGCAGGTACGGGGCGACGCCCGGAGCGATGCCGCCGTCCGAGGAGGCGCTGGCGTCCACGGAGACGGCGGTCGTCCCGTCGACGGCGACGACGCACTCGCCCACGGGGCTGAGCGTTTCGTCCGAGTGGACGAGGAACTCCCGGACCACTTCGGCGGCCTCGCCCGGCGGGTAGACCGGGTCGTACAGACCGGCCGGGAGTTCCACGGTGCACAGCGGATTGGGGACGCTGTACTCCCGTGTCCCCTCCTCCCCGGCCCCCGAGGAACAGGCCGAGCACACGGCCAGGGCGGACAGTGCCAGCATGGCCCGACGCCACTTCACGTTGCTGCCGCCTTCCCTCGACCCCGCTCCCACGCGGGTCACCCTTCGCCGTGCACGTTGGCGATGCCGTCGTTGAAACTCGCGTCGGCCTGGAGCGCCGCCCCGTCGGTGACGACGGTGCGGTGTTCCTCGGGGACGCCGCCCCGGTCGAAAGCGTCGTTCACCGCGCCCGTGACGAACTGTTCGCGGAAGTAGTCCCGGCTCGCGCTGTACTCGCGGGACCGCTGCATCGCCGCCGTCGCCGAGTCGTCCCGCTCGAGCGTGGCGAAGATCTGGTCCGTGAGCACGCCGCGCAGCACGCCCGCGGCCTCGCCCGCCACGGGGAAACGCTCTGCGAGGGGGGCGTCGATGGCGATGGACAGCGCGCGGTCGGTCCACACGTGGACCTGGTCCACGGTCGCGTTGTAGTCCTCCTGCGCGGCGATGTGCCGCTCGTACACCGCCGTCGCCCGCGCGTCCGTCATCAGGCCCGCGATCTGGGCTCCGGGAACGACCGCGTCCGCCACCGCCGTGCGGCGCTCCTGGCGGCTCTCCCAGTCGCCGTGGACGGCCTGGTCGATCGCTACGTACGTCGTGGCCTCGTTGGCCGCCGTGACGGCGGCGTAGCCCTCCGGGTCCGTGCCGATGTCCGAGAGCATCGGGCCGACCATGTCGAAGTCCACCGCCGCGCCCTCGGGGACGTCCGGCCCCACGCCCGTCAACTCCCGTTGAACGTCGCGCATGTAGTCCGCCGCGATGTTCCCCAGCGCCGGGCGCAGGTCCGCGAAGGGCTCGCCGTCGGCGATGCGGGGCGGGTGGATCTCGGAGACGTCGTCGGAGGCGGTGTAGTCCTCGGCGAACGCGTTCCAGACCGCCTCCGCCACCGCGCGCTGGGCCTCCGTGTGCGTGCGGGCCACGCCCTGCGGCGGGGGATCGCCCGGGGGCAGGCCCGTCGCGGCTGCCTCCAGCGCGGCCTGGAGGCCGGGGCCCGGCGGCGTGGGCTCGCCCAGGCGGAAGATGCCGGGCGCGTCGGCGACATGCCGCGCGGCGGGGCCCTGGCCGATGAAGTAGTCCAAGTGCGCCTCGCCCTCCGGGCGGCCGGGGTCGAAGAAGGCCGTGACCGCCTGGGGGTTGCTGTGCGCGCCGATGCCGAGCAGCCGGTCCACGAGGTCGTTCTCCGGCTCCCGGGGATCGGCCCAGCCGGGCAGGGGCCGCCCGTCCTCCCGCGTCGTCACGAACCGGTCGTCGTTCCAGATGCCGGGCTGCTCCCGCTCCAGCGCGATCAGGTGGTCCGCGGTCTGGTGGAAGAACTGGTCGTCGATCGGCAGGCGCGAGGCGTCCAGCAGGTCGAACGCCGCGTCGTAGCCGACGCGGCCGTCGGCGGTGCGTTCCCAGTCCGGGCCGCGGAACAGCTCGCGGGCGCCGGCCTCGTGGAAGGCGTCGTACCGCTCCCGGTAGGCCCGGCCCTCCGGGGTGGCCAGCCACGCCTCGAACGCCTCCGAGCCGGGCGGCGCCGAGGACATGTCGCCTGCCGGGGCGAGGGAGGCCGACAGGGCCGTGCCCAGGCCCTCGCGGAGCGCGGCCGAGGTCTGTCCGTCGCCGTCCGCGGCCCGGTCGACCCGGTCCGGGAGACGGAGATAGGCGTCCATGCCCAGGGTGTCGACCAGGTGGGCGGCGAAGAGGGGGTTCTCCGCGTGCAGGGCCAGGAGGCGGTTCATCGCCTCCAGGTCCCGCTCGGTCAGGTCCTCCCGCCGGGCGAGGCGCGCGAACGCCTCCGCGTCGCCGGTGAGCAGCTCGGCGTAAGCCTCGCCCGCGTCCGCGAACGGCGAGGCGGCGAACGCGTTCCGGCCGTCCGGCCCGCTCCGCTCGGCCAGCTCCGTCAGCGCGCCCGAGGCCAGCCGGTCGCACTCCGCGGCCAGCCGCAGGTGCTGCCGGATGCGGTCGCGCACCTCCTCCATGGCTGCCACGACGCCCTCGGAGAGCGGGGCGCCGAGGGTCTGCGCGCCCGTCAGCGTCAGGGCCCGGTCCTCCTGCGGGTGCACCTCGCCTGCCGGGTCGATGTACACCCCCCGGGCGGCGGCCGTCTCTGCCACCTCGCGCAGCGCGGCCTGCTGCCGTGTCAGGTCGGCGTGCAGGCGATCCAGCACGCTGTGCACCGCGTGCGCCTGCTCGTGCCCGGCCGCGAACCCGCGGCCGGTGGCGACGACGAACGGCCGGGTGACGTCCGCGTTCCGGCCGCGCCAGTCGGCGCCGAGGGCGCGGCCCGCCATGTCGTGGCGGGCGGTGGCGTACATCTCGGCCAGGGCGTCCCGCACGCGCTGCCACCGCTCGGCGGCGGCGCGGAGCGGGCCGAGGTCCGCGTCGAGCAGCGCGGCGTAGGTGAGGCCGACTCCCGTGGGCACCGGCTCACGCCTCCCCTGGGCCGGCCGGCCCCTCCGGGGGCACGAGACCGAACAGGGTCAGCAGCCCGGGGTCGGGCCCCGCGCCGTCGAGCGCGGCGGCCGTGCGGGCGATCCGCCCCTGAAGGTCCCCCTCCAGCGCGGCGTGCGTGGCGGCGGTCATCCCGAGGTGTCCGGCGATCCGCTCGCAGTCGCGGCCCAGCGCGGCCACCCGGCCCCGCCACCGGTCGCTCAGCAGCAACAGAGCCTGGCCGCTGGATAACTGGCCTGCCGTCAGGGCACGGCCCGCCTCGTCGGTGTCCTCCAGGGCGGCCGTCGCGCGGGCCGGTAATTCCTGGGAGAGGCCGAGCGCGGCCCGCTCCACGGGTCCCAGCTCCTCCGCGCTGACCGACAGGTCAGAACCCACCGCAATGCCCCCCGCCTCGCGCACCGAACGTCCGCCGCGTGTGCCGCACCGCGCATGGTAGCAGCGCACGGTGACGCCAGGGTCGCCGTGCGGAAGGGGCCGCGGGGCCGGGGACTTGCTCGAACGGTTCACCTCGGCCGTCACCAAGAGGCTCCTCGGGGGCGGGCTTGCTCATCCGCGCACAACGTGGGGCGTGGGGCCTCTCCGTGGCCGCAGATCGGGGGCGCGGATCTTGACCGGGTCGTGGGGGGCTGCCTAGCTTGCGAGCTGACTGACGGGGGAGCAGTTTTCCTGCGCCGATTCTTCACGTTCCGGAGTGCAAGGTTCCGGCCAGGGCACGGCTTCGGCCCCGGCCGGCAGAAGGGACCGAGTGTGATCGCAAAGAGAAACAGAGCCGGCGCGTGGCGGCGGCCGGGGGCGGTGGGGCTCCCGGCCGTGGCCGTCCTCGCCACCGGCGCCACCGGCCTGGTCGCCCTCACCGGCGGCCCGGCCGCGGCCGAGCCGGTGACGGTGGACGTGTCGTACGTCTGCGAGCTGCCCGAGGTGGGCGAGCGGACGGTGTCGGTGGCCGTGACCGCCGACCTGCCGCAGGTCGTGGCGGTGGGCGAGGTGACCGGGCCGATGGCGCTGTCCGCCGAGTGGGAGCTGGACGCGGCGACCGCCGCCGACCTGACCGCCGCGGGCATCGGCGGCTTCGGTGAGGGCAGCGCGGAGACCGAACTGACCGTCACCGCGCCGGGGGTGAACCTGCCCCTGCGGGCGCCCACCACGGTGACCGGCGACGGCCACGGCTTCACCGCCCAGGCGGAGGTGCCGCCGCTCTCCTTCAGCGAGGCGGGCGAGAACTCGCTGGCCCTGGGCGCCTTCGACGCCGAGATCCAGCTCCTGGACAACGGCGGCTACCCCTACGGGTACGGCCCGGCCGCGATCTCCTGCGTCCTGGCCCCGGGCGAGGACGGCCTCCTGCCGGGGTGGGCCACCGTCCACACCGGCGAGCCGCCGGCCGGCGAGGAGACCTCGGGCGGGATCGAGACGCCCGCCCTGCCCCCGGCGACCGGGCCCGACGCCTACGGCTACGACCTGGAGGGCACCGTCCACATCCGCGAGGACGGCGAGGGCGTGCCGGTCTCCGGGTACCTCGACGGAACGCTGGACCCGGCCACCGGCGTCTTCGAGGGCCAGACCCGGGTGCGGCCGACGACCGTACCGCTGACGCTCCTCGGCTTCATCCAGATCTCGGCCGAGGTCCGCTTCGAGACCGGCCCGACCACCGGCACCTACCTGAACGGCGACTTCGTCACCGAGACGCCGGTGGAGATCCTGGTCCCGTCCATCTCCATCTTCGGCCTGCCGGTCGGGGGCGGCGAGAACTGCCGGATCTCCGAGCCGTCCACGCTGCCGCTGTCCAACACGGACGGCACCTTCACGCCGGCCGGCGGCGGCACCGTCACCGGCGTCTACGACGTGGCCCCGCTGGAGAACTGCGGCCTGCTGACCCCCCTGATCAGCGCCATCGCCACCGGCGACGACTTCGGCGCCGAACTCACCCTCACCCCGGGCGACGGCATCCCCGACGACCTGCGCTGACGGCGCCTCCCGGACAACGGCCGGGGCGGCGGGACGCCTTCGCGTCCCGCCGCCCCGGTCCCGGTCTCTCACCTCCGGCCGGGGGTTCACCCTCCGGCCGGAGGCCGTCCGTCACACGTCGAAGTACAGCTCGAACTCGTGCGGGTGCGGGCGGAGCTGCATCGGGGCGATCTCCTTCTCGCGCTTGAAGTCGATCCAGGTCTCGATGAGGTCCGTGGTGAAGACGCCGCCGGCCAGCAGGTACTCGTTGTCCTCCTCCAGGGCCTCCAGGACCGCCGGGAGGGAGGTGGGGACCTGCGGCAGCTCGGCGTGCTCCTCGGGGGCCAGCTCGTAGAGGTCCTTGTCGATCGGCTCCGGGGGCTCGATCTTGTTCTTGACGCCGTCCAGGCCGGCCAGCAGCAGGGCGGCGAAGGCCAGGTAGGGGTTGGAGGACGGGTCGGGGGCGCGGAACTCGACGCGCTTGGCCTTCGGGTTGGACCCGGTGATCGGGATGCGCATCGCGGCGGAGCGGTTGCGCTGCGAGTAGACCAGGTTGACCGGGGCCTCGAAGCCGGGGACCAGGCGGTGGTAGGAGTTCACCGTCGGGTTGGTGAACGCCAGCAGCGAGGGCGCGTGCTTGAGGATGCCGCCGATGTAGAAGCGGGCGGTGTCCGAGAGGCCGGCGTAGCCCTGCTCGTCGTAGAAGAGGGGGTTGCCGCCGGACCACAGGGACTGGTGGACGTGCATGCCGGAGCCGTTGTCGCCGAAGATCGGCTTGGGCATGAAGGTCGCGGTCTTGCCGTTGCGCCAGGCGACGTTCTTCACGATGTACTTGAAGAGCATCAGGTCGTCGGCGGCGGCCAGCAGCGTGTTGAACCGGTAGTTGATCTCGGCCTGGCCGGCGGTGCCCACCTCGTGGTGCTGGCGCTCGACCTTCAGGCCGGCCTTCATCAGCTCCAGGGTGATCTCCGCGCGCAGGTCCGCGAAGTGGTCCACGGGCGGGGCGGGGAAGTAGCCGCCCTTGTAGCGGACCTTGTAGCCGCGGTTGCCGCCTTCCTCGATGGCGCCGGTGTTCCAGGCGCCCGCCTCGGAGTCGATGTAGTAGTAGCCCGCGTTGGACTTGGTCTCGAACCGCACGTCGTCGAAGACGTAGAACTCCGCCTCGGGGCCGAAGTACGCGGTGTCCGCGATCCCGGAGGAGGCGAGGTACGCCTCGGCCTTCTTCGCCACGTTCCGCGGGTCGCGGCTGTACGCCTCGCCCGTGATCGGGTCGTGGATGAAGAAGTTGATGTTGATGGTCTTGTCCTTGCGGAACGGGTCCACCCGGGAGGTGGACAGGTCCGGGACGAGGGCCATGTCGGACTCGTGGATGGCCTGGAACCCACGGATCGAGGACCCGTCGAACATCAGGCTCTCGGCCGGATCGAACGCCTCGGCCGGCACCGTGACGTGCTGCATGATGCCCGGCAGGTCGCAGAAGCGGACGTCGATGAACTTGACGTCGTTGTCCGCGATGTACTGGCTGATCTCGTCGGCGTTTCGGAACATCCGGTGTCCTCCTAGACCGGCCCATGCGGAGCCGGAAAAACGTGCAGCTCGGGAGCGGCCCAGTGCGTGGGCCTGCCGGGGCCGACCCTAAAGACCGGCCATTTCTCGGGCGTGACCCATTTGTTTCGCCGATGTTAACCGGACTTCTCAGACGATACCGCCGACGGGACGGCGGACCCGCCGCGCTACGGTGGAGGCGTGGACAAGCGGCAGGCAATCGGTTCGTGGCTCTCCGGACCCCGCGCGGCGGCCGAGGAGATGGGTGTCGACTTCGGGTACCGGGGTCAGCGCCTCGGCCTGCCCGAGGAGGGGCCCGGCTCCATTGCGCCGCTCGGGCGACGGCTCGGGGCGATCTTCGTCGACTGGGGCATGTGCGCGCTGATCGCATACGGTCTGCTCGCGAACGGCGAGCCGGCCGCGGCGAGCAACTGGACGCTGCTCGTCTTCGTCGTCATGGGCGTGCTGACCGTCGGGACCCTGGGCATGACGCCCGGCAAGCGCCTCTTCGGGCTGCGTGTCCTGGACCTGTCCGGCGGGCGGCTGAGCTTCCCGCGGGCCGCGCTGCGGACGTTCCTCCTGGCCCTGGCCATCCCGCCGCTGGTCTTCGACCGCGACGGGCGGGGCCTGCACGACCGCTTCTCCGGCGCGGTCCAGGTCCGCGCCTGAGGCGCCCGCCCCCCTTCGAGGCCCCCGGCTCCGAGACCCCCCGGGCGGACCGGGGGGCGGGTGGGCTCAACGGCGGCGCTGGACGTTCCCCTTCGGCATCCGCATGCCCTTGGGCATGGGCCCCTTGGGCAGCGGCATGTTCGACATCAGGTCGCCCATCGCGCGCAGGCGGTCGTTGACCTCCGTGACGCGGGGGCCGGCCAGCACGCGGGGGTACTTCAGGATCGTGGAGCGGAGCTTCTTCAGCTCCACCTGGCCCTCGCCGTGCCCGATGATCACGTCGTGCACCGGCACGTCGGAGACCACGCGGTTCATCCGGCGCTTCTCGGCGGCGATCAGGGTCTTGAGGCGGTTGGGGTTCCCCTCGCCGACCAGAACCACGCCGCACTTGCCGACCGCCCGGTGGACCACGTCCTGATTCCGGTTGATCGCGATGGCGGGGGTGAAGGCGATGCCGCGGCGCATGTTCTCCAGGACCGCGGCGGCGGCGCCGGGCTGGCCCTCCATCTGGCTGAACGCCGCCCGCTCCGCCCGCCGTCCGAAGACGATGGCCGTGGTGAGCAGGGAGACCAGCAGGGCGAGGATGCCCAGGTAGACCGGGTGCCCGATCAGGAAGCCGATGCCCAGGACCACGGCGAAGCTGCCGAGCCCCACACCGGAGATGATCCAGCCGATCCAGCGGTCGCCCCGCCGGGTCATCCGGTAGGTCAGGGCGATCTGCTTGAGCCGCCCGGGGTTCTCGGAATCCTGAGCTTCCGTGTCCTTCCTCGCCATGGCCGCAAGTCTACGGGCCCGCGGCGGCGCCCGGCCCCACGGGGCGGGAAGCCCGGGGAAAGACCCGGGAACGCCCCGAGGCGCGCTCGGGGGCGCCCCGGGGGAACTCCTGGCGGGGAAGTGGCCGGGAGGGGATCAGGAGGGGCGGGAGCGCGGGGCCGGGCCCACGGGCTGCGCGGCCCGCAGGGCGCGCTCGGCGTCCAGCCGGGCGGCGGCCCGCACGCGGTCCTCCTGGACCGCGGCCCAGGCGTTGTGCAGGGCCGTGCGGCGCCCGCCGCGCAGCAGGCGCTCCTCCAGGGCGCGCAGGGCGTTGCCCACGGTCGGGCGGGGCGGTCCGACGAGCTGCATGGGGGCTCCTTCCCTGGGCCGTTCCCCCGGGCGGTGTGACGGTCGGGCTCCATGGTGCGCCCGCCGTGTTACCGCACCGTGACCCCGGGGTCAAAGCCGGTGAAACGGCCGGAGGCGGGCCTCCCCGGGGCGTTTCCCCCGGGGAGGGACACGGGCGATAGGGGCGCGGCGGAACGAGGGGGCGGGCGGCGCGGGCCGCGGCTCAGGCCGCCCGCGGGTCCGAACGGCGCTCCAGCGCCTGCCGGTACAGGCGCCCGGCCCGGTACGAGGAGCGCACCAGCGGCCCGGACATGACCCCGGCGAAGCCGATCTCCTCGGCCTCCTGCTGGAGCTCGACGAACTCGGCCGGCTTGACCCAGCGCTCCACCGGGTGGTGGCGGGGCGTCGGCCGCAGGTACTGGGTGATGGTGAGCAGCTCGCAGCCGGCGGCGTGCAGGTCGCGCAGGGCCTCGCCGACCTCCTCGCGGGTCTCGCCCAGGCCCAGGATGAGGTTGGACTTGGTGACCAGGCCGGCCTCGCGGGCCAGGGTCAGCACGCGCAGGGAGCGCTCGTAGCGGAAGGCGGGGCGGATGCGCCTGAAGATCCGGGGCACCGTCTCGACGTTGTGGGCCAGCACCTCGGGCCGGGCGGCGAAGACCTCCTCCAGCTGCTCGGGCACGGCGTTGAAGTCGGGGATCAGCAGCTCCACGCCCGTGCCGGGGAGGGCGGCGTGGATCTGGCGGACCGTCTCCGCGTAGAGCCAGGCGCCGCCGTCGGGCAGGTCGTCCCGGGCGACGCCGGTGACGGTGGCGTACTTCAGCTCCATCTGCGCCACCGACTCCGCGACCCGGCGCGGCTCGTCGCGGTCGAGCTCGGCGGGGCGGCCGGTGTCGATCTGGCAGAAGTCGCAGCGCCGTGTGCACTGTTCGCCGCCGATGAGGAACGTCGCCTCGCGGTCCTCCCAGCACTCGAAGATGTTGGGGCAGCCCGCCTCCTGGCAGACCGTGTGGAGGCCCTCCCGCTTCACGAGGCCGTGCAGCGCCTGGTACTCCGGGCCCATTTTCGCCCGCGTCTTGATCCACTCGGGCTTGCGCTCGATGGGGGTCTGGCTGTTCCTGGCCTCCAGGCGCAGCAGCTTGCGGCCGTCGGGTGCGACAGCGGACACGTCCGCCTCCTAGCGCTTGCTACGACATGCGATCTACGGCATGCGACTGTTCTGCGGGTCATGCGGGTGTTGCGGGTCGTGCGGTCTTGCGATTCCTCGGCTGGATCCAGCCTACGCCTTCGGTATGCGGAGTCCGGAGGCGGTTCAGACGGCCCGGGGCAGGGGCACCGAGGTCTCCAGGACCTCCCGCAGCCGCTTCTCCACGACCGGGACGACCTCGGTCACCGGCACGTCCCGGCCCAGCTCCTGGGAGAGCGAGGTGACGCCCGCGTCGCGGATGCCGCAGGGGACGATCCGGTCGAAGAAGCGGTTGTCCGGGTCGCAGTTGAGGGCGAAGCCGTGCATCGTGACGCCCTTGGCGACCCGGATGCCGATCGCGGCCACCTTCCGGTCCTCGTTGCGCTGGCCCGCGTTGGAGGGCGCGTACTCGGGGCCCGAGAGGCGCGGGTCGAACTCCTCGTCGTGCAGCCGGGGGTCGAAGTCCAGGGAGAGGCCGCCGAGCCCGGCCGGGGCCGTTCCCCCGCCGGCCGCCGCGTCCGCGGTCGCCGCGCCCCCGGGAACCGCGTCCCCGAGCACCCACACGCCGCTGCGGCCCTCGACCCGGGAGGTGGCCAGGCCGAAGTCGGCGCAGGCGCGAATCAGGGCCTCCTCGAGCCGCCGTACGTGGGCCACCACGTCCACCGGCCGGGGCAGCTTCAGAATGGGGTACCCCACGAGCTGGCCGGGGCCGTGCCAGGTGATCTTCCCGCCCCGGTCCACGTCGACCACGGGGGTCCCGTCCAGGGGGCGCTCGCTGTCCTCCGTGCGCCGGCCCGCGGTGTAGACGGGGGGGTGCTCCAGCAGCAGGCAGGTGTCCGGAATCTCCTCCGCGAAGCGCGCCGCGTGGATGCGCCGCTGCTCCTGCCAGGCCGCGTGGTAGTCGACGGCTTCCGCCCCGAAGCCGAGATGGACAAAGCGCAGGTCGCCCACGACGTGGCACCTTCCTTCTCGTACACAGGCTCGTACACACGCTCCACGTGCCGAGTCCACTCTATGCCCGCCGCCGCGCCATTCCCCCCAGGGCCCCGGGCTCACACATATGGATGAATCCTCGCTCGGGAAGCCGATGAAACCGGGCAGGACCGTTACATTCACGCCGTTCCAGCCGCACAGCCGTAAGGCAGGAGACCGCATAGCCGATGTCCACGGAACGACCCGGAGGCCCGGCCTCCTCCTCGCCCGCCGCCCCGCCTTCCCCACCGCCGTCCCTGACGGCACCCGCACCGCCCGCCCCCTCGTCCGCGTCAACCTCCGCGACGGCCGCCCCGCAGCCGCCGGCCCCCGGCTCCGGCCCGGGCCCGGCCGCGGGCGGGCCGCCGGGGACGGGCGCCGCGCCCGGCTCCCCGGCCCCGCCGCGCACGCCGAACCGCCAGCTCGCCGCGCTCATCGCCGAGGCCGGCTTCTCCCACGCCGGCCTCGCCCGGCGGGTCGACCAGCTCGGGCTCGAACACGGCCTCGACCTGCGGTACGACAAGACCTCGGTCACCCGCTGGCTGCGCGGCCAGCGCCCGCGCGGCACCACGCCCGCGCTCATCGCCGAGGTGTTCACCCGGCGCCTCGGCCGGCGGCTGTCCGCCCAGGACCTCGGCCTGGAGGCGTGCGCGCCGGTCTACGCCGGCCTGGAGTTCGCCGCGAGCCCGGCCGAGGCGGTGGACATCGTCGCCGGGCTGTGGCGCAAGGACACCGGCAGCTACGCCGAGCTGCGGAAGATCGCGTTCACCCCGGCCGGGCTCGTGGTGCCAAGCCGGGACTGGCTGATCGGCCGGCCCGACGAGCGCGTCGCGCGCGGCGAGCCGGGCGCCGACGCCCCGCCCGCCGTCCCCGGCCGGGCCCCCGGCGAGGCCGGCCCCCCGGCCGCGGCCCCGCCCGGCCCCGTGCTGCGGCTGCCCGAGCAGGTGCGCGGCCAGAGCCGCCCGCCCGCCGGGCCCGTGCTCCCGGGCGCCCGGCGGCCCGTGACGGCCGCCCGGCCCTCGCGGATCCTGGACCGCGTGGAGCGCGGGCCCGGCCAGCGCGTCACCCCAGGGGACATCGCCGCCCTGCGCTCGGTGGCCGACCTCTTCCGCACGCTCGACCAGGCGTACGGCGGCGGCCACGCCCGCCAGGCCCTGGTGCGCTATCTGGAACACGAGCTGGAGCCGATGCTGCGCGGCTCCTACGGCGAGCAGACCGGACGGCGGCTGTTCTCGGCCGCCGCCGACCTGACCCGGCTGGCCGGGTGGACCGCCTACGACATCGCCGCCCACGGCCTGGCGCAGCGGTACTTCGTGCAGGCCCTGCGGCTGGCCCAGGCGGCCGGGGACCGGGGCTACGGCTCCTACGTCCTGGTCTCCATGAGCCGCCAGGCCGTCTACCTCGGGCACGGCCGCGAGGCCGTCCAGCTCGCCCGCGTCGCCCAGCAGGGCATGGCCTCCACGGTCCCGCCCGTGGTGCAGGCGCTGCTGCACGCGGTAGAGGCCCGCGGGCACGGCCTGCTCGGCGAGGTCCGCTCCTGCACCGCGGCCCTGGCCCGCGCCGAGCGCGCATTGGAGGGCACCCGCTCCGGCGAGGACGTTCCGCCGTGGGCGCGCTTCTTCGACGAGGCGCAGCTCGCCGACGAGTTCGGGCACTGCCACCGCGACCTCCAGCAGTTCCGGGCCGCCGCGCGGCACGCCGAGCGCTCGCTCCAACTGCGAGGGCCGGGGCAGGCGCGCAGCCGCCTGTTCTGCCGGGTGGTGCTCGCCTGTGCCCGCCTGGGCCTGGGCGACGTGGAGAACGCCTGCCAGCTCGCCGCCGAGGCCGCGGCGCAGGCCGCCGAGATGCGGTCCGTGCGGGCGCACGAGTACCTCCAGGACTTCGAGCGACGCCTGGAGCCGTTCCGCGACGCGGCGCCCGTGCGCGCCTACCGGGAGAAGGTGGCCGCCCTGGGGTGAACGCGCGCGGCCCGGCGCGCGGCCCGCCCGCCGGGGCCCGCCGCGGCGACCGGGCGTGCCGCCCGGTGCCCTCCCGGCCGGCAGCGTGCCGGTGCGCGACGGCCTGCCGCGCTGTCCCGTCCGGTGAGGGAGCGGTGGGTGCCGTCCGGCCGGAGAACGTCCCGACGGGGGGCCGTCCCGCGAGGGCACGGTGCGCCCGGGAACCCTGGGGAGCGTCCGGCCGGAGGCCGTCCCGCCGGGGCACGGTGCGT
Organism: Streptomyces boetiae; assembly: GCF_031845405.1. Classification (NCBI taxonomy): domain Bacteria; kingdom Bacillati; phylum Actinomycetota; class Actinomycetes; order Kitasatosporales; family Streptomycetaceae; genus Streptomyces; species Streptomyces boetiae. Next base: position 30,872 of record NZ_JAVREN010000013.1, read on the forward strand.
GCCGGCCTGTCGGGTGCAAGGCCGTCGCGGCGGCTCAGCGCCCCGCGAGGTCCTTCAGGAGGGCCTGGACGGCGCGGGCGGCCGAGGAGAGGTCGCCGGGAGGCCCCGGCACGTCGCGGTGGTCGCCGCACACGTAGAGGCCGTCCAGCAGGCGGGCGCGGCGCACCGCCGGGTAGGGCGGCGGCGCCGCCGGGAGGGCCTGCGGGTCGTGGTGGACCGCCAGCAGCTCCCAGTCGTCCGCCGGGGCCTGGTGCATCGCGCCCAGCTGGGACCTGGCGGCCTTGTCCAGCAGCTCGGGCGGCTCCGCGGCCCGCTCGCCGAGCACCACCGAGGTGACCAGCGTCCGGCCCCCGGGCGCGCGGGAGGGGTCGGCGGCCGAGGCCGCCACGCTGTGGGTGACCGGCCCGCGGTCCGCGGCCTCCACCACCAGAGCGGCGCCGGAGGGCAGCGCGCCGGGCGCCGCGTGGTGCAGCACCGTCACCGGGCGGAACGCCGGCACCCGCAGGCCGGGCAGCAGCCGGGCGGCCTCGGCCGCGCCGGTGGCCACCACCACCGCCCGGCAGCGGAACGTCCCGTGCCCGTGCGTCGTCACCGCGGTCGTCGACACCTCCGTGGCGCGCACGCCGGTGCGCACCGTGCCCGCCGGGAGCCGGGAGGCCAGCAGCTCGGGCAGCGCCCCCGCGCCCCCGGCGGGCAGGCTCAGGCCGCCGCGCGCGAAGGACCGCAGCGCCAGGTCCCCCAGGCGGCTGGAGCTGTCCAGCTCGGGGTCGTGCAGCAGGGCGGTCAGCAGCGGGCGCAGCGAGCGCTCGGCTATGCCGGGGGGTATGCCGCGTGCGGACAGGGCGCTGGCGGCGGTGAGTTCGGGCCAGGCCCGCAGCCGGGCCTCGGGGCAGTGGCGCAGCCGGGCGAGGCTGCTGTGCAGCCAGGCGTGGTCGTCGGCCTCGTCCCCCGCCGGGGCGGCGCCCCCGACGCGGTGGGTGCGCCCGGCGCCGCGCAGCAGCACGCCGCCGCTGAGGCGGCACAGGCGCAACGGCCGGGGCAGGGCGGGCGTTCCGGGCAGCGGGAGCTGGCCGGTGCGGTCCAGGCGGAATCCGTCGCGGTGCACGGTGGCCATCCGGCCCCCGATGCGGCCGGTGGCCTCCAGCACGGTGACGCCCAGGCCGGCGGCGGTCAGCCGGCCGGCGGCGGCGAGTCCGGCCGTTCCCCCGCCGACGACGACCACGTCGGTGCGGCGGGCGGGGCGGGGGGCGTGTGGGGTGGGGTGCGTTCGACGCGTGAGCACGTGGCCTCCCGGTGAGGTGGTCGGTGCATCCGAGCGGTGGCCGCCGGGCCCGGGGGATGGGGACCCAGCGGTTCTCGTGCCCGCTCGCGGGCCGGGCAATGCCCGGACCGGTGCTGACCATCTCACGCCCGCCGAAATGCGTCAGAGCGCACGCAACGGGCATGGGCGCACACCGGTGGCACGCGGGGCGCACGACGGCGCGAAGGCCGGCCGCGCGTCAGGGGCGCCCCCCGGCCAGCGCGGCCTGAACCGCGTCCGTGACCGTGGGGTGGGCGAAGGTGAAGCCGGCGTTGAGCAGCCGCGTGGGCAGCACCCGCTGGCTGCCCAGCACGTCCCCGGCGAACTCCCCGAGCACCACCCGCAGCACGAAGCCCGGCACGGCGAAGACCGTGGGGCGGCGCAGCGCGCGGCCCATCACGCGGGTCACCTCGCGGTTGGTGGCCGGCTCGGGGCCGGTGAGGTTGACCGGCCCGGACAGCGGCTCGGCGCCGTCCGGGCGGGCGTCCATGTCCAGCAGGAAGGTCAGGGCCGCCAGGTGGTCGTCCAGCGAGATGGCGCTCCAGTACTGCCGGCCGCTGCCGATCCTGCCGCCGATCCCGGCCCGGAAGATCCTGAACAGCGGTCCCCAGGCCCCGCCCGAGGCCGCCACCACCAGGCCGGTCCTGGCGAAGACCGTGCGCACCCCGGCCTCGGCCGCCGGGGCGGCGGCGGCCTCCCACTCCTGGCACAGCCGCGCCAGGAAGTCGCTGCCCGGCGGAGCGTCCTCGTCCACGGCCCGGTCGCCGGTGTCGCCGTAGTAGCCGATCGCGCTGCCGCAGACGAAGACCCGCGGCGGCGTCTCCTGCGCGGCGATGGCTGCGGCCACCGCGGCCGTTCCCAGGACGCGGCTGTCGCGCAGCTCCCGCTTGTAGGCGGCCGTCCAGCGCCGGTCGGCCACGCCCGCGCCCGCCATGTGCACGACAGCGTCGCAGCCGGCCAGGGCCGCGACGTTCCGCTCGTGCTCCCGGCCCGAGGGGTCCCAGTACGCCTCGTCGGCCTCGCGCGGCTCGCGGCGCACCAGCCGCACCACCTCGCGGCCCTCGGCGCGCAGCGCCCCGGCCAGCGCCCCGCCGATCAGGCCCCCGGCGCCGGTGACGGCAACGCGGCGGGGCGCGGGCGGCGGCGTCCGCGGCGCGGGGTCGGTGCCGGGCACGGCGGAGGAGGGAGGGACCTCGGAACTCATGGGCCCATCCTGGTCGATCACCGCCCGACCGGGCCACCCGGGGCCTCGCCACCCGCCCCGGCCGAGGGCTCGTGCATCCGCTCCCACAGCCGCGGATAGGCCGCGGCCAGGGCGGCGTCGTCCTCGAAGTCCACCGGGTCCCCGGCCGGTTCGCGCGGCGCCTCGGGGAGCCCGAGGGCGGGGAGCTGGTCGCCGGTGAGCTGCTCGTAGGCGTCGTACGCGGCGTACCCCAGCTCCTCCGCCTCGCCGTCCGTGACGGGGTCGAAGTCCACCGGCAGCAGCGCCGCCAGCTCGTCGGGCGCGCTCAGCGTGCCCTCGAAGACCTGCCGGCCCTGACTGATCAGCCAGCAGCGGAAGTTCTCGAACGTGTCGTCCCCCACGCCGCCGCCCAGCAGCACCCAGGCCGCGCCCCACACGTCCCACCGGTAGGCCCGGTTGAACCGCGCCTCGAAATGCCGGGCGAAGTCGGTGACGGACTCCGGGTCCAGACCCGCCAGCCGCTCGACCAGCAGGTCGGCGTGCGCGTCGGGGTCGCCGCCGCCCGTCGCCTCGCGGGTCTCGTCCACGATCTCCCAGAAGTCCGTTTCGTCCATCCTCACGGCTTCAGCATCCGCGCTCCCGGCGCGGGCCGCACCCGCACACGGAGCCGTCCGGGGAGCGGCGGGGAGGCGCGTTCGGCGTGCCGCCGGAAAAGCGGACAGAAGATGTCGGGTTTCGGTGCGAGGGTCGTTCCCGGAACGGCGGGCACGGCCCGCGGGCGGTCGCACGACGAAAGGCGCGGAGAGTGACGGAACGGCAGACGGCGGGGACGGGGACCGGGACGGGCAACGCCGGGGGCGAGGGCCGGCGCGGCGGCCTGGACGGCGCGGTCACGCTGGTGGCGGGCGCGACACGGGGCGCGGGCCGGGCGATCGCGGTGCAGCTGGGGGCGGGGGGCGCCACGGTGTACGTCACCGGTCGGACGACGCGCGCGGCGGTCAGCGAGGTCGGGCGCAGCACCGAGACGATCGAGGAGACCGCCGAGCTGGTCACGGCGGCGGGCGGCCGGGGGATCGCGGTCCCGACCGACCACCTGGAGCCGGAGCAGGTGCGGGCGCTTACCGAGCGGATCGACCGCGAGCAGGGGAGGCTGGACGTTCTCGTGAACGACGTCTGGGGCGCCGACCACCTGCTGGACGTGTCCTTCAGCACCCCGATGTGGGAGGTCGGCCTGGAGGCGGGGCTGCGGATGTTGCGGCTGGGCGTGGAGACGCACATCGTCACCAGCCACTTCGCGCTGCCGCTGCTGGTGCGGCGGCCCGGCGGGCTGGTGGTGGAGGTGACGGACGGCACGGCGGAGTACAACCGGTCCTACCGCGAGCACTTCTACTACGACCTGGCCAAGAACGCGCCGATCCGCATGGCCCTGGCGCTGGGGCAGGAGCTGCGGGCGGCGGGCTGCACGGCGGTGTGCGTCACCCCGGGGTGGCTGCGGTCGGAGGCGATGCTGGACACGCACTTCAAGGTCACGGAGGAGGACTGGCGCGCGGGCACCGCGCAGGACCCGAACTTCGGGATCTCCGAGTCCCCGGTCTTCGTGGGGCGCGCGGTGGCGGCGCTGGCCGCGGACCCGGAGGTCGCCCGCTTCAACGGCCGTTCCCTCTCCAGCGGGGGGCTGTCGCGGGTCTACGGGTTCACGGACGCGGACGGCTCGCGCCCGGACGCCTGGGGGTACCTCGCGGCGCTCGCGGCGGGCGGCTCCCCGGACCCCGAGGACTACCGGTAGGCCCGGTCCGGGCCGGCTCGCGAAGGGCCGGCCCGGGCTACTCCGCGTCCTCGGCGTCCTCCGTGTCCTCGGCGTCCTCCGTGTCCTCGGCGTCCTCCGCGTCCTCCGCGTCCTCCGCGTTCTCCGCGTACAGCGCCGCCGTGCGGCGGGCCGCCCCGGCGAGCCGGGCGCGCAGGGCGGGCGGGGCCAGCACCTCGGCCTCCGGGCCCAGGGAGAGGAGCTGGGTGCAGGCCACCTCCTCCGACTCCACGCGCAGCGTGAGCGTCACCCGGCCCTCCGCGTCCGGCGGGCCCGCGGAGGCCAGGGCCTCCCCGGCCGCCGCCCGGTCCGTGACGAAGCGCAGCGCCCGCGCGCCCGCGGGGGTCAGCCGCAGCCGGACCTCCGCGCGCAGGATCGACCGGGCGAAGGCCGCGGCCCGCTCCGCCCAGAAGCCGGGCAGGTCGAAGTCCTCGTCACGCTCGAAGCGCCCGGGCCCGGGCTCGGCGGCCGTCAGCCGCGCCACCCGGTACACCCGGAAGCCGGCATTCCCGTTCACGCCTCCCGGCACCCGCGCCGCGAGATACCACGCCCCGGCCTTCAGGACCAGCCCGTACGGCTCCAGCAGGCGTTCCACCTCCTCGCCGTCGCCGCGCCGGTAGCGCACCTCCAGCGGCCGGTCGTCCCAGACCGCCTCGGCGACGGCCGGGAGCAGGCCGGGCGTCTCCGAGGGCTGCCACCAGCCGGGCGCGTCGAGGTGGAAGCGCTGCGCCGCGCTCGCCGGCGCGTCCCGCAGCTCGGGCAGCAGGGCGGCGGAGACCTTCAGGCGGGCGGCGGAGGCGGCGTCGGCCAGGCCCATGTCACGCAGCGCGCCGGGGACGCCGGAGAGGAAGAGTGCCTCGGCCTCGCCGCGGCCCAGCCCGGTGAGGCGGGTGCGGTAGCCGCCGACCAGCCGGTAGCCGCCGGTGCGCCCGCGGTCGGCGTAGACGGGGATGCCGGCCTCGGAGAGCGCCAGGACGTCGCGGCCGACGGTGCGTTCGGAGACCTCCAGTTCGGCGGCCAGCTCCGCGGCGGTCATCGTCCGCCGGGTCTGGAGCAGCAGCACGATCCTTATCAGCCGGGCAGCGCGCATGGCACCATGATGGGCAACCGTGAGGGCCGGGTCCCGCGTTTGGCGCGACGAACGGGACCCGGGCCCCGGGTGCGAGCCGCGCCGCAGGGCAGGACAGGGGCTGTGCGGCGCGGCTCGCTTTTCCTTCTGGACTCTATGCCCCTGATCGATGATCGATCAAAGGTTCCGGGGCAAAAAGTGGCCTGAGCGGAGAAATTGGCATTCCGTGCCAGGAGATACCGGGATGCAACGCCCCGAGTCAGGCACGCGGTGCACACCCCAGGACGTGCTCCTTGACCAGCTCCCCGATCCGCGGGTCCTGCCGGACGAACGCGTCGATCAGGTCCTGGTGCTCCCCGGCGTACGAGCGCTGCCGGGTCCCCAGGCGGCGGATCGCCAGCGTCGTCCACACCTCGATGCCCAGGGACTCCCAGGTGTGCAGCAGCACGCTGTTGCCCGAGGCGCGCACCAGCTCGCGGTGGAAGGCGACCGTGTGCCCGACCTGGGCCTCCGCGTCCCCCAGCGCGTCGGCCCGCCGCAGCGCGGCCACCTCGGGCTCCAGCGCGGAGGTGTCCTTGGCCAGCCGCGCGGCGGCCAGCTCGGCCGCGATCTGCTCCAGGCCAGCGCGCACCGGATAGATCTCCTCCAGGTCGGCGGCGGTCAGCGCCCGCACGCGCACGCCCTTGTTCGGCGAGGACTCGATCAGCCGGAGCACCTCCAGCTCGCGCAGGGCCTCGCGCACCGGCGTCTGGCTGACCTCCAGCTCGACGGCGATGCGCCGCTCCACGATCCGCTCGCCGGGCTGCCAGCGCCCGCTGACGATGCCCTCCACGATGTGCTCGCGGATGCGCTGGCGCAGCGAGGGAACGACGGGCGGCAGGGGCGGCCGTTCCATTCCGCGCCTCCTCTCGGTCGGTGTGCCGGGTCTGCCGGGCAACGACAGACCGCGCCCCGCCCGGAGCGGGCTCCGGGCGGGGCGTGCGGGACTGCGCGGGCCGTCTACAGGCCCAGCTCACCCTCGAACTCCCCGGCTTCCAGCCGGGCCTTGACCTCCCCCAGGTAGCGGGCGGCGTCCGCGCCGTCCACGAGCTGGTGGTCGTAGGACAGGGTCAGGTAGACCATGTCCCGCACGGCGATGGTCTCGCCCAGCTCCGGGTGGTCGACGACGACCGGGCGGCGCACGGTGGCGCCGATGCCCAGCTCCGCGACCTGGGGGTAGTTCACGATGATGGTGTCGAACAGCGCGCCGCGCGACCCCGTGTTGCTGATCGTGAACGTCCCGCCGGTCATGTCGTCCGGCGCCAGGCCGCCCTCGCGGACCTTGCGGGCCAGCTCCGCCGTCTTCTTGGCGATGCCGGCCAGGCTCAGGTCGCCCGCGCCCTTGATGACCGGGACCATCAGGCCCTTCTCCGAGTCCACCGCGATGCCGACGTTCTCCACGTCGTGGTACGTCACGGTGCCGTCGTCGTTGATCCGGGCGTTGACCGAGGGGTGCGCCTTCAGGGCCTCGGCCGCGGCCTTGACGAAGAACGGCATCGGGGAGAGCTTGACGCCCTCGCGCGCCTGGAAGGCGTCCTTGGCCCGGGCCCGCAGCCGCATCACGCGGGTGACGTCCACCTCCACGACGGTGGAGAGCTGGGCCTGGTTGTGCAGGGCCTTCATCATGTTCTCGCCGATGAGCTTGCGGATGCGGGTCATCTTGACCGTCTGTCCGCGCAGCGGCGAGGGGGCGGCCGGCGCGCGGCCCGCGGGGGCGGCGGGGGCGGCGGCCGGGGCCGCGGCGGGAGCCTTGGCGGCGGCCTTCGCCGCCTCGGCCGCGGCGAGCACGTCCTGCTTGCGGATGCGCCCGCCGACGCCCGAGCCCTTGACGGTGCCCAGGTCCACGCCGTTCTCCTGGGCCAGCTTGCGCACCAGGGGAGTGACGTAGGCGCCGTCCGTGGCGGGGGCCGGTGCCGGGGCCGGCGTGGGCGCCGGGGCCTGGGCCGCCGGGGCGGGGGCCGCCGGAGCCGGAGCCGGCGCGGGGGCCGGAGCCGGTGCCGGGGTGGGCGCGGGGGCCTGCGCGGCGGGGGCGGGAGCCGGTGCCGGGGCGGGCTCGGGCGCAGGGGCGGCCGGCGCGGCGGGAGCCGGCGCGGCCGGGGCCGCGCCCGCGGCGCCGATGACGCCGAGCTTGGCGCCGACCTCCGCCGTCTCGTCCTCGCCGACCGTGATCTCCAGCAGCGTGCCCGCGACCGGGGCCGGGATCTCGGTGTCCACCTTGTCGGTGGAGACCTCCAGCAGCGGCTCGTCGGCCTCGACCTCCTCGCCGACCGCCTTCAGCCAGCGGGTGACGGTGCCCTCGGTGACGCTCTCACCGAGCGCGGGAAGGGTTACGTGGGTGCCCTGCGCCGCGGCGGCGGTCGGCGGCGCGGCCGGGGTTTCCGCTGCGCGGGAACCGCCGCAAGTGAACGTCGCTCCCCCGGCGCAGACGCCGGGCCGCCGCGCCGTGCCCGCGGGCGGAGACGGGACACCGGGGACGTACAGCGCGCGCCGCGGATCGCCGCGGGCGGTCACTGCGACCGGCCCGTGCAGGGTGATTCGCGACCCCGCGGACAGTCACCGCGCGTGCTCGGGTGATCACCCTACGAGGCGGATCGGGAGCCCGCCCCGGCTCCCCGCCGGGGCCGCGCTGAGCTGCGGGGAACGCCTCCGCGCCGGGCGCGGCGGGCTGAGCCGATCGGCGGTGCGGGCCGGGGCGGGCGGGATGCGCCCCGCCTGAGGCTGGCCTTGGCTCGGAGTCATGAGGCACCCCCGCACGGTCTTTGACGCCCTGGGCCGCGTCATGACGCTCCCTCAGCCCGGCGCGGCCCGGATCACCCGCCGCGCCGCCACCTGCGCGCTGCTCGCGCCCCTGGCCGTGACCGGCCCGTGGACGGCCCCGGGGGCCGGCCGCGCCCTGGCCGACGACGGCAGGGCCCCCGCCTACGCCACCGTCAGCCTGTACGACCTGCCCTTCGGGCCGCTGCCCGGGCCCGGCGGCACCGGCCTGATGCGGCCCGCCCGTACCGCCGACCAGGCCGCCGAGGTCTGGGCCGCGCCCGTCAGCGGCTACCCCGTCTCCGCCGCCTACGGCATCCCCGGGGGCTGGGCGGCCGGCTACCACACGGGTGTGGACTTCGCCACACCCACCGGCACCACCGTCCGCGCCGCCGGGCCCGGCACGGTCGTGCGCGCCGACTACTGGGGGGACTACGGCTACGCGGTGATGGTGCGGATGGCGGACGACCACTACACCCTCTCCGCCCACCTGTCCGAGATCGCGGTGGAGGTGGGCGAGGAGGTCAACGGCGGCGACCGGATCGGCGCCTCCGGCGACACCGGCCGCAGCACCGGCCCGCACCTGCACTTCGAGGTCAGGGCGGACACCGGCTACGGCAGCGACGTGGACCCGCTGTCCTACCTCGCCCGCCACGGGGTCCGCCTCGCCTCGGCGGGCGACTGACCCGGCGGCGGACGGCCAGGCGGCGGACGGCAGGCAGGGGCGCCCTACGTCCTGACCGCCGGGCGCACCGCCTCGGGCCGGAAGGCCCAGTCCATCGTGGGCTCCACCACCGCCCGGAACGCCCGCCGCACGGGCGCGGTGCACAGCAGCGTCACCGCCACGGCCCCGATCGCGGTCACCACGACCCGGCCGCCGGGCGTGTTCACCCAGTCCGCCGCGTACCAGTCCCACCACCGGGAGGCCTTCGCGAGGAAGCCGTGCAGCAGGTACCCGTAGATCGTCCCGGCCCCCAGCGCGGTGAACCAGCGCCGCCCGGTGGGCACCCAGGCCAGGAAACAGGCGGTCAGCAGCAGGCCGCAGCCGAACAGCGCCAGCCCCATCACGACCCCGGCCCAGCCGGGCGCGCCCAGCTCCTGGGCGCTGTCGGTGCGGTAGAACCACGCGTGGTTCATCCGGGGCACCGCCCAGTACGCCACGGCCAGCGCGCCCAGCAGCACCGGGACCGAGGCGGCGCGCACGCGGGGGTCGCGAAGCCGCCGGAAGTGCTCCCGGCGCAGATGGAGCCCGAGGACGAAGAACGGCAGGAACTGCAGCACCCGCTGGATGTTCAGGTCGTCGCCGAGGTGGGGGGAGACGGAGGCGAGGGCGGCGATGGCCAGCGCCACCGGCAGCGGCCGGCGCACGATGTGCCAGATCGGGGCGGTCAGCCGCCACACGAACAGGGCGATCAGGAACCACGTGACGTAGTAGGGGTCCAGCACGCTGAAGGGGTAGGCCGGGGCGCCGGTGCCCCACTGCCTGAAGAGGACGTAGGCGACCTCGAAGATCAGGTACGGCACCCCGATGCCGGTGATCAGGCGCTTCAGCTGCTCCGGGCGGCCCGTGAAGCCGCGCGAGAAATACCCGGCGATCATGATGAACGCCGGCATGTGGAAGGCGTAGACGAAGAGGTAGAGCGCGGAGGCCGCGCGGGAGTCGTCCCGCAGCGGCGTCCAGGCGTGCCCGACGGCCACCAGCACGATGGCCAGGTACTTCGCGTTGTCGAAGAACGGGTCGCGCCACGTCTCCCGTGCCGAACCGTCCGTGACTGCCGGTGGGGGGTCAGCCGCCGTCGCCCGGGCCGCGGGCAGGGGGGCTCGTTCATTACGGACGTGCAACATCGTCCGCACGATAGTCGTCCCTCCCGCGATTTGTACATTGTCAAGCGAATGAGCCGACGCCTTCACCCACCCGTGATCCCGCGCCCCCGGAGCGCGCGGCGGCGCGCGGGAGGACCGCACCACCGCCGCCCGGAATGCCGCTCCCTGTCCCGGTCAAAACGGCCGATTCCGTCCCGCACCCCGACCCTGTCCCCTCATCTCCCGGACATGTGCGCGCATTTCAACGACATTCGCGGACGGGAATCGGGAACGGGCGCGCGCGGCGCGGGAATTCACGCCCCTCGGGGCGCCGTATGCTAACGGCCGGGTAACGGGCCCGCCCGGGCCCGGCGGGCACGCAGGGTGCCCCCCGCATCGCCCTGAGCGCCGAACGGTCCGTCAGCGCACTCCACGGGACCGGCCGTTGATGGCACGATGGTGTCTGCGGGGTGCGGCGGCGAGGTCAAGCCCCTCACGGAGCAGTGGCGACCCTTCCGAAGGTGTGATCAGTGTGGTTATTACGTTCTCTCTGGCCCTGCTGTTCGGCGTGATCATGTTCTTCCTGATCCGCGGCGGCGCCATCAGGTGGGGCCCGGCCATCGTCGCCATCCTCTTCGGCTTCTCCCTCGCCTCCACGGGCGCGGCCGACCCGATACAGAACTTCCTGGAGTCCGTCACCGAGGGCGTCGACGAGATCGACGACTCGCTGCAGGACAGCGGCGGCAACGCCAGCGGCGAGTGACCCGCGGGCGGTGACCGCGCGAGCGGACACCGGGCGGGACACGGGAAAGGCCCGGCACCCTGGAGGGCGCCGGGCCGGCCCGGACGAACTCGGGCGAACGCAGCCGTACGCGAAGCGTGGAGCGGGCGACGGGAATCGAACCCGCGTAGCTGGTTTGGAAGACCAGGGCTCTACCATTGAGCTACGCCCGCGACAGGCTGCATCGTACCAGCGTCGCGGCGAACCCCCGGTCGGCCCACCGCATGCGGGCCTGTACGCTACGTTGTCGCGTCGCGAGGCACGACGGGGTGTGGCGCAGCTTGGTAGCGCGTCCGCTTTGGGAGCGGAAGGCCGTCGGTTCGAATCCGGCCACCCCGACCACGTACTATGAGTAGCCTGCGCGCCCGAGGTGCTGTCCGGATCCGGGGCGCCCGGGACCAGCGCCCCCCTCCCGATGTCAGCCCCAAGGAGACCGACCGTGAAGAGCGCCGTGGAGACCCTGAACCCCACCCGGGTTCGGCTCACTGTCGAGGTGCCCTTCGAGGAGCTCAAGCCCAGCCTCGACGCGGCGTACCGGAAGATCAACCAGCAGGTGTCGGTGCCCGGCTTCCGCAAGGGCAAGATCCCGGCCCGCATCATCGACCAGCGCTTCGGCCGCGGCGCGGTGCTGGAGGAGGCCGTCAACGACGCGCTCCCCAAGTTCTACAGCGAGGCCGTCTCCGAGGGCGAGATCAACCCCCTGGGCCAGCCCGACGTGGACATCACCGAGCTGCGCGACAACGAGCTGCTGGCGTTCACGGCCGAGGTCGACATCCGCCCGGAGATCGAGATCCCGGACTACTCCGGCATCGCCGTCACCGTGGAGGCCGCCGAGGTCTCCGACGAGGACGTGGACGAGACGGTCGGCCGCCTGCGCGAGCGCTTCGCCTCCACCAGCGTGGTCGAGCGCCCCGCGGCCGAGGGCGACGAGGTGAAGATCGACCTCGAGGCGCGCGTGGACGGCGAGGTCCTGGAGGACGGCGTCGCCTCCGGCGTCAGCTACACCATCGGCTCCGGCCAGATGCTCGACGGCCTGGACGAGGCCGTCACCGGCCTGGAGGCCGGCGGCACGGCCACCTTCACCACCGAGCTGAAGGGCGGCTCCGCGGCCGGCCGCGAGGCCGAGGTCACGGTCACCGTCGAGAGCGTCTCCGCCCGCGAGCTGCCGGAGCTGGACGACGAGTTCGCCCAGCTGGCCAGCGAGTTCGACACGCTGGAGGAGCTGCGCGAGGACAGCCGCCGCCGGCTGACGGACCAGAAGAAGTACCAGCAGGCCACCGAGGCGCAGGAGAAGGTCCTCGACGCGCTGCTGGCCCTCGTCGAGGTCCCGATCCCGCAGAAGCTCCTCGCGGACGAGATCCAGACCCGCAAGCACAACCTGGAGCACCACCAGCTCTCCCAGCTCGGTATGGACCTGGAGACCTACCTCCGCCTCCAGGAGAAGTCCGCCGAGGACTTCGACGCCGAGCTGAAGGAGCAGGCCGAGAAGGGCATCCGCACCCAGTTCGTGCTGGACGAGATCGCCAAGCGGGAGAACCTCAACGTCAGCCAGCAGGAGCTCACCGAGCACCTGATGCGGCGCGCCCAGTCCGCCGGGATGAGCCCCGACCAGTTCGCCAAGGCCGTGGTCGAGGGCGGCCAGGTGCCGATGCTGGTCGGCGAGGTCACCCGAGGCAAGGCCCTGGCCACCGTGGTGGAGGCCTCCGCCGTGACCGACACCACCGGCGCCGTGGTCGACCTGGACGAGGACGACGAGGACGAGGCGGAGGCCGCCGAGGCGGCTGTCGAGGCCGAGGCCGAGGCCGGGGAGACCGGGGAGGACGCGGTACCCGCCGCCGAGAAGGACGAGAACGCCGCCGGCTGAGCCCGGCTCCGCGGGGGGTCTTCCCGCCCGGACGGACGTCCGGGCCGGAACACCCCCCGCGCCGTCTCCGGCCCGCGCCCGCCGGGGGACACCTGCGCTGACAGCGAACAGTTCCCTGGTCGGGATGGGTCCGTCGGCACAGCGCGTTAGGGTCCGTAGGTACAACGCCAGATGTCAGAGCGACGGCCGGCGCGACGCGTGGCCGTCGAGAGAATGAGCAGGTGGATACGTGACGCTCTCGATGCCCTCCGCCATGGCGGAGCTCGCCAACGGCAGCCTCGGCGATCAGGTCTACAACCGGCTGCTCAACGAGCGGATCATCTTCCTGGGCCAGGCAGTGGACGATGACATCGCCAACCGGATCACGGCCCAGCTTCTCCTGCTCGCGGCCGACCCGGACAAGGACATCTTCCTGTACATCAACAGCCCCGGCGGCTCCATCACGGCCGGCATGGCGATCTACGACACGATGCAGTACATCAAGAACGACGTGGTGACCATCGCCATGGGCCTGGCCGCCTCGATGGGCCAGTTCCTGCTCACCGCGGGCGCCACGGGCAAGCGGTACGCCCTGCCGAACGCCGAGGTCCTGATCCACCAGCCCTCCGCCGGTCTGGCCGGGTCCGCCTCGGACATCAAGATCCACGCCGAGCAGCTCCTGCGCACCAAGGAGAAGATGGCCCGGCTCTCCGCCCAGCACTCGGGCGTCTCCATCGAGCAGTGGACGCGCGACGCCGACCGGGACCGCTGGTTCTCCGCGGAGGAGGCCCGCGACTACGGCCTCATCGACCAGGTCATCACCAGCGCGGCGGACATCGCCGGCGGTGGCGGCACGGGCGCCTGACGCGCGCGTCACGACCGAGCCCGACGAGACCCACCCCCAGGCGCCCCGACACCAAGGCGGTAGACACACCCATGACCACTTCTTCCGGCTTTCCCGGCTCCGGCATCTACGACCGTCTCCCGGCGGAGTCGCGCTACATCGTGCCGCGCTTCGTCGAGCGCACCTCGCAGGGTGTGCGCGAGTACGACCCGTACGCGAAGCTCTTCGAGGAGCGGGTGATCTTCCTCGGCGTGCAGATCGACGACGCTTCCGCGAACGACGTGATGGCGCAGCTGCTCTGCCTGGAGTCGATGGACCCGGACCGCGACATCCAGATCTACATCAACAGCCCCGGCGGATCCTTCACCGCGCTCACCGCGATCTACGACACGATGGAGTTCGTCAAGCCGGACATCCAGACCGTCTGCATGGGCCAGGCGGCCTCCGCCGCCGCCGTGCTGCTGGCGGCCGGCACCCGGGGCAAGCGGATGGCGCTGCCCAATGCCCGGATTCTCATCCACCAGCCGTACAGTGAAACGGGGCGCGGACAGGTGTCCGACCTGGAGATCGCGGCGCGCGAGGTGCAGCGGATGCGCACCCAGCTGGAGGAGATGCTCGCCAAGCACTCCACCCAGCCGATCGAGCAGATCAGCGACGACATCGAGCGGGACAAGATCCTCACCGCCGAGGAGGCCGTGCAGTACGGCCTGATCGACCAGATCGTCACCACCCGCACCTCGACGGCCGACTGAACGGCCGTCGCGGGCATCCGAAGACCCAATCCGACCAGCACGACAGGACAGACGTTGAGGACGACAGGCCACCCCCAATTGACGGGAAGGCCCCGAGGAGGGGGATTCCCGTCAAGGGGGGGCCAATCCGCCGGGCCGACACGGTACCGTCGTTTTCAGCAAGCACTCGGCACCGTCTCCCGGCGGTGCGCAGGCGAAGGGGAAGCACCTCGTGGCACGCATCGGTGACGGCGGCGATCTGCTCAAGTGCTCGTTCTGCGGCAAGAGTCAGAAACAGGTGAAGAAGCTCATCGCGGGCCCGGGGGTCTACATCTGCGACGAGTGCATCGACCTGTGCAACGAGATCATCGAGGAGGAGCTGGCCGAGTCGCCCGACTCCGACCTCAGCGAGCTGCCCAAGCCTCGCGAGATCTACGACTTCCTGAACAGCTACGTGGTCGGCCAGGAGGAGGCCAAGAAGGCCCTCTCGGTGGCCGTCTACAACCACTACAAGCGGGTGCGCGCCAACGAGGCGGACCACGGCCAGTCGCGGGACGAGGACATCGAGCTGTCGAAGTCCAACATCCTGCTGCTCGGCCCGACCGGCTCCGGCAAGACCCTGCTGGCCCAGACGCTCGCGCGGATGCTGAACGTCCCCTTCGCCATCACGGACGCCACCGCGCTCACCGAGGCCGGGTACGTCGGCGAGGACGTGGAGAACATCCTCCTCAAGCTCATCCAGGCCGCGGACTACGACATCAAGAAGGCCGAGCAGGGGATCATCTACATCGACGAGATCGACAAGGTGGCCCGCAAGAGCGAGAACCCCTCGATCACCCGGGACGTCTCGGGCGAGGGCGTGCAGCAGGCGCTGCTGAAGATCCTGGAGGGCACCACGGCGGCCGTGCCGCCGCAGGGCGGGCGCAAGCACCCGCACCAGGAGTTCCTCCAGATCGACACCTCGAACATCCTGTTCATCGTCGGCGGGGCCTTCGCCGGCCTGGACGAGATCATCCGGGCCCGCTCCGGCGCCCGCGGCATCGGCTTCGGCGCCGACATCCGCTCCAAGCGGGAACGCGACAGCGCCACGCTGCTGACCGACGCGCTGCCCGAGGACCTGGTGAAGTACGGGATGATCCCCGAGTTCATCGGCCGCCTCCCGGTCATCACCTCCGTGCACAACCTGGACCGCGAGGCCCTGCTGCGCATCCTGGTCGAGCCGCGGAACGCCCTGATCAAGCAGTACCAGCGGCTGTTCGAGATCGACGGGGTCGAGCTGGAGTTCGACCTCCCGGCGCTGGAGGCCATCGCCGACCAGGCGATCCTGCGCGGCACCGGGGCCCGGGGCCTGCGCGCGATCATGGAGGAGGTGCTGATGTCGGTGATGTACGAGGTGCCCTCCCGCCAGGACGTCGGCCAGGTCCTGGTCACCGAGGCGGTGGTGCGTTCCAACGTCAACCCCACCCTCGTCCCGCGCTCCCGCCTCACCAAGCAGCGCGGCACGGCGGCCCCGCACGAGAAGACGGCCTGAGGGCCGGCGTTCGCAGGCATCGGCGGCCCGGCGCACCCGCGCCGGGCCGCCGCCGCGTCCGGGTCCGTCCCCCTCTATACGATTCGTAGTTGGGTCCCCGCCCCTCGTAGACTGAGGCCGTGACCGAGAAGACCCAGCCGCCCGCCACCGGGCACCTCAGCGCCCCTGCCGACCTCCCGACGCAGTACACGCCGGCCGAGGTAGAGGGAAAGCTGTACGAGCGCTGGGTCGCCGCCGGATACTTCGCGGCCGACGCCTCCAGCGAGAAGCCGCCGTACACCATCGTCATCCCCCCGCCGAACGTCACCGGCAGCCTCCACCTGGGCCACGCCTTCGAGCACACGCTGATCGACGCCCTGACCCGCCGCAAGCGGATGCAGGGCTTCGAGACGCTGTGGCAGCCGGGCATGGACCACGCCGGCATCGCCACGCAGAACGTCGTGGAGCGCGAGCTGGCCAAGGAGGGCAAGTCCCGCCACGACCTGGGCCGCGAGGCGTTCGTCGAGCGCGTCTGGCAGTGGAAGGCCGAGTCCGGGGGCCAGATCTCCGGCCAGATGCGGCGGCTCGGGGACGGCGTGGACTGGTCCCGCGAGCGGTTCACCATGGACGAGGGCTGCTCCCGCGCCGTCCAGACCATCTTCAAGCGCCTCTTCGACGACGGCCTGATCTACCGCGCCGAGCGGATCATCAACTGGTGCCCGCGCTGCCTGACCGCGATCTCCGACATCGAGGTCGAGTACCAGGAGGACGACGGCGAGCTGGTCTCCATCCGGTACGGCGAGGGCGAGGACTCCCTGGTCGTGGCCACCACCCGGGCCGAGACGATGCTCGGCGACACCGCCGTGGCCGTTCACCCCGAGGACGAACGCTACGCCCACCTCGTCGGCCGCGAGATCCGGCTGCCGCTGACGGACCGCTCGATCCCCGTCGTCGCGGACCCGCACGTGGACCCGGAGTTCGGCACCGGCGCGGTCAAGGTGACCCCCGCCCACGACCCGAACGACTTCGAGATCGGCCGCCGTCACGGCCTGCCCCAGCTCACCGTGATGGACGAGCACGCGGTCATCACCGCGCACGGGCCGTTCCAGGGCCTGGACCGCCTGGAGGCGCGCTCGGCCGTCGTCGGCGCGCTGCGCGCCGAGGGCCGGATCGTGGAGGAGAAGCGCCCCTACCGGCACTCGGTCGGGCACTGCTCCCGCTGCAAGACCACGATCGAGCCGCGGCTGTCCATGCAGTGGTGGGTCAAGGTCGGGCCGCTGGCGAAGGCCGCGGGCGACGCGGTCCGCGACGGCCGGGTCGCCATCCACCCCAAGGAGATGTCCTCCCGGTACTTCGAGTGGGTCGACAACCTCCACGACTGGTGCATCTCCCGCCAGCTGTGGTGGGGCCACCGCATCCCCGTCTGGTACGGGCCGGGCGGCGAGACCGTCTGCGTCGGGCCGGACGAGGCGCCCCCCTCCGGCGAGGGCTGGCACCAGGAGACCGACGTCCTGGACACGTGGTTCTCCTCCGGGCTGTGGCCCTTCTCCACGCTCGGCTGGCCGGAGAAGACCGAGAGCCTGGCGCGGTTCTACCCCAACTCCGTCCTGGTCACGGGCTACGACATCCTCTTCTTCTGGGTCGCCCGGATGATGATGTTCGGCCTGTACGCCATGGACGGCGTGCCGCCGTTCCACACCATCGCCCTGCACGGCATGGTCCGCGACCAGTTCGGCAAGAAGATGTCCAAGTCCTTCGGGAACGCGGTCAATCCGCTGGACTGGATGGACGCCTACGGCTCGGACGCCGTCCGTTTCACCCTCGCCCGGGGCGCCAACCCCGGCGTGGACGTGCCGATCGGCGAGGACTGGGTCCAGGCCTCGCGGAACTTCGCGAACAAGATCTGGAACGCCACGCGCTTCGCCCTGCTCAACGGCGCCACCGCCGCGGGCCCCCTGCCCCCGGCCGAGGAGCTGTCCGCCACCGACCGGTGGATCCTCTCCCGCCTCAACTCGGTGGTCGCCGAGACGGACGCGTACTACGAGGACTACCAGTTCGCAAAGCTCAGCGACGCCCTCTTCCACTTCGCCTGGGACGAGGTCTTCGACTGGTACGTCGAGCTGACCAAGACGACCTTCTCCGCCGGGGGCCGCCCCGCCGAGGTCTCCCGCCGCGTCCTGGGCGAGGTCCTCGACGTCACGCTGCGGCTGCTGCACCCGGTGATCCCGTTCGTCACCGAGGAGCTGTGGACCACCCTGACCGGCGGCGAGTCCGTCGTCGTCGCGGACTGGCCCGCCGACTCCGGCTTCCGCGACCGGGAGGCGGAGTCGGAGCTGGAGACCGTCCGCCGCCTGGTCACCGAGGTCCGCCGCTTCCGCGCCGACCAGGGCCTTCAGCCCGGCCAGCGGGTGCCCGCCGCGCTCGGGTTCGAGGGCGCCCCCGCGCTGGCCGGGCACGAGGTCGCCATCCGCTCCCTGCTGCGCCTCCAGCCGGCCGGCGAGGGCTTCGCGGCCACGGCCACGCTTCCGGTCGCCGGGGCCACCGTGGCGCTCGACCTCTCCGGCGCGATCGACGTTGAGGCGGAACGCAAGCGGCTGACGAAGGACCTGGCCGCCGCCGAGAAGGAGCTGGCCGGCACCCGCGCCAAGCTCGCCAACGAGGCGTTCCTGTCCAAGGCCCCCGACCACGTCGTGGAGAAGATCCGCACCCGCCGGGACGCCGCCGAGGCGGACATCGCCCGCATCGGCGCCCAGCTGGAACGCCTTCCGTAGCCCCGCCTCCCGCGGGCCGGTCCGCCCGGGCCGGTCCGCGGCGGGGGCGCGCCGGGCGGTCCGTAGACTGGCCGGCGTGAGTGACAGCGACGAGCGGCCGGACGCGTCCGAGGGGATCGACGCGTTCGAGGAGATCGTGGGGGAGGAGCAGGGCCGGGACCCGGACCTCGCGGTGATCGAGGCCGGCAGCCGGACCCTGCGGACCCTGGCAGGGCCGCCCGCGGGCGGCGACCTCCCCGCGCGGCCCGCCGACCCGGAGACCGACCGGGCGCTGCGCGAGGTGGAGGCCGAGCTGGCCACCCGCTGGCCCGAGACGAAGCTCGACCCCTCCCTGGTGCGCGTGCGCGCGCTGATGGACGTGCTCGGGGAGCCGCAGCGCTCCTACCCGGCCATCCACATCACGGGGACGAACGGCAAGACCAGCACCGGCCGGATGATCGAGGCGCTGCTGGGGGCGTTCGAGCTGCGCACCGGCCGGTACAGCAGCCCGCACGTCCAGTCCATCACCGAGCGGATCAGCCTGGACGGCGCGCCGATCGGGCCCGAGCGGTTCGTGGAGACCTACCGGGACCTCAAGCCCTTCGTGGAGCTGGCCGAGGCGCGCCAGGAGTACCGCCTGTCGTTCTTCGAGGTGCTGACGGCCATGGCCTACGCCGCGTTCGCCGACGCCCCCGTGGACGTCGCGGTGGTGGAGGTCGGCATGGGTGGCACCTGGGACGCGACGAACGTCGTCGACGCGCAGGTCGCGGTCCTGACCCCGATCGCCCTGGACCACACCGAACGCCTGGGCGACACGCCGGAGAAGATCGCCGTGGAGAAGTCCGGGATCATCAAGCCCGACGCCCGCGTGGTGCTGGCCCAGCAGCCGGTGGAGGCCGCGGCCGTGGTGCTGCGGCGGGCCGCGGAGGCGGGCGCCACGGTGGCCCGCGAGGGCCTGGAGTTCGGCGTGCTGGCCCGCGAGCCCGCGGTGGGCGGGCAGTTGCTGACGCTGCGCGGCCTGGGCGGGGAGTACCCGGAGGTGTTCCTGCCGCTGCACGGGGAGCACATGGCGCACAACGCCGCGGTCGCGCTGGCCGCGGTGGAGGCGTTCTTCGGCGCGGGCGAGGACGGCCGGGAGCGCACTCTGGACGCGGACGTGGTGCGTTCGGCCTTCGCCGCCGTGACCTCCCCGGGCCGGCTCGAGGTGGTGCGCTCCAGCCCGACGGTGGTGCTGGACGCGGCGCACAACCCGGCGGGCGCGCGGGCCGCCGCGGCGGCCCTGGGTGAGGCGTTCGGCTTCAGCCGCCTGATCGGCGTGATCGGCACCAGCCAGGGCAAGGACGTGCGGGGGCTGCTGGAGGCCTTCGAGCCGGTGCTCACCGAGGTGGTGGTCACGCGCAACGCCGGCCACCGCGCGATGGACGCCGACCTGCTGGCGGCGGTGGCCGTGGAGGTCTTCGGCGAGGACCGGGTGCAGGTGGAGCCGCGGCTGGACGACGCGCTGGAGGCGGCCATCTCGCTGGCCGAGGAGGAGCACGAGTACGCGGGCGGCGGGGTGCTGGTCACCGGCTCGGTCATCACCGTCGGAGAGGCCCGCCTGCTGCTGGGAGGGGCCCGCTGATGCGCACGCTCTGCGCGAGCACGCTGACGTTCGAGTGCGTGGTGATCGGCCTGGCCGGCCTGGTCGCGATGAGGATGACGGACCTGTCCAACGGCGTCATCTGGGCGGTGAGCGGCACCGGGATGCTGCTGTGCCTGGCGCTGTGCGGGATGCTCACCCGGCCGGGGGCCGTCCCGCTGGGCTGGGCGCTCCAGGCCGCGCTGGTCGCCGCGGGCTTCGTCATCCCGGCGATGTTCCTGCTGGGCGCGGCCTTCGCCGGGCTGTGGTGGGCCTCCGTGCACTACGGGCGGCTGATCGACCGGCTGAAGGCGGCCCGCGCCGTACCCGCGGAGCCCTCCCCGGGTACGCTCTGACTGCCCCTCGGCCGGGGCCGCACCGCTGCCGTCACCGGCCCTCCAACCGCACCGGGAGTCGCCCGACATGAGCCAGCGCACCCTCGTTCTCCTCAAGCCGGACGCGGTCTCCCGCGGGCTGATCGGCGAGATCGTCGGCCGCATCGAGCGGAAGGCCGGCTGGACCATCGCCGCGCTCGAGCTGCGCACCCTGGACCGGGCCACGCTCCAGGCGCACTACGCCGAGCACGTGGGCCGGCCGTTCTACGAGCCGCTGCTGGAGTTCATGTCCTCCGGGCCGAGCGTGGCGCTGGTCGTGGAGGGCGAGCGGGTCATCGAGGGCGTAAGGGCACTGGCCGGCCCGACCGACCCGATCGCCGCGCCGCCCGGCTCGATCCGCGGTGACCTGGGCACCGTGGTCCGGGAGAACCTCATCCACGCCTCCGACTCGCCCGAGTCCGCCGAGCGCGAGCTGAAGATCTTCTTTCCCGAGCTGGTCTGACCCGAGCCGGTCCGGGGAGAGGGCGGGGGGAAGGGGCCCCGGGCCGGGAACGTGGCCGGCGCCTCGCCCGGCTGTCGCCTGAATGCAGTCCTTCTTTCGCCTCGGTACAGTCGAACGAGGGAACCCTTCCCGCGAACACGCCGTCACCATGATGGAGGGTGGGCCGCGTTCCGCCGACAATGGCCAGAGCGCGCGCTCCGGCGCTCCGTGTTCGACCGGCCGTGGATACGATGGCATTCGCGGCGCCCCCCGCAGGCGCACCGTTCATCGCACCCCAGCCGACCTCCTCGCCCACATAGCTCCAGCTGGAAGGCCAGATGCATCCCTATGAGCAACATGTCGTTCATCGGCCGTGACATGGCAGTCGACCTCGGGACGGCCAACACGCTGGTGTACGTCAGAGGTCGCGGGATTGTCCTCAACGAGCCGTCCGTTGTCGCCATCAACACCAACACCGGCGGCATCCTCGCGGTCGGCGCCGAGGCGAAGAAGATGATCGGCCGCACCCCGGGAAACATCGTGGCGGTGCGCCCGCTGAAGGACGGCGTCATCGCCGACTTCGAGATCACCGAGCGGATGCTCCGCTACTTCATCCTCAAGATCCACAAGCGCCGGTACCTGGCGCGCCCCCGGGTCGTCGTCTGCGTGCCCTCCGGGATCACGGGGGTCGAGCGCCGCGCCGTCATCGAGGCGTCCACCCAGGCCGGCGCCCGCCAGGTGCACATCATCGAAGAGCCGATGGCCGCGGCGATCGGCTCCGGCCTGCCGGTGCACGAGGCCACGGGCAACATGGTCGTGGACATCGGCGGCGGCACCACCGAGGTCGCGGTCATCTCGCTCGGCGGCATCGTCACCGCCCAGTCCATCCGGGTCGCGGGCGACGAGCTGGACAACGCGATCATCCAGCACATCAAGAAGGAGTACAGCCTCCTCCTCGGCGAGCGCAGTGCGGAGAGCATCAAGATCACGATCGGCTCGGCGTACGAGATGGACGGCGAGGAGCACACCGAGATCCGCGGGCGCGACCTGGTCAGCGGTCTGCCCAAGACGGTGGTCATCTCCTCGGGCGAGGTCCGCAAGGCCATGGAGGAGCCGGTCAACGCCATCGTGGACGCGGTGAAGACCACGCTCGACAAGTGCCCTCCCGAACTCTCGGGCGACATCATGGACCGCGGCATCGTGCTCACCGGTGGCGGCGCCCTGCTGCGCGGCCTGGACGAGCGGCTGCGCCGGGAGACCGGCATGCCGATCCACATCGCCGAGGACCCGCTGGACTCCGTGGCGCTGGGCTCGGGCAAGTGCGTCGAGGAGTTCGAGGCGCTCCAGCAGGTGCTGGACGCCCAGCCCAGGCGCTGACCGCGCGGCGGGCCGGGGGCACCTCGTCCCGGTCCGCCGGGACCCCACGTCCGGCCCGACCCGGCCCGACCCGACGAGAAAGGCACGGCCCCCGCACGTGAGGGACACCCGAGAGAGCCGGCTGCTGCTCATCCTGCTGGTATCGGTCGCCTTCGCGCTGATCACGATGGACATCCGCGGCGGCGACCGCTCTCCGCTGGACGGCGCCCGGGAGGCCGCCGCGTCCTTCTTCGGACCGGTGGAGGAGAGCGTGGCCGGCGCGGTGGACCCGGTGGCGAACGCCATCTCCGCGGTCCGCGAGTCGGGCGACCGCCACGACCGGATCAGCGCGCTGGAGCAGGAGAACGCCGAGCTGCGGCAGCAACTGGGCAGCGAGGCGCACCGGGACGCGCGGATGGAGCAACTGGACGACCTGCTGCGCGCCGCGGGCGCCGGCCAGTACGGGATCGTCGGGGCGCAGGTCATCGGCATCGGCGCGGCCCAGGGCTTCTCCTGGACCGTCACCATCGACGCCGGCAGCGAGGACGGCCTCACCCGCGACATGACGGTCCTCAACGGCGACGGCCTCGTCGGCCGCGTCACCACGGTCGGCCCCTCCACGGCCACCGTCCTGCTCGCCAACGACCCGGACTTCACCGTCGGCACGCGCCTGGAGGGCAGCCGCGAGCTGGGCTTCGCCACCGGCCGCGGGGACAACACGCTCGACGTCCAGCTCCTCAACCAGCAGGCCCGGGTGGAGGAGGGCGACCGGATGGTCACCTTCGGCTCGGCGGAGAACCGGCCGTTCGTGCCCGGCGTCCCGGTCGGCGAGGTCGTCAGCGTGGACCGCTCCACCGGCGACCTCACCCGTACCGTCCAGGTCCGCCCGTACGTGGCGTTCACCCAGCTCGACCTCGTCGGCGTGGTCGTCTCGCCGCCGCGCGACGACCCGCGCGATGCGGTCCTCCCGCCCCGCCCGCAGGACGAGCAGGAGCGGGAGCAGGACGCGCGGCAGAGCGCGGCCCGCAACGAGCGCGACGAGGAAGGCCCTGCCGAGGGCGCCGACGAGGACGCCGCCGAGGGAGTCGGGACGGGTCAGGCCGGGGAGACCGGGGAACCCGGCGACGGCGCCGGCCCGGCCGACGCGCCCCTGGGCGACGGCCCCGGCGGCGCGAACCCCGCGGACGCGCCCGCCGACCCCGACGCCGCATACGCCGACCCGGACGCCGAGGAGTGACCATGCGCGCATCCCGCTCTCTGCTCGCCGCCCTGCTGGTGGCCGTCGCGCTCGTCCTCCAGGTCTCCGTGCTGGCCAGACTCCAACTCCCCGGCGCCGTCCCCGACCTGCTGCTGCTGACCGTGCTCGGCCTCGCCCTGGTCTACGGCCACGTCGGCGGCTGCCTGGTCGGCTTCTTCGCCGGCCTCCTGGCCGACCTCGCGCCGCCGGCCGACCACGCGGTGGGCCGGTACGCGCTGGTGCTGTGCGTCGTCGGCTACGCGGCCGGGCTGACCCGCCCCGAGTCCGGGCAGCACCGCTCGGCCACCGTGCCGATGCTGGTGGTCGCCGCCGGGGCGGTCAGCTCCACGCTGCTGTACGCCGGGGTCGGCGCGCTGGTGGGGGACACCCCGGCCCGCGGCGTCGGGCTCGGCGGCCTGCTGCTGACGGCCACCCTCTACGACTTGCTGCTCGCGCCGTTCACGGTGCCGCTGGTGATGAGCCTGGCCCGCCGCCTGGAGAGCGACCCGCTCGCCGGGGACGGCGGTTCGGGCACCTCGGCGGGCACCGAGACGACGATCGGCTGGCTCGGCGCCGGAGCCGGCACGGGGCTGCGCACCCGCGCCCCGCGCCGCAGCCGCTACGGCCGGGCCTCCTCCGTCCTCGGCCGCTCCGCGCGGAACCGGGCGGGGCGTATCAAGGGAGTCAAGCGCCTGTGAACGCGCCTGTGCACGTGCCTGAGAACGACGGACTCGCGGCCGGACGCAGCCCGGGGGACGAGGGGGAGATGCCGTGACCAACATCCCGGAGACCGGCCGGACCTCACGGATCACGATCCGGCTGGTCGTCATCCAAATACTGGTCTTCTCGCTGCTGCTCACCCTGGGTGGCCGCCTGTGGTACCTCCAGATCCGCCAGGGCGACGAGTTCGCCGCCCAGGCCGCGGGCAACCACGTCCAGCAGGTCGTTCAGCCCGCCGTGCGCGGGGCGATCCTCGACGCGCGCGGCGTGCCGATCGCGGACAACGTCACCCGCCTGGTGGTCTCCGCCGACCGCACCGAGCTCAGCCGCCTCCCCGACGACGGCGAACAGGTCCTGGCCGAGGTGGCCGAGCTGCTGGAGATGCCGGTCGAGGACGTCACCAACCGGGTGCGTCTGTGCGACGCCGAGACCCCCCAGCCCTGCTGGAACGGTTCGCCGTACCAGCCGATCCCCATCACCGACGAGGCCACCACCCAGCAGGCCCTGGTGATCCGCGAGCGCGCCGAGGACTTCCCCGGCATCAGCGCCGAGCCCACCGCCGTGCGCCGCTACCCCTCCCCGGACGGCGCCAACACCGCGCAGGTGCTGGGCTACCTCTCCCCGGTCACCGACGAAGAGGTCGCGGAGACCGAGGACACCGACGCGCCCCTGCTGCGCTCCGACCAGATCGGCCGGGCCGGTCTTGAGCGGTCCTACGACAGCTACCTGCGCGGCGACGCCGGCGTCACCCGGTACGAGGTCGACAAGTTCGGCCGGGTGCTGGGCCAGGCCGAGTCCGAGTCGGCGGTGGCCGGGGCCAACCTGGTCACCAGCATCGACTCCCGGGTGCAGGGCGTCGTCGAGCGGGAGCTGCTGAGCGCCATGGAGGTGGCGCGCGGCACCCGCGACGAGGTCACCGGGCGCGACTACGAGGCGGACGCCGGCTCCGCGGTGGTCATCGAGAACGACACGGGCCGCGTGGTCGCGATGGCCTCGGCCCCCGACTACGACCCCAACGTCTGGGTGGGCGGCATCTCCACCGAGCAGTACGCCGCCCTCACCGACGAGGACGCCAACAACCCGCTGCTCAACCGGGCCATCCAGGGCCAGGGCCCGCCCGGCTCGACGTTCAAGGTGATCACCACCACGGCCGCCGTGAACGCGGGCTTCGACTTCGACGGCAGCTACAACTGCTCCTCCGCCTACGAGGTCGGCGGGCAGACCTTCCGCAACTTCGAGTCCGGCTCCTACGGGCCGATCGACCTGGGCCGGGCCATCGAGGTCTCCTGCAACACCGTCTTCTACCGCATCGCGCACCAGGAGTGGCAGGCCGACGGCGGCACCGACCCCGTGGACGACCCGGACGACTGGCTCTTCCGCACCGCCCACGAGTTCGGGCTCGGGGAGCCCACCGGCATCGACCTGCCCAACGAGGCGGCGGGCCGCATCCCGGACCGGCAGTGGAAGCGGGACTACTGGGAGGCCAACCGGGACGCCTGGTGCGAGATCGGGGAGTCCGACCGCGAGGACTACGCCGCCCGCATCGCCCGGGAGAACTGCACCGAGGGCGCGAACATGCGCGCCGGCGACATGCTCAACTTCTCCATCGGCCAGGGCGACGTGCTGGTGACGCCGCTCCAGCTCGCCACCGTCTACGCGGCCCTGGGCAACGGCGGCACGCTCTACACCCCGCAGGTCGGCCGCGCCGTGATCGCCGCGGACGGCGAGCTGGTGGACGAGTTCGAGCCGCGGATCGCCGGGCAGCTACCCGCCGACGAGCAGACGATCGAGAACATCCGGGACGCCACCCTGAGCGTGATGACCACCGGCAGCGCGGCCTGGCGCTTCGGCGGCTGGCCGCAGAACGAGATCCCGCTGCGCGGCAAGACCGGCACCGCGGAGGCCTCGGGCGACCAGCAGACCACCTCCTGGCTGGCCACCTACTCCGACGACTACACCGTCGTGATGTCCATCTCCCAGGCGGGCACCGGCTCCGGAGCCTCCGGCCCGGCCGTGCGGAACATCTGGGAGGCCATCTACGGCGTCGGCGAGGACGGCTCGATCGACGAGGACCGGGCGCTGATGCCCCAGCCGCACTCCGAGCTGCCGCCGGTGGACGAGACCGGGCAGATCGTTCCCCAGGTCGACGAGGACGAACAGCGGGGCGGCGAGGGCACCGGGGAGGGCACCGCCGGGCAGGCCGGGGACGGCCCGGGCGAGCGGGGCGAGTCCGGCGACCCCGGCGGCATAGGAGCCGTGACCCCGCCGGAGGACGCCGGGGAGGATCCGGGCGCCACGCCCGCCGCGGACGTTCCCCCGGACGGACCCGGCGGGGACGAGACCGTGGGCGAACAGCGCGGCGGCCAGGCCCCCGAGGTGCCCGAAGTGGAGAGCGCGAGGAACGAGCGGGACGAGGCAACGTGAGCGACGCACACGCGGCTGCCGGGCCGCAGGGGAGGGCGATGGGCGCACTGTGCCGCGCGGGCGGAGAAGCAAACGGGGAAACGCAGTGAGTGTGCACACGCTGACCGTCGACCGGCTCGCTCCGCGCCGTTCGACGTGGCGGCGGATGGCGGCCCGCGACTCCACCGTGCGGCGCGTCGACTGGGTGCTGCTCCTGGCGGCCCTCGCCCTCTCGGGGCTGGGCACGGTCCTGGTCTACTCGGCCACCCGCAACCGCACCGAGATCAACGGCGGCGACCCGGAGTTCTTCCTCAACCGCTCCCTGCTCAACCTCGCCATCGGCCTGGCCCTGGCCGGGGGCGTGATGTGGCTGGGCCACCACCGGCTGCGCAGCGCCGTGCCGTTCTTCTTCGGCTTCTCGCTGTTCGCCACGCTGCTGGTCTTCACCCCGCTGGGGACCGAGATCAACGGCCAGCGCGCCTGGCTGTCGATCGCCGGGTACACGCTCCAGCCGGGCGAGTTCGCCAAGGTCGCGGTCGTCCTGGGGATGGCCGTGATCCTGGCCGCGCAGGTGGACGCGGGGGACCGGGAGGAGCCGGGCACCCGCGCGATCCTCCAGTCCCTCGGGCTGGCCGCCGTGCCGCTGGCGATCGTGGTGATCGACGACCTCGGGATGGCCATGGTCATCAGCGTGATCGTCCTGGGCATCCTGCTGGCCTCCGGCTCCCCCCTGCGCTGGTCGCTCGGCCTGATAGCCGCGGGCATAGCCGGGGCGGTGCTGGTCTGGACGCTGGGCATTCTGGACGATTACCAGCTCGACCGGTTCGCCGCCTTCGCCGACCCCTCCCGCGATCCCGCGGGCGTGGGCTACAACACCAACCAGGCCCGCATCGCCATCGGCTCCGGCGGATTCTTCGGCAGCGGCCTCTTCCAGGGCACCCAGACCACCGGTCAGTTCGTGCCCGAGCAGCACACCGACTTCATCTTCACCGTGGCCGGCGAGGAGCTGGGCTTCCTCGGGGCCGGGGGGATCATCGTTCTCCTGGGCATCGTCCTGTGGCGCGGCCTGCGGATCGCGCGGGGGGCCACCGACCTGTACGGCACGATCATCGCCGCCGGGGTCGTCGCCTGGTTCGCCTTCCAGGGCTTCGAGAACATCGGGATGGCCCTGGGCATCATGCCCGTCGCGGGCGTCCCGCTGCCCTTCCTCTCCTACGGCGGCACCGCCATGTTCGTCTCGTGGATCGCGATCGGCCTGCTCCAGTCGGTCCGGATGAAGCGTCCCCTCACGGCCTGAGCGCCCGCACCGGGCCGGTAGGCTGAATTTTCCGCACCCAGACCCTCCGGAGAGAAACTGCCATGCCTGTCGAATCGGTCTTCCCGCGCCTGGAGGCCCTCCTCCCGCACGTCCAGAAGCCGATCCAGTACGTCGGCGGCGAGCTGAACTCCACCGTCAAGGACTGGGACTCCTGCGACGTGCGCTGGGCGCTGATGTACCCCGACGCCTACGAGGTCGGGCTCCCCAACCAGGGCGTCATGATCCTCTACGAGGTGCTCAACGAGCGCGAGGGCGTGCTGGCCGAGCGCACCTACAGCGTCTGGCCCGACCTGGAGGCGCTGATGCGCGAGCACGGCGTGCCGCAGTTCACGGTGGACGCGCACCGCCCGGTGGGGGCGTTCGACCTGCTCGGCGTCTCCTTCTCCACCGAGCTGGGGTACACCAACCTCCTGGCCGCGCTCGACCTGGCCGGCGTCCCGCTGGCCGCCGCCGACCGCACCGAGGACCACCCGGTGGTGGTGGCCGGCGGGCACGCGGCGTTCAACCCCGAGCCCATCGCCGAGTTCGTGGACTGCGCCGTGATCGGGGACGGCGAGCAGGCCGTGCTGGAGATCAGCGACCTGGTGCGGGAGTGGAAGCGCGAGGGCCGCCCCGGCGGCCGGGAGGGCCTGCTGCTGCGCCTGGCGAGGACGGGCGGGGTGTACGTCCCCGGCTTCTACGACGTGGAGTACCTGCCGGACGGCCGGATCGCGCGCGTGGTGCCGAACCGGCCGGGGGTGCCGTGGCGGGTGGCCAAGCACACCGTGATGGACCTGGACGAGTGGCCTTACCCCAAGAAGCCGCTGGTGCCGCTGGCCGAGACCGTGCACGAGCGGATGTCGGTGGAGATCTTCCGCGGCTGCACGCGCGGCTGCCGCTTCTGCCAGGCGGGGATGATCACCCGGCCGGTGCGGGAGCGTTCCATCACCGGCATCGGCGAGATGGTGGACCGGGGGCTGAAGGCGACCGGCTTCGAGGAGGTCGGCCTGCTGTCCCTGTCCTCGGCCGACCACAGCGAGATCGCCGATATCACCAAGGGCCTGGCCGACCGGTACGAGGAGGACAAGATCGGCCTGTCCCTGCCCTCCACCCGCGTCGACGCGTTCAACATCGACCTGGCCAACGAGCTGACCCGCAACGGCCGCCGCTCCGGCCTGACCTTCGCCCCCGAGGGCGGCAGCGAGCGCATCCGGAAGGTCATCAACAAGATGGTCTCCGAGGAGGACCTGATCCGCACCGTCGCCACCGCCTACGGCAACGGCTGGCGCCAGGTGAAGCTGTACTTCATGTGCGGCCTGCCCACCGAGACCGACGAGGACGTCCTGGAGATCGCCGGGATGGCCACCAAGGTGATCGCCAAGGGCCGCGAGGTCTCCGGGGCCAACGACATCCGCTGCACCGTCTCCATCGGCGGCTTCGTGCCCAAGCCGCACACGCCCTTCCAGTGGGCCCCGCAGCTCTCGGCCGAGGAGACCGACGCGCGGCTGGAGAAGCTGCGCGAGGCCATCCGCGGCGACAAGCGGTACGGGCGTTCCATCGGCTTCCGGTACCACGACGGCAAGCCCGGGATCGTGGAGGGCCTGCTCTCCCGCGGCGACCGGCGGGTGGGCGCGGTGATCCGCGCGGTGTACGAGGACGGCGGGCGCTTCGACGGCTGGCGGGAGTTCTTCTCCTACGACCGGTGGATGCGCTGCGCCGCCGCGGCGCTGCCCGCCCAGGGCGTGGACGTGGACTGGTACACCACCCGCGAGCGCTCCTACGAGGAGGTCCTGCCCTGGGACCACCTGGACTCCGGGCTGGACAAGGACTGGCTCTGGGAGGACTGGCAGGACGCGCTGGACGAGACCGAGGTGGAGGACTGCCGCTGGTCCCCCTGCTTCGACTGCGGGGTCTGCCCCCAGATGGACACCAGCATCCAGATCGGCCCGACGGGCCGGAAGCTGCTGCCGCTGACCGTCGTCAAGTAGGCGCCTGCCCCGGCCCGCCGCCCCCCGGACGGGGCGGAGGCCGGGTTGCCCCCGGGCGGGGCGCGGCGGACGATGGGGCGATGGCGGAGTTGATCACGCCCACCACGGCCGTTCGCGAGTCCTTTCTCGCGGCGGTCGAGGAGTTCCGGGCGGAGGGGCGCGGCACGGCGCGGGACTCCAGCGTGCTCGGGCAGGACATCGCCGTGTACGGGCGGCGGTGGGCCGAGCCCGGGGCGTTCGCCGCGTACGTGCGCCGCGTCGTCCAGGACGCCGCCCCCGGCGCGCCGCGCCCGGCCGGGCACGTGCCCTCCACCGTGCTGTGGTGGGTGGAGGGTGAGGTGTTCCTGGGCCGGCTGTCCATCCGGCACCGGATGACCCCGCGCCTGCTGGAGTGGGGCGGGATCATCGGCTACGACGTCCGCCCCTCGGCCCGCCGCCGCGGGCACGCCACGGCCATGCTGCGGGCCTCGCTGCCCGCCGCCCGCCGCCTGGGGCACGACCCGGTGCTGCTGACCTGCGACTGGGACAACGTGGCCTCCCGCAAGGTGATCGAGGCCTGCGGCGGGGTCTTCGAGGACCGGCGGGGCGAGAAGCTCCGGTACTGGGTACCCACCGGCGGCACGTAACCTGGAGGGCGAGACGTCCGAGGGACGGATCCGACACGCACGAGGGACTGAAGAGCACTGGGCAAGCGACAGCCCGCAGGCCCGCCCCCCGCGCCCACGGTGCAGCGCATCCGGATGCGGTACACGAAGCGGGGCCGCCTGCGGTTCACCAGCCACCGGGACTTCCAGCGCGCCTTCGAGCGCGCCCTGCGCCGGGCCGGGGTGCCCATGGCGTATTCGGCCGGGTTCAGCCCGCACCCCAAGGTCTCCTACGCCAACGCCGCGCCGACGGGCACCGCCAGCGAGGCCGAGTACCTGGAGATCGGGCTCGCGGAGGAGCGCGATCCGGCGGAGGTGCTGGCGTTGCTCGACGCCTCGCTGCCGCCGGGCCTCGACCTGGTGGACGCGGTCCAGGCGCGCACCGCCGAGTTCGCCGAGCGGCTGGCGGCCTCCCACTGGGAGCTGCGGCTGGCGGGCGTGGAGCCCGAGGAGGCGGAGCGCGCGGCGGCCGTCTTACTGGCGGCCGGGAGCGTCGAGGTGAAGCGGCAGACGAAGAAGGGGCTGCGGACTTTCGACGCCCGGGCCGCGGTCGTTTCCCTGTCCGTGGCACCCCCGGCGACCAGCCCCGATGGGAGCGGGCCCGTACCTTGTGCGATACTGCGCCTGGTAGTGCGGCATCTTACCCCCGCCGTACGACCCGACGACGTCCTGTCCGGCCTCCGTGTTCTGGCCGACCTGGCGCCGCCGGTCCCGGCTTCGGTGACCAGGCTGGCGCAGGGGCCGCTCGATGAGGAGACCGGCACGGTGACCGACCCGTTCGCGCTCGACCGCGACGCTGCCCAGACCGCCCTCACCGCGGCCGCCGGACAGCAGGCCGCGGGGGCGCTTCCGGGAAGTGCCGGATAACGGACGTTGTCGCCGCGCCGCCGAACGGGCCGGTGCCAGGGAGCCACTCGGGTCTTCCGGCCGTTTCGATGCGACGCACCGGCCAGCAGACTTTCGCCGTAGCCGGGCCCCAGGGCCGGAACCGGCGAGTGACACGAACAGCTCCCGAGCGGCGCCCGTCCGGCAAAGGCGAGGCGCCCGGGAGCGTGACGGGAGAAACGCCCGCATGCACGAGACCGACCAGTCCGCGGGAGCGGACGGCGCCGAGCGCATCGAGAACGACGACACCACGACCCCCGCGGCGACCCCGAGCGACACGCTCCCGCCGCGCCGCAGGCGGCGCAGCACCCGCGCCGCCGCGACCCCCGAGCCGGCCGAGGCCCCGGCGGGGCCCGCTGCGTCCGCCGCGGAGGCGGGCGAACGGGCCGGGGAGGCGGGAGCGGCCGGCGAGGCCGCCGCCGCTCCGGCCGCGGAGGAGCCCGCAGCGCCGCGCCGCAGGCGCCGTGCCACGCGCGCCGCGTCCACGCCCGAGCCGGGCGCCCAGGCCGTGGAGGCCGGGCTCGCTTCCGGGGCTGCGGCTCCGGCGGGCGGCGAGACAGCCTCCGCCGACGCCGCCGCCCCTGAGACCGCCGCCGCGCCCGCCGAGGAGCCCGCGCCGCCGCGCCGCAGGCGCCGTGCCACGCGCGCGGTCTCGGCCCCCGAGCTCACGCCCCCGGCCGCCGAGGGCGCTGCCGGGGCCCCGGCGCAGGCCGCTCCCGCGGCGGAGCCGTCGGCCTCCGAGGCCGCGCCCGCCGAGGTCTCCGAGGTCTCCGAGGTCTCCGAGGTCTCCGAGGAGGCCGCCCCCGCACGCCGCAGGCGCCGGGCCACCCGGGTGGCCTCCGCGCCGGAGCCCGCCACGGCCCCGGAGCCGCAGGCCGAGTCCGCGGCGGAGGCACCCGCGGCCGAGGCGGCCGGCGAGGAGCAGGCGGCCCCGCGCCGCAGGCGCCGCGCCGCCGCGGCGGCACCGGAGCCCACCGCCGAGGAGGCCCGGGCCGCCGCCGAGCCGTCCTCCGCGCCGGGCGAGACCCCCGTTGAGCCGCCGCCGGTGGCCGACCAGGCCGACTTCCCCGAGGAGGCGGCGCCCGCACGCCGCAGGCGCCGGACCTCCCGCGCCGCCGCGGCACCCGAGCCCGAGCCCGAGGCCGTCGCCGAGGCCGCTCCCGCGCAGGAGCCGCCGCAGTCCGCGCAGGCCGAGGAGCCCGCGCCGGGCCGCCGCAAGCGGCGCGGCACCCGCGCCGAGGCGGCGCCCGAGGCCGCCCACGAGCCCGTGGCCGGCACCGACGCGGCCTCCGCGCAGGAGCTGTCCGAGGCCTCCCAGGCCGAGGAGCCCGCGCCCGGTCGCCGCAAGCGCCGCGCCACCCGCGCCGTCGCCGCCCCCGAGGCCGCGCCCGCCGCCTCCGAGGAGGCCCCGGCCGCCGCCGACACCGACGAGGGCGACGTGCCGCTGCCGCCCGCCGTCCCCGTGGCCACCGTCTTCCAGGCGCCGGTCTTCCAGGCCCCGATGTTCCAGACCCCGCAGCGCGCCGCCGAGGAGGCCCAGCGCTCCACCGCGGCCGTTCCGGAGCCCGACGAGGAGGAGGACGAAGAGCTCGCCGAGGCCGAGGAGCTCGCCGTCGCCGGCGAGGCCGCCGCCGAGGAGGGTGCCGAGGACCTGGAGGAGGACGACGAGGCGCAGGCCGGGCGTCCCGCCCGCAGGCGCCGCCGGGGCGGGCGCAGGCGCCGCCGCGGCGAGACCGCCGAGCGCGCCGCCGAGGCCGCCGCGGCCGGGGCCGAGGACCGCGAGGAGATCCCGGACGAGGAGGAGCCCGAGAGCCTCTCCGCCGAGGAGGAGGCCGAGGCCGCTGAGGAGGCCGAGGGCGAGGGCGCAGGCTCCTCGCGCCGCCGCCGCAGGCGCCGCCGCCGCAGCGGCGACGCGGAGGGCGCGGCCGAGACCGGCGGGGACGACCCCGAGCGCACCGTCGTCAAGGTCCGCGAGCCGCGCCGCAAGCGCCTGGAGGGCGTCGAGAGCAGCGACGGCGTGCAGTCCATCAGGGGCTCCACCCGCCTGGAGGCGAAGAAGCAGCGCCGCCGCGAGGGCCGCGAGCAGGGCCGGCGCCGCGCGCCGATCATCACCGAGGCCGAGTTCCTCGCCCGCCGCGAGTCGGTGGAGCGCGTGATGGTGGTGCGCCAGCACGGCGACCGGACGCAGATCGGGGTGCTGGAGGACGACGTCCTCGTCGAGCACTTCGTGAACAAGGAGCAGTCCGCCAGCTACGTCGGCAACGTCTACCTCGGCAAGGTCCAGAACGTCCTGCCCTCGATGGAGGCCGCCTTCGTCGACATCGGCAAGGGCCGCAACGCCGTGCTGTACGCGGGCGAGGTCAACTTCGAGGCCCTGGGCATGGGCGGCGGCCCGCGCCGCATCGAGTCCGCCCTGAAGTCGGGCCAGGCCGTGCTGGTGCAGGTCACCAAGGACCCCATCGGCCACAAGGGCGCCCGCCTCACCAGCCAGATCTCGCTGCCCGGCCGCTACCTGGTCTACGTGCCCGAGGGCTCGATGACCGGCATCAGCCGCAAGCTGCCGGACACCGAGCGCGCCCGGCTGAAGCAGATCCTCAAGAAGATCGTCCCCGAGGACGCCGGCGTCATCGTGCGCACCGCGGCCGAGGGCGCCACCGAGGAGGAGCTGACCCGCGACGTCGAGCGCCTCCAGGCCCAGTGGGCGGACATCCAGAAGAAGGCCAAGCGCGGCAGCGCGCCCAGCCTGCTGTACGGCGAGCCGGACATGACCGTCCGCGTGGTCCGCGACATCTTCAACGAGGACTTCTCCAAGGTCATCGTCAGCGGCGACGAGGCGTGGGAGACCATCCACGGTTACGTCGCGCACGTCGCGCCCGACCTCGCGGGACGCCTGGAGCGGTGGACCTCGGAGACGGACGTCTTCGCCACCTACCGGGTGGACGAGCAGCTGATGAAGGCGCTGGACCGGAAGGTCTGGCTGCCCAGCGGCGGCTCCCTGGTGATCGACCGGACCGAGGCGATGGTCGTCATCGACGTCAACACCGGCCGTTTCACCGGGCAGGGCGGCAACCTGGAGGAGACGGTCACCAGGAACAACCTGGAGGCCGCCGAGGAGATCGTCCGCCAGCTCCGCCTGCGCGACCTGGGCGGCATCATCGTGATCGACTTCATCGACATGGTGCTGGAGTCCAACCGGGAGCTGGTCCTGCGGCGCCTGCTTGAGTGCCTGGGCCGGGACCGCACCAAGCACCAGGTGGCCGAGGTCACCTCGCTGGGCCTGGTCCAGATGACCAGGAAGCGCGTGGGCCAGGGCCTGCTGGAGTCGTTCTCCGAGCCGTGCGTGCACTGCAACGGCCGCGGCGTCATCGTCCACATGGATCAGGTCCACGCCACGGGCGGCGGGGGCGGCGGCCGGAAGGCCAGGAAGCGTGGCCGGGCCGCCGCCGAGGCGGCCGAGGCGGCGGCGGAGGCCGCCGCGCCGGTCGAGCCGATCGTGCCCGCGGACACCGTGGAGGAGGAGGTCGGCCCGGTCGAGCCCGTCGGGCCGGAGCCCGCCGAGGCCGCGCCCGCCGCTGAGGAGCCCGTGGCCTTGGAGGAGGCCGCCGAGGCGCCCGCGCCCCGGCGCCGCCGTCGGGTCAGCCGCAAGGTCAGCGCGCCCGCCGGGCCGCCGGCCACGGCCTCCGAGGAGGCGCAGGCCGTGGTCACGGTCGTCACGGCCGCGCCCGAGCCCGCCGAGATCCCCGCCGAGGCCGCGGCCGATCCGGAGCCCGTCGAGCCGCGGCCCGCGGCCCCGGAGCCCGAGCCGGCCCCCGAGCCCGCCCCGGCCCGGCGGCGCGGCCCCCGCAAGGCCACCGCGGCGGCCGGCGCGCCCAAGGCCGCGCCCGAGCCCGAGGTCGTGGTCATCGCAGCGGCCCCCGAGCACGCCCCGGAGCCCGGGGCCGTGCCCGCAGCGCCGGAGCCCGCCGAGGAGGCGGCCCCCGCCGAGCCCGAGCCGCCGCGGCGGCGCGCGGTCCGCCGCGCCTCCGCCCCGGCCGGCTCGCCGGAGGGCGCCACCGAGGCCGTGGTGACCGTGGTCACGGCCGCGCCCGCCAAGAAGACGGCGGCGGCCAAGAAGGCGACCGCGAAGACGGCCGCGAAGACGACCGCGAAGAAGGCCGCCAAGAAGACGGCGAAGAAGGCGGCCAAGAAGACCACCGCGAAGAAGGCCACCACCAAGAAGACGGCGGCCAAGAAGTCGGCCAAGGCCACCGCCGCGGCGGGCCAGCAGCAGCCCCCGTCGGTCTCGGCCCCCGCCGAGGAGTGACCGCCGGACTGTGACCGGCAGCGGGTGAACGCCCGCAGGTGACCCGCGGCGCCCGCCGCGGCCGTTGTCCCGTCCCTCCCCCGGGGGCGCACGACGGCCGCGGCGGGCGCGCGTCCGGCCCCTGGCACCGGGCCGGGGCGATTTGACCGGCTGATCGGCGCCTCCGTATCCTTGGCGGTCGGCGTGTCACCAGGCCCGCCACCGCTCCTGAGCAACGACCTCCCGCACCGCGCGCGGGCCCCCGGGCCCCGCCCCGGGAGAGGCCGGGCCCCGGCTCCGGGACCCGCTGCTGGCATCAGGGGCTCCGCAACGAGCGAGGGAGAGTTGTCGCGTGTACGCGATCGTGCGCACCGGCGGCCGTCAGCAGAAGGTCTCTGTGGGCGACGTCATCGAGGTTGACCGGCTGAGCGGCGGGGTGGGCGACACCGTGGAGCTCTCCACGCTGCTCGTCGTGGACGGCGAGACCGTCACCAGCGACCCGTGGGTGCTCGCCGGGGTGAAGGTCCGGGCCGAGGTGGTCGACCACCACAAGGGCGAGAAGATCCGGATTCAGAAGTTCAAGAACAAGACCGGGTACCGCCGGCGGATGGGCCACCGCCAGCTGCACACCCAGCTGAAGATCACCGAGATCCCCGCCCCGGCCTCCAAGTAAGCGCCTCCCGTTAGGACGTAGAGAAGATGGCACACAAGAAGGGCGCGTCCTCCACCCGGAACGGCCGCGACTCCAACCCCCAGTACCTCGGCGTGAAGCGCTTCGGCGGCCAGGTGGTGAACGCCGGCGAGATCCTGGTCCGCCAGCGCGGCACCCACTTCCACCCGGGCAACGGCGTCGGCCGCGGCAAGGACGACACGCTGTTCGCGCTCCGCGCGGGCACCGTGCAGTTCGGGCGGCTGCGCGACCGCAAGGTCGTCAACGTCGTTCCGGCCGCAGCCGAGTAGTCCACCGGCCGCGTCGTCGGCCGTGCGCCAGGGCGGACCGCCTTCCCTGCCGGGAGGCCGGTCCGCCCTCGCCGTTTCACCCCCCGTCCACCCGTCCCGCCCCGAGCCCCGCCACAGCCCCACCCCCCTTGAGGAGACACCCGTCATGACCACCTTCGTGGACCGCGTCGAGCTGCACGTCGTCGCGGGGAACGGGGGCCACGGCTGCGCCTCCGTCCACCGGGAGAAGTTCAAGCCCCTGGGCGGCCCGGACGGCGGCGACGGCGGCCGGGGCGGCAACGTCGTGCTCGTCGTGGACCGGGACGTCACCACGCTGCTCGACTACCACCACCGCCCGCACCGCAAGGCCACCAACGGCCGCCCCGGCGCCGGCGGCCACCGCACCGGCGCCGACGGCCAGGACCTCGTGCTGCCCGTCCCCGACGGCACCGTCGTGCTGGACCGGCACGGCACCGTCCTGGCCGACCTGATCGGGGAGGGCACCACCTTCGTCGCCGGGCAGGGCGGCCGGGGCGGCCTGGGCAACGCCGCGCTCGCCTCCCCCCGCCGCAAGGCCCCCGGCTTCGCGCTGCTCGGGGAGCCGGGCGAGGAGCGGGAGCTGGTCCTGGAGCTGAAGACCGTCGCGGACGTGGCCCTCGTCGGCTACCCCAGCGCCGGGAAGTCCTCGCTGATCTCCGTGCTCTCCGCCGCCCGCCCCAAGATCGCGGACTACCCCTTCACCACCCTGGTGCCCAACCTCGGCGTGGTCACCGCCGGCTCCACCGTCTACACCGTCGCGGACGTCCCCGGGCTGATCCCGGGCGCCAGCGAGGGCAAGGGCCTGGGCCTGGCGTTCCTGCGGCACGTGGAGCGCTGCTCGGTGCTGGTGCACGTGCTGGACTGCGCCACGCTGGAGCCCGGCCGCGACCCGCTCACCGACCTCGACGTGATCGAGGCGGAGCTGGAGAGCTACGGCGGCCTGAACGACCGGCCGCGCCTGGTGGTGCTGAACAAGACCGACATCCCCGAGGGCCAGGACCTCGCCGAGATCGTCCGGCCCGACCTGGAGGCGCGCGGCCTGCGGGTCTTCGAGGTCTCCGCCGTCTCCCGCAAGGGGCTGCGGGAGCTGTCGTTCGCCGTGGCGGGCCTGGTCACCGAGGCGCGGGCCGCCCGCGCGCCGCAGGAGAACACCCGCGTCGTGATCCGCCCCAGGGCCGTGGACGAGACCGGCTTCACGGTCACCGCGGAGGGCGAGGGCCTGTACCGGGTGCGCGGCGAGAAGCCGGAGCGCTGGGTGCTGCAGACCGACTTCGGCAACGACGAGGCCGTGGGCTACCTCGCGGACCGCCTCAACCGGCTCGGCGTCGAGGAGGAGCTGCTGCGGGCCGGGGCCCGGGAGGGCGACGGCGTGGCCATCGGCCCCGAGGAGAACGCGGTCGTCTTCGACTGGGAGCCGACGATGAGCGGGGGCGCCGAGATGCTCGGCCGCCGCGGCGAGGACCACCGGCTGAACGTCCTGCGCCCCGCCGCCGGACGCCGCCGGGAGCGGGAGGCCCGGCGCAAGGACGCCGCGGACCGGGAGTTCGAGGAATTCGACCCCTTCGAATGACGAGCGGGGACAAGGAGTGATAATCCGGGGATAGTGCCACGAAGCGGGTCACGAGACCGTGTCGGGTGTCACGGGGAGGCGTCACAAACCCATAACAGTCGACAACGGTTCATCCGGCTTAGGGGTCAGGCTTCTACTGGGGTTAACCTTCTCATCGCGTAGGCGACACTTGTTGACACCCGGCACTTCTTGACACCGGCAGGAGTTTCCTTGTCCATCCATCCCTCAGGGCCGTCCCCGCACACCACCGCCGTCGTGCTGGCCGGTGGCACGGGCCAGCGCGTGGGTCTCTCCATCCCGAAGCAGCTGATCAAGGTCGCCGGCAAGGCCGTCATCGAGCACACCCTCGCGATCTTCGAGGAGGCCGACGACATCGACGACGTCCTCGTGATGATGGCCCCCGGCTACGCCGCCGAGGTCGAGAAGATCGTCGCCAAGGGCGGGCTGACCAAGGTCACCCGCGTCGTCGAGGGCGGCGCCACGCGCAACGAGACCACCCAGCGCGCGATCGAGGTGCTCTCCGAGGGGCTGGCCGAGGGCGAGGAGCGCAACGTCCTCTTCCACGACGCCGTCCGCCCCCTGCTCTCCCAGCGGGTGATCCAGGACTGCGTGGCCGCGCTGGCCCGCTACAGCGCCGTGGACGTGGCCATACCCTCGGCCGACACCATCATCGTCACCCGCACCCACGGCGAGGACGGCGAGTTCATCACCGACGTCCCCGACCGATCCCGGCTGCGCCGCGGCCAGACGCCCCAGGCGTTCCGGCTCTCCACGATCCGCCGCGCCTACGAGATCGCAGCCGGCGACCCGAATTTCCAGGCCACCGACGACTGCTCCGTGGTCCTGAAGTACCTGCCCGACGTGCCCATCCACGTGGTCCCGGGCGACGAGTACAACATGAAGGTCACCCAGCCCGTCGACGTCTTCATCGCCGACAAGCTCTTCCAGCTCGCCTCCACCGCCGCGCCCGTCCCGGGCGACGAGGACGCCTACCGCGAGCAGCTGGCCGGGAAGACCGTCGTCGTCTTCGGCGGCTCCTACGGCATCGGCAAGGACATCGCCGACCTGGCCGCCCGCTACGGCGCCACCGTCTACGCCCTGGGCCGCTCGACCACCGGCACCCACGTGGAGAACCCGCGGGACATCGCGGAGGCCCTGGCCAAGGCGTACGCCGACACCGGCCGCATCGACCACGTGGTGAACACCGCGGGCGTCCTGCGCATAGGCAAGCTGGCGGAGACCGAGGACGCGGTCATCGAGGAGGCGCTGACGGTCAACTACCTCGCGCCGGTGCGCATAGCCAGGGCCGCCCACAAGTACCTGGCCGAGTCCGGCGGCCAGCTCCTGCTCTACACCTCCAGCAGCTACACCCGCGGCCGGGCCGAGTACAGCCTGTACTCCTCCACCAAGGCCGCCATGGTCAACCTCACCCAGGCCCTCGCCGACGAGTGGGCCGCCGACGGCATCCGCGTCAACTGCGTCAACCCCGAGCGGACCGCCACCCCGATGCGGACCCGGGCCTTCGGCCAGGAGCCGGCGGGCACCCTGCTCTCCTCCGAGGCCGTCGCCCGCACCTCCCTCGACGTCCTGCTCTCGCCGCTCACCGGCCACGTCATCGACGTCCGCCAGCAGGACCCCACCGCCGACGCCAGCGCCGCCGGCTCCTTCGAACGCGCCCTGGCCGCCGCGCTGAACGCCGAGGCCGCCGGGGAGGTGGCATGACGGCAGGACCGCTCCGCCGGCTGACCGGCGCGGGCACCGCACCGGAGCTGGCCGCCGCGCTGCTGATGCTGGCCGGCTTCCCGGTGATGCTCCTGGCCGCCCTGCTGCCCTCGGGCGTCCTGTTCGCCGCCGCCGCCGCGGTCTCCTACGCCGGGGACCACCTGCTGCACCGCGGCGGCAGCTACCTGCTGGTCCGGCTCGGCAAGGCCCGGGTCGGCCTCACCGTCCGCTTCCTGATCCGCGACCTGCTGCTGGCCCTGCTGCTGGCCCGCTCCGGCTGGGCGGACGAGACGGTCTTCCACGTGGGCGTGGCGGGACTCGTGGCGTTCTACGGCCTCCAGGCCCCGCACACCGGCCTGGTGATGACCCTGCGCCGCAAGCGCCGGCTGCCCATCGCCACCCGCAACATCGACCTCTCCACCCTGCCCGTCCCCCCGGGCCCGCCCCGCTGGCTGACCCACCGGGCCGTGGAGAAGGCGCTCCACACCGAGCTGCCGCTGACCGCCGGGCTCCTCGCTGTCCTGGCCACCGGCCGCCCGGCGTACGGCTACGCGGGCCTGGCCGCCACCGGCGTGCTGGTGCTGGCCTACCTCGCGGCGCTCGTTCCCTTCCTCTCCGCACGGCGCCTGCCGCCGCCGCGGGAGGCGGCCATGGAGTGGTTCGACGGGTGGCTGCGCAGCCACCGGCCGACCGTGGCGCTGTACTTCTCCGGGTCCAAGGACTCGGCCTACCAGGTCAACATGTGGCTGGAGAGCCTGGAGCGGCTGGACGCCCGGGGCGTGGTCATCCTGCGGGAACGCCCGATCCTCTCCCGGCTGGCCACCACCTCGCTGCCCGTGCTGTGCGTGCCCAGCGCCGTGGACCTGATGAACATGGACCTCTCCATGCTGCGCGTCGGCCTCTACCCGGCCAACGTCGGCAAGAACCTCCACCTGCTGCGCGTGCCCACCATGAAGCACGTCTTCATCGGCCACGGCGACAGCGACAAGATCGCCAGCATCAACCCCTACGCCAAGGCGTACGACGAGGTGTGGACCGCCGGCCGCGCCGGCCGCGACCGGTACGCCCTGGCCGACGTCGGCGTCCGGGACGAGGACATCGTCGAGGTGGGCCGCCCGCAGCTCGCCGGGATCCGGCCCGGCACGGGCGTTGCCCAGGACCGGATACCCACGGTGCTGTACGCCCCCACCTGGGAGGGCTGGACCGACGACCCGGGCAACACCTCGCTCCTCCTGGCCGGGGAGAACATCGTCCGCACCCTGCTGACCGCCGAGCACCCGGTGCGCCTGCTCTACAAGCCCCACCCCTTCACCGGCACCCGCGACCCCGCGGCCGGCGCCGTCCACCAGCGGATCGTGGCCCTGATCGAGGCCGCCGCGGCCGAACGCGCCGCCGACCCGCGGTTCGCCGCCGCCGTGCGCGAGACCGCCGAGGAGCGGGCCCGCGCCCAGGCGGCGCTGCGCGCCATCGAGGAGAACGGCGGCGTCGGCCCGGCCCTGGCCGTCGTCTGGGACGACGCCTCGGTCTCCCGCGACGCCCTGACCCCGGCCGACCAGGCCCAGGCCGAGGCCCGCCGCCTGGCCGAGTGGAACGAGGCCTACTGGCACGCCCGCGGCTGGTGGGAGCACCGGGTGATCGAGGGCCCCGAGCCGCAGCTCTTCGAGTGCTTCAACCAGGCCGACGCCCTGGTCTCCGACATCTCCTCGGTCGTCTCGGACTGGATCGCCAGCGGCAAGCCCTACGCCGTGACCGACTCCGCCGGACTGGGCGAGGAGGAGTTCAAGCGGCAGAACACCGCGGTCCGCGCGGCCGTGATCCTGGCCAACGACGCGGCCCGGCTCGTCGAGCTGCTGCGGGCCGTGGCGAGCCCCGGCCAGGACCCGCTGGCCGCCGACCGCCTGGAGCTGAAGCGGTACCTCCTCGGGCCCGACGAGCCCACCTCGCTGGAGCGGTTCAACGCGGCCGTCAACGCCCTGGCGGCGCGGGCCGAGGCCCGCAACCGGGCGCTGGCCGAGGCGGGAACGCCCGGGGCCGCCGTTCCGGCCAAGGCGCCCTGAAGGGAGCCTCCCGGGGCACCCCCGCCCGACGGAGACAGCCGAGAGAGCGACGAGCCAAGAGAAGGCACGGACTGACGTGGTAGCGAAGCCAGAAGACATCATTCCCGAGGAACTCCGGCGCCGGATGCGGTACCTGCCGGAGGCCGACGCGGCGGAGCGCGAGGCGTTCCTCGGCGAGGCCGGGGCGTTCCTGGCGTCCGCCGGTCAGGCCACGCTCCGCAAGCTGCCGCCCGTCGCGCGGATCAAGTGGCACCTGGCGCGCGAGCGGCGCGTCGAGGAGCTGCTGACCGTCCTGGCCTTCGAGCGGGAGAACCCCACCGCCTTCCCGGTGCGCGGGCGCCTGCGGCCGTACGTCGCGATCCCCGGCGTCGACGGCCGTTCCCTGCCCGGCCACGTCTCCCGGCTGCACCTGCGCGAGATGCCGGTGCGCGCCAAGGCCACCGAGGTGCTCTGGCAGGACGGCAAGCTCCTCGTCCGCGGCTACGCCTACGTGCTCAACCTCCCCGAGGGCGGCATCGGCCCGATGCCGCGGCTGGCCTGGCTGCGGGCGCCGGGCGGGCGCCGCGTCCCGGTGAAGTACCGGGCCGTGGAGTCGGCGCGCGCCACCCGCGACTCCAGGCAGGCCCTGCACAGCTACGACGACTGGGGCTTCGAGATCACCATCGACCCCGCGAGGCTGAAGTCCCGCGGCCGGTGGAAGGCCGGCACCTGGGGCCTGACCGTCGCCCTGCCCCGCCCCGGCGGCTACGTCCCGGGCAACGTCGAACGCAGCGACATCGGCTCGGCGGGCCACTCCCAGGCCCGGGACCTGGGCGACGGCGCCCGGCTGGTCGCGGGCTTCACCGAGGACCGCTTCCGCGTCACCGTGGACCTGCCCGGGGCCGAGGTCGTCGCCCAGGCGGCGAGCGGCGGCGGGGAGGCGCTGGAGCTGACGCTGAGCGCCCCGGCCGGCGGGCGGCGGCCGACGCGGCTGCGGGTGCAGCGCAAGGGCCACAAGGGCGCGGAGAGCGAGTACCCGCTGGCGGAGGCCGAGGGCGGCGCGGAGGAGCCCGGCCAGGTCCGCTTCACCGCCGCCGTCCCCTTCGCCGACCTCACCGTCGCCACCGAGCCGCGCGAGAAGACCCAGGACTTCCTCGCCCACATCGACTTCGCCGACGGCACCTCCCGGCGGGCCACCGTCCGCGAGGGCTTCGTCCCCGGCCGCTACCCCCGCCCGCTCGGCCGCGAGATCGCCGTCACCACCGACGGCCCCGGCCTGCTGAAGCTGCACGACCGCGCCCGGCAGGCCGTGGTCGACCGGCTGGAGTGGGTCAAGGGCGCGCTGGTGGTGGAGGGCTCCTACACCGGCCCCGGCGAGCGGATGCGGTTCGTGCTGCGGCACGGCGAGCGTTTCGAGGAGCACGTCCTGCCGCTGGAGTGGTCGGCGGCGCAGGCCCGCTTCTCGATCCGCGTCCAGCCGGACCGGATGCGCCGGTACGACGACGTGCTGCCGCTGCGCGCGGGCCGCTGGTACTTCTCGCTGCGCGACCAGGACGCCTGGGGCCATGGCGAGGACGTCCCCGTGAAGCTGCGCGCCGACCTCATCGAACCGCTGATCCCGCTGAAGAAGCGCGTCGCGGGCCGCACCTACACCGTCAACCGCCGCTACTACGACCGGATCTTCCTCGGCTCGGGACCGGTGCTCACCTCCGAGGAGCGCGGCGCCCACCGGCAGCGGGAGCTGCGGCAGGTCCACACCCCCCGGTTCAAGACCGAGCCGCTGCGGGAGGCCGTCTTCTACAACAGCTTCGGCGGCAAGCAGTTCTCCGACTCCCCGCGCGCCATCCACGAGGAGCTGGTGCGGCGCGGCACCGAGGTGGAGCACCTGTGGTCGGTGGCCGACGCGCAGGTCGCGCTGCCGCCGGGCGTGAGGGCCGTGGAGTGGCACAGCCGCGAGTGGTACGAGGCGCTGGCCCGCAGCCGCTACGTCGTCACCAACGTCGGCCTGGGCGACTGGTACGAGCGGCGCGAGGGGCAGGTCGTCGTCCAGACCTGGCACGGCACGCCGCTGAAGAAGATCGGCGCCGACCTGCTGGGCACGCCGAAGGCCAACCTCGCCTATATCGCGAGCCTGCCGCACCGCTTCCGGCAGTTCGACATCGTCGTCTCGCCGAACGCGTTCACCACCCCGATCATGCGCAACGCCTTCCGCTGCGAGGGCGAGATCCTGGAGGCCGGCTACCCGCGCAACGACATCTTCCACCGGGAGGACCGGGAGAAGACGGCGCAGCGGGTGCGGGCCGCGCTGGGCATCCCGCAGGGCAAGAAGGTCGTGCTCTACGCCCCGACCTGGCGGGACGACCAGCGGCACACCGCCTCGAAGTTCAAGCTGGACCTGCGGGTGGACCTGAACGCCGCGCGCGAGGCGCTCAGCGAGGACCACGTCTTCCTCTTCCGCAAGCACCCCAAGATCCTGGACGCGATCCCGGGCGCGGGGCAGGGCT
Source organism: Streptomyces boetiae (assembly GCF_031845405.1). NCBI lineage: Bacteria > Bacillati > Actinomycetota > Actinomycetes > Kitasatosporales > Streptomycetaceae > Streptomyces > Streptomyces boetiae. The sequence goes on from NZ_JAVREN010000013.1 coordinate 75,339, forward strand.
TCGTGTGGGACGTCTCGGCCTACCCGGACATCGCGGAGCTGTACCTGATCGCCGACGTGCTGATCACGGACTACTCCTCGGTGCTCTTCGACTTCGCGCACTCGGGGCGGCCGATGCTCTTCTTCACCTACGACCTGGAGCACTACCGGGACACGCTGCGCGGCTTCTACTTCGACTTCACCGAGAAGGCGCCGGGGCCGCTGATCAAGACCTCGGAGGAGCTGATCGAGTCCATCCGCGACATCGACTTCGTCCGAGGCCGGTACGCCGCGAAGTACGAGGAGTTCGTCAAGGAGTTCTGCGAGCCCTCCGACGGCCTGGCCACGTCCCGCGTGGTCGACCGCATGCTCCAGCTCGCGGAACGCTAGCCGCGACCCCCGTCCGGGGGCGCGGCCCGGAGAATGGCACGCCGCTCCCGGCGGGGGCCCGTCCCGCGGGAGGGATGCTCCTTCCTGCGGGGCGCCTGCCCTTGCGGGCCGTGCCCTCCCCTGCGGGGAGGGCGCCTCGCCCTGTGGGCGGAGCGTCGCCTCGGCGTGGCTTTGCCCTGCGCGCCGCACTCTTCCAGGACGCGGAGGCGCCCGCCTGCGGTCGGCGCCGCTTGCCCGGGAGGCGGCTCGGGCCTTCGTGGCGGCGCACTCTTTCCGGCCTGGGCCGCCCGCTGCGCGGGCGGTGCGGCCGGCACGGAGGCGGGGGCCGCCGTTCCGCGGTGGCACACGCTCCGCACGCCGCGGCGGGCGGCCCGCCGACGGCGTCAGCCGCGGGGCGCGGGGGCCGTCCCTCCGGCTCGGGCCGGGGCCGCCGGTACGGGCGCGTTCCTGCCCTGGGCCGCCCCGCGGGCGGCCGAGGGCGGGCGGAAGAGCCAGTTCAGGCGGGGCTCGACCACCGGGCGGAAGACGCGGGCGACGACGGGCGTGCACAGCAGGGTGATGCCGGCCACCGCCACGGCCGTCGTGATCAGGAGGGCGGCCGGCTCCTCGTGCATGAGGTCCGGCTCGTACCAGCCCCACTCGCGCGAGCCGCGGATGAGGAAGCCGTGCAGCAGGTACCCGTACAGCGTCCCCGCGCCCAGCACCGTGAACCACGTCCTGCGCCGGGGCACCAGCGCCAGGAAGCAGGCCGTGAGCACCGCCGAGCAGGCGAAGAGCGCCAGCGTCATCCCGACCCCCGCCCACCACGGCGCGCCCAGGTCCTGCGCCGCCTCGCGGTGGTAGAACCACACGTGGTTCATCCGCGGGGCGGCCCAGTACGCCACCAGGCCCGCCACGGCGAAGACCGGCACGGCCGCCAGCCGCACCGCCCGCCGCCGCACCCACTCCAGGTGTTCGGGCCGCAGCGTCAGCCCCAGCACGAAGAAGGGCAGGAACTGCAGCACCCGCTGGAGCTGGAAGTCGCTTCCCAGCGAGGGCGAGGCCGAGGCGACCGCGGCCACGGCCAGGGCCAGCGGCACCGGGTGGCGCACCGCCTTCCACAGCGGCACGGACAGCCGCCACAGCAGCAGCGCCAGCAGGAACCACAGCAGCCAGCGCGGCTCGAACAGCGGGATGTACGCGTCGTCGTTCCCCTCCATCCGCCGCAGCACCAGCGTGTAGGCGACCTGGAAGACGACGTACGGCACCAGCACGCCGGTGATCAGCCGCCGCACCCGGCCCGGGCTGCCGTCGAAGCCGCGCGAGAGGTACCCGGAGATGACGATGAACGCCGGCATGTGGAAGGCGTACACCGCGAGGTAGAGCGCGGTGACGGCGTGGCTGTGGGAGCGCAGCGGCTCCCAGGCGTGCCCGGCCGCGACCAGGACGATCGCGAGGAACTTGGCGTTGTCCAGCAGAGCGTCGCGCGCGGGCGGGGCGGTCTTCTCCCGTGCCGGGGAGGGGGCCGCCTGGCGGGGGACGGTGGAGTGCGTCATCTCAACCATGCACCTTAACGGCAGATGGCCCGCCGGTGTCGAGCCGGGAACGAGCGGGGGCGGGGGCCGGCCGGGCCAGACTGGGCGCCATGACCGTCACCCCCCGGAACCTCGTCGAGACCCCCACCGGCCCCGCCGCGCTCATCTGGCACGAGGCCGCGGACCCCCGCGGCGTCCTGGCCCTGGGCCACGGAGCCGGCGGCGGCACCGAGTCCCCCGACCTGGCCGCGCTGGCCGCCTCCCTCCCGGCCCTGGGCTGGACCGTCGCCCTGGTCGAGCAGCCCTGGCGGGTGGCGGGGAAGCGGATCGCTCCCGCCCCCCGCACCCTGGACGCCGCGTGGATCGCCCTGTGGCCCGCAGTGGCGGAACGACAGCCCGGGCGGCCCGTCGTGGCGGGCGGCAGGAGCGCCGGGGCGCGCGTGGCCTGCCGCACGGCCGCGGCCACGGGGGCCGCGGCCGTTCTCGCCCTGTCCTTCCCGCTGCACCCGCCCGGCCGCCCGGAGAAGTCCCGGGCGGAGGAGCTGGCCGGGGTCGAGGTGCCGCTGTTGGTGGTCCAGGGTGGCCGAGACACCTTCGGTCGGCCCGGGGAGTTCCCGCCCGGCACCGAGCTGGTGGAGGTCCCGGCCGCCGACCACGGCCTGAAGGTCCCCGCCTCCGCCGAGGTGGACGGCCCCCGGGCCCTGGGCGAGGCCGTCTACCAGGTGGCCGCCTGGCTGGACCGGGTGCTGCCGGGATAACGCCCCGGGCCGGCCGCCGTCCTCACCCTGCCGCCGCCCCGGGGCCGGGGCCGGAAGGGGCTCAGCGCCGGGCGCCCGAGGCGGACGCGCCGCGCTCTATGGGCAGCTCCTCGGGGTCCTCCGCGCCCGCGGCCTCCCCGGCCGCCTCCCCTGGGGTCTCGCCCGCCCCGGTGGCGTCGGCCGCGTCGGCCGGAGACGTGTCCCCCAGGCCAGGGGGGCCCGGGTGGGGCCCCCATCCCGGCAGCCGGGCCTGCCGCGCCAGGCGGGCCTCCCCGGCCGCGCACAGCGCCCGCACCGCCTCGCGGAAGCGGACCGGCGAGGGCGGCTCGGCCGGCCCCAGCAGGTACTCCTTCAGCGCGGCCCGCTCCCCGGCCAGCGTATCGAGCGCCGGATCGAGCACCGCATCGATCAGCTCCGGCACCCCGGCCCCGTCCGGGGTGAGGATGGTGGCCGCCCGCACCGTGGGGTTCGCCGCGCGGAACTCCGCCGCTGGCAGCGGGCCGCTGTTGATCACGGCGTACGGCTTGGAGCTGGCCAGGTAGTCCGCGACCACGCTGGAGACGTCCGAGATCAGCAGGTCCGCCTGGTTGAAGCAGCCGTAGAGGTCCGGGCGCCCCCCGGTCAGGACCAGGTGCGTCCCCGGCGGCTGGGCCGCCCAGAACGCCTCCCGCCACGCCTCGGTCGCCGCGGCCACCGCCTCCGCCCGGCCCGGCTCCGGCGCCGTCTGCACGCTCATCCGCTCCGCCTCGTCCGCGCCCGGCCGGAACGCGCGCGCGGTCAGGGCGTTCAGCTCCTCGGTCCTGCGCGCCAGCTCGGCCGCCGCCCCGGGCGCCGGGCAAGGGGCGGGGGAGGGACGGCGCGCGGCGCGCGGCCTGACCGGGGCGGCCAGCGCGCCGCGTTCGGCCGGCGCGCGGGGCGGCGGCGCCTCCTCGGGCGCGGGGGCGTTGGCCCGCGCGATCAGCGCGCGGATGCGGGCGTCCGCCGCCGCCGCCTTGGGGTTGACCGAGCCGGTCATCGGGTGCGGCTTGTACAGCAGCCGCACCCGCGGGTCGGCCAGCAGCGCCTTGACCACCGCCTCGCCGCCGCGCAGCACCGAGGTGTTGCCCGGGTCGTTCGTCCAGCCCTCCCAGGTCGGGGCGTACAGCACCGTGACCGGGCCGCCGGCGGGCGGCGGGCCCTCGTACGGGCGGATCGGCGCGAGCTGCGGGCGGCCCACCTCCACCACGTCCCGGTCGTCCACGCCCACGTCGGCCAGCGCGTAGCGCTTCCTGGCCGCGGGGCCCGCCACCCACACCTGGTCGTACACCTTGGCGTAGGGGTTGCAGCTCGAGAGCTTGTCGCTCTCGCCGTGGTTGGTGAAGGCGTGCTTGATCGTGGGGATGCGCAGCACCTGGGAGGTCTTCGGGGCGTTCGCGGGGTGCAGCAGCATCCGCAGGGAGGACCGTTCCAGCAGCATCAGGTGCGCCACCCGCGGAAGGCAGACGATGGGCACGTCGGTGGCCGCGATCTGCTGGACCATGGCCCGCTCGCGCAGCACCACCAGCGGGCGCCCGCCCAGGCCGGCCAGCGTGGTCAGCCACATGTTCGCCTGGTATGCCGTGCCCGAGCCACCCGAGAAGTACAGGCCCACGTCGGGCCGGTAGCGCTCCAGCCAGTCGCGGAACCACGCCAGCACCCGCTCGTCCGAGGGCGGGCGCCGGCCCGGCAGCAGCCAGGTGCCCAGGTGAACGGCCGCCCCGGCGAAGAGCGCCAGCGAGGCGCACGTCCCCACCAGGCCCCAGGCCGCCTGCCCGGTGGCCACGGTGGCCAGCAGCCCGGCCGTTCCCGGCACGGCGAACAGCGGCATCCGCCGCCCCGGGCGCGTCAGGGCCCGCGGCGGGGCGGGGGAGAGGCGCAGCGCGGAGGTGTCGATGTTGCGGGTGACGATCGGCAGCGTCCGGGCGCGGCGGACGGCCACGCCCAGGGCGCGGCAGGCGATGTGCGCGGCGTAGCCGGCCAGCAGCGCGCCGGCCATCAGCGTCCGCGGCACGGTGCCGACCTCCGCGGCCTGGGCGAGCCCGACGAGGATCAGCAGGTCGCGCAGCAGTTGCCGCACGGCCTCGTCGCAGCGCAGCCGCGCCAGCAGCGTCAGCACGCCGGGCTGCCAGCGGCGCAGGGCGAGGTCGAGGGCGAGCCCGGCGGCGCCCGCCGCGCACAGCAGCGGGGCGTTCGGCAGCAGGGCGCCGGCGAACTGGGCGAGGTACAGGCACAGCAGGGCGGCGAGCGCGATCAACGGCGCGCCGCGGCGACGCAACGGTCCTGCGGGCACGGGGAACTCCGGTTCGGTGGGGGGCTGTTCGCGGGTGCGCAGAAGGCGCCCCCCGTCGGCGGCAGGCTCGGCGGGAGGACGCGAAGGGAAGGGGACCGCGGGGAGCGGGGCCGCGGGCCCCCGTTATATGCGCGGGCGGGCGCTCAGCGGCGTCGCATAGATTACGGAGAGCGGCCCGCGCCGGCGGAGATGCGCGCAGCCCCGCGAGGGCATCCCCGTGGAGCCCTGGGGAGAACAAGGAGGCACCGTGGTGGCGGTACGGCAGGACGTCGCGGACGCCCGCAGAATCGTCGTCAAGATCGGCTCATCCTCGCTGACCACCGCGGCCGGCGGGCTCGACGCCGACCGCGTGGACGCACTGGTCGATGTGCTGGTGAAACAGGACGGGAGGCAGATCGTACTGGTTTCTTCCGGCGCGATCGCGGCGGGCCTCGCTCCGCTGGGCCTCAGCCGCCGCCCCTCGGACCTCGCCCGGCAGCAGGCCGCCGCCAGCGTCGGCCAGGGCCTGCTGCTGGCCCGGTACACCGCCTCCTTCGCCCGCTACGGCCGCCGCGTGGGCCAGGTGCTGCTCACCTCCGACGACACCAGCCGCCGCGCGCACTACCGCAACGCCTACCGCACGCTTGACCAGTTGTTCACCATGGGTGCGGTGCCGGTGGTCAACGAAAACGACACCGTGGCCACCGACGAGATCCGCTTCGGCGACAACGACCGGCTCGCCGCCCTCGTCGCCCACCTGGTGCGCGCCGACCTGCTGGTTCTGCTCTCCGACGTGGACGCCCTCTACGACGGCGACCCCTCCCGGCCGGGCGCGCGGCGGATCGAGGAGGTCAGGGGCCCCGCCGATCTGGAGGGCGTCGAGCTGGGCCGGGCCGGCCGCGCGGGCGTGGGCACCGGCGGGATGGCCACCAAGGTCGAGGCCGCCGCCATCGCCACCGCCGCCGGGATTCCCGTGGTCCTCTCCGCCGCCGGGCGGGCCGCGGACGCCCTCTCCGGCGCCCCGGCGGGCACCTACTTCCACCCCACCGGCCGACGCTCGGCCGGGCGGCTGCTGTGGCTGGCGCACGCCTCCGAGCCGCGCGGCGCGCTGGTCCTGGACGCCGGGGCGGTGCGCGCCATCCGGGAGCGCGGCAGCTCGCTGCTCCCGGCCGGGATCACCGGCGTGGAGGGCGATTTCAGCGCCGGCGAGCCGGTCGAGCTGCGGGACGAGGCGGGCCGCGCGGTGGCCCGCGGGCTGGTGAATTTCGACGCGCGGGAGATCCCGCGGCTGATCGGCCGTTCGACCAGGGAACTGGCTCGCGACCTGGGCCCGGCATACGAAAGAGAAGTCGTACATCGCGATGACCTGGTCCTGTTGCGGGCATAGTCCCTGAGGCGCGTCCGCGTGCCCGCCCGCACCGGATGTAGTGACTGCACCGGATGTAGTGAAAGGGCGGTCGTTCCCCGAAAGGTTCCGGGAAACGGCCCCGCCGCCGCCCGAGAGCTGGTCCACTTTTGCTTCGGCGGCGCGTTCGCACGCGCACGGCCCGCACCACTCAGCACGACTTCAGCACCATGTCAGGAGGCTGCCGGTGAGACGACTGGCCAGCGTCGGGGGAGAGCAGAGGCCGCGGGACGGGGCCCAGGGCGCCGACGGCGCCGGGGCCGACCGGCCCCGGCTGTGGCACGTCACCCTCAGCGTCGCCGGCGCGCGGGCGCCGCTGGCGGACGTGCGGCGGGCCCTGGAGCGGCTGGCCCACGACCACCCGTTCCTGCTGACCAGCCGCTACGCCGACGACCATGCGGAGATCCGCTACTGGGAGGAGGCCCGCGACCTCCACGACGCCGCGGCCCTGGCCCTGCGCCTGTGGGGCGAGCACCGCCGCACGGCCGGCCTCCCGCCCTGGGAGATCGTGGGCCTGGAGGTCATCGGCCGCGAGACCTACCACCAGCGGATCACCGAGGGCTACGGCCCGCCGCCGGCGATCCCGGTGGGCGTCCACCCGTACTGACCGGCCCCGGCGGGGGCCCGGTCCCCCAGGGCGGCGGCCGGACCCGGGGCGGCGGCCGGACCCGGGGAGGGCCCCCGCGCGGGGGCGCGGGCCCCCGGCGCGCGGCTATCCTGCACCGCATGAGCAGCAGCAGCCCCGCCCCCGAGAGCCCCGTTCTGGCCACCGCGCGCCGCGCCAAGGAGGCGGCCGGGCTGCTGGCCCCCCTCCCGCGCACCGCCAGGGACGCGGCGCTGACGGCCGTCGCCGACGCGCTGGAGGCCCGTTCCGAGGAGGTGGTGCGGGCCAACGCCGAGGACATCGCCCGGGCCCGCGAGGCCGGCACCCCCGAGGCGATCGTCGACCGCCTCACCCTCACCCCCGAGCGGATCTCGGCCATCGCCGCCGACGTCCGCGACGTCATCGCCCTGCCCGACCCCGTCGGCGAGGTCGTCCGCGGCTCCACGCTTCCCAACGGCCTGGAGCTGCGCCAGGTCCGGGTGCCGCTCGGCGTGGTCGGCATCATCTACGAGGCCCGGCCCAACGTCACCGTGGACGCCGCCGCCCTGTGCCTGAAGTCGGGCAACGCCGTCCTGCTGCGCGGCTCCTCCTCCGCCTACGCCTCCAACACCGCCCTCGTCGCCGTCCTGCGCGACGCCGTGGAGAAGGCCGGACTGCCCGCCGACGCCGTGCAGTTGGTGCCCGGCGAGAGCCGGGACTCGGTCCGCGAGCTGATGCGCGCCCGCGGCCTGGTCGACGTCCTCATCCCGCGCGGCGGCGCCTCCCTGATCCGCACCGTGGTCAACGAGTCCACCGTCCCCGTCATCGAGACCGGCACCGGCAACTGCCACGTCTACGTGGACGAGCACGCCGACCTCGACATGGCCGTGCGCATCCTCGTCAACTCCAAGGCCCAGCGCCCCAGCGTCTGCAACGCCGCCGAGACGGTCCTGGTCCACGCCGGGATCGCCGAACGCTTCCTCCCGGCCGCCCTGGCCGCGCTCACCGAGGCGGGGGTGACCGTCCACGGCGACGCGGCCTGGCGCGCGGCGGGGACCGCCGCGGGCGTGGAGGTGATCCCGGCCACCGACGCCGACTGGGGGACGGAGTACCTGAGTTACGACATCGCCGCCGCCGTCGTTCCCGACCTGGACGCGGCCGTGGCCCACATCCGGCGCTGGACCTCCGGCCACACCGAGGCGATCGTGACGAAGGACACGGCCGCGGCCCGCCGCTTCGTCTCGCGGGTGGACTCCACCGCCGTGATGGTCAACGCCTCGACCCGTTTCACCGACGGCGGACAGTTCGGCTTCGGCGCCGAGATCGGCATCTCGACCCAAAAGCTGCACGCCCGGGGCCCGATGGGGCTGCCCGAACTCACCTCGACCACGTACGTCGTGACGGGGGATGGTCACACCCGGGGGTGAATTCCCTGGGGCCCTCCCTTCGTGGACGCATTCCGCCTAGGCTGGGAAGCGTGCCGGACGACGTATGGGGCCAGCCGTTCCGCGACGGCGACGGGCCAAACAGCGAGGACCGGGCGGCAGCCGACGAGGCGTTCGCCGCCGTGGTGCTCGACGACGACTTCGTCGAGGCCGCCGAGATCCACGAGCCCACCGCGGCCGAGCGGATCCTGTTCGCGGCGATGGAGCGCGCCGAGGCCGAGGCGGCAGGCGAGCTGGGGTTCTACCGGGACCCCGACCTCGACCCGGGCGACCCCGGGGACCCTCTCAGGGACGGCGATCCCCTCAGGGACGCGGACTCCCTCAGGGACGGGGACGAGGCCGGACTCCCGGACGGGATGGCGGGCTTCGGCGCCTTTCCCGCCCTGGAGGGCCTGGACGGCGAGGAGGACGCGGACGACGAGGGGCGCTTCGACCGCTCCGACTACACGCGCTACCTCGCGGACCTCCCCGAGGAGGACGACGAGCCCTCCTACGGCGCCTACCCCGCCCACGCGCGGTACGGGGAGGGACCCCCGGCCGGAAGGTCCCCGATAGCCGGGCCGGGCGGGCGGCAGGCGCGGCCCGCCGGCTGGCGCCCCGCGCGCTGGCAGCGGCCGGTGGCCTGCGTGCTCGCCATGGTGATGGGGATCAGCGTCATCGCCTTCGCGCTGATAGCCATTCAGCGCGCCGGGTCCTCCGCCTCCTCCCGCGAGCCCGAGCGCCCGGGGGAGGGGTACACGATCCAGGACCCCGACCGGGAGCAGAGCCCCTAGGGGGCCTCCTTCCGCAGAGTTCCGGGGAATGCCGGGGAGTTGAAGGCCCCGCCCCGCCGTTCCCGTCCGGAATTGACTGCCCTTGAGGGCTGTTTCGGCTCCCCGCGGCAACCTACGCTTGAGGGGTGGCCGGGCGCACAGACCCTCCCGAGGGGACTCCCGGGGGCACCCCGGGAGCCGGGGACGAGGAATACCGATCGACCGTCTTCGACGAGTCGTTCGTCAGAGCTGCGCGCATCGAGGAGTTCTCCGCGCGGGAGCGGCTCGCCGACCACACCACGGCCGTCCGCGCCCGCACGCCCGAGCCAGGTCCCGGCAGGGCGGTGCCCAAGCAGGGCATAGCCCTGGCCCTGATCATCCTGCTGGCCTTCGCCGCCGCGATCTACCTCGGCGCCAGCAACCCCTACGACGTTCCCCGCGCGCAGCCCGCGGGCCCGCCCGCCGCCGCCCTCGTCGCGCTGGCGCCCGAGGGCGAGGTGCCCGGCGACGCCGACCTCGCCGCCCTGTGGGCCGGCGCCCCGGCCGGCGGCCTCGGCGCCGGCGCCGGTGCCGTGGACCTGCCCGACCCGCGCGCCACCGCCCACTTCTCCCGCGAACAGGTCCTCACCGCCCTCACCCTCGCCAAGCAGTACGTCGTCGCCAGCGCCCTCACCCCCCAGGTCCTCGCCGGAGTCGGCGCGGTCCCCGTGCGGGAGCTGCTCGGCCCCGACCAGCAGCGGCAGCTCGACCTGGCGCTCGGCGGGCAGCACCCGACCAGCCGCCCCACGGACTGGCTGGTCCGCTTCGACCCCGGCGAGGCGGTGCTGGCCGACCCCCAGGTGCGGGTGGACGGCGAGCTGAGCTTCGCCGAGGTCGCCGACGACACCCTGGAGGTCGGCGGCCGGCACGTCTTCGCCTACGCCGTGCGCCCCGCCGGCACCGGGCCCGAGGAGCCCGCCGCGCTGTTCGTCGTGCAGCGGCAGGTGCGCCTCCAGTTCGGCGAGCAGGAGCTGCGGCAGCGCAACGTCGTGCTGCGCCAGGCCGACACCCTGGCCGGCCCGCTGGACTGCGCCGCCGACCACAGGGACGAGCTGCACCCCCTCCTCCCCGGCACGAGCGCCGCCCGGACCGCCCCCGGCACGACCTACGACCCCTACGACCTCACCGGCGAACGCGGCGCCCTGTGCGGGACGTTCGACCTGAACCGGACATGAACCGGACGTCAACCGGGTTTGATCCGAGCCGCAACCGGGCCTGAGCCGGCCACCCAGCGGACCCGAGGCGACTTGAACCGGCCCCGGAAAGACTCGAATCGGACCCGAGGCGACCAGGACCGCGCCTGAGCCGGCCGCACCCGGCCCGGACCGGCCATGACCGGGGTGCCTCCGGGCGCCCCGCGCGCCTTCCGCGGCGCGTCCGGGCGCCCGGCCCCGCCGCGGGCGGCCCTCCTCCCGCCCGCGCGGGAACGCGGGGGCGGGAGGCCGCCGCGCGGCGGTCCGCATACGATGACACGTACGATCCAGCCGTCGAGCCCCCGGACAGGTGCCCGCATGCTTCAGCTCACCGCCTCGCCCGCCGCCTCGGCCCTGAGCGCCCTCGCCTCCGAGGAGCACAGGGGCCACGGACACGACAGCCTGAACGCCTACGCCATCGGCGCCGGGGCCTTCGTCGCGCTGCTCCTGCTGCTGTGGATCACCACGCGGCTCAACCGCGACCGCTGAGGCCCGCCTCCGATGCATGACGGCATAGCGTGCGGCGGCAAGCGGCGGCTCGGCGTGATGGGCGGGACGTTCGACCCCGTCCACCACGGCCACCTGGTCGCCGCCAGCGAGGTCGCCGCGCGCTTCCACCTCGACGAGGTGGTCTTCGTGCCCACCGGCCAGCCCTGGCAGAAGGGGCACCGGTCGGTCTCCCCCGCGGAGGACCGGTACCTGATGACGGTCATCGCGACCGCCTCCAACCCGCAGTTCTCGGTCAGCCGCATCGACATCGACCGCGGCGGCAAGACCTATACGATCGACACCCTGCGCGACCTGCGGGCCGAGAACGCCGACGCCGACCTCTTCTTCATCACCGGCGCCGACGCCCTGGCGCAGATCCTGAGCTGGCGCGACGCCGAGGAGCTGTTCTCGCTCGCTCACTTCATCGGGGTCACCCGGCCGGGTCACCCCCTGGCGGACCCGGGGCTTCCGCGCGGCGGGGTCTCCCTGGTGGAGGTCCCGGCGCTCGCCATTTCCTCCACGGACTGCCGGGAAAGGGTGGCCCGCGGCGATCCCGTCTGGTATCTGGTGCCGGACGGGGTGGTGCGCTACATCAACAAGCGCGCGCTCTACCGGAGCCCGGAGGAACCGATGCGCGCCGAAGGCTGACCGACGGAAGGGCGGGAGCGGTGAACGACCGGCAGGATCCGTACGGGCCGGCCCACGGCTACGACGAATACGGGCGCCCGCTGTACGGCACGGTGCGCCCTCCCGCCCCCGACGGCAGCCGGGAGGACGACCCCTACGGGCCGGGCGGCGAGGACTACGGCCCGGACGGCGGCCCCTCCGGGGCCCCGGAGGGGTACGACCCCGCCGGGGGCTACGGCTACGGCGCCGCCCAGCCGCCCACGCGGCCCGCCCCGGGGTACCAGCCCTACCCCGACTACCGCGACCACCGCGAGGCCCCCTCCGGCCCTCCCGGCCCTGCTGACCAGGGACAGGGTCAGGGGCACGACCAGGGTTACGGCTACGGCGGGACGTACGGCGACGGCTACGGGGGGTACGACTACGGCACCGGCGAGCAGCCGGCCGTCGCCGACCCCGCGCCCCACCCCGCCGGACCTCCCGCCCAGCCCCCGCCGGACCTCCCGCCCCAGCGCGCCCCCGGCGGGGAAACGCCCGGACGGGCCGCCGCCCCCGGCACCGCGCCCGCCCCCGGCGCGCGGCCCGCGGACCCTTACGACACCGGCCAGTTCGCGTTCGTGGAGGAGGGCGCGGAGGACTCCCAGGACGTCATCGACTGGCTGAAGTTCACCGAGAGCCGCACCGAGCGCCGCGAGGAGGCCAAGCGCCGCAGCCGCAACCGCCGCCGTTTCCTGGCCGTGCTGCTCGTCCTGGCCCTGCTCGGCGGCACCGGCTGGCTGTGGGCCTCCGGCCGCCTGCCCGGCTTCGGCGAGCCCGGCGCGAGCACCGCGGTGGCCGAGGAGCGCGACGTCATCGTCGTCCACCTCAGACAGGCAGACTCCGACGAGACCGCCACCGCCCTCCTGGTCGCCAACGAGACGGAGGGCAGCGGCACCACCCTGCTCCTGCCCAACGACCTCTCCGTCACCACCGACGGCGGCACCGTCCCGCTGAGCCAGGCCGTGCTGGACGAACCCGCGGGCGCGGTGCGCGACGCCCTCGGCGGCCTGCTGGGCGCCGACATCCGCGGCACCTGGCGCCTGGGAACGCCCTACCTGGAGATCCTGGTCGACCTCGTCGGCGGCGTCACCCTGACCACCGACGCCGAGGTCCCGGGCGAGGACGGCGAGGAGCCCCTCGTTCCCCGCGGCGAGAACGTCCGCCTCGACGGCCGCGCCGCCGTCGCCTACGCCACCCACAGCACCGACGAGGAGCCGCCCGCCGCCCAGCTCAGCCGCTTCGGGCAGGTCCTCCAGGCGGTGCTGGAGCGGATGCCCTCCGGCGAGGAGGCCGCCATCCGCACCACCGAGGCCATCCCCCAGGTCACCGACCCCTCCCTGCCCGCCGGGGAACTGGGAGCCAGCCTCGGCCGCCTCGCCGGCTACGCCCAGGGCGACGCCTACCAGACCGTCCCGCTGCCCGTGGAGGAGGACGGCACGCTCAGCGACGCCACCTCCGACGGGCTCGTCGCCGACATCCTGGGCGGCTCGGTCAGCAACGCCGACCCCGACGGCGCCCCCCGCATCGCCATCCGCGACGCCGGAGGCGACGGCGCCGCCGCCGAGGCCGCCCGCGTCACCCTGGTCAACGGCGGCTTCACGGTCGTGGACAGCCGCACCGCCGACCGGAGCGAGCGGGAGACCCGGATCGCCTACGCCGACGAGGCCCACCGCGGCCCCGCCGAGGAGGTCGCCAGGACCCTGGGCCTGGACCCGGCCGAGGTCGTCACGCAGGGCGAGGGCGCCGCGAATGCCGATGTGACGATCGTCCTGGGCGGGGATTATGGGCAGTGACCCGAGTGACTGTCCGAGCGGCGTGAGACCCTGGAACCCCCGGGGCCGACCGGCCCGCCCGGCACGGCCCCGCGCCTGACCCCCGAGGAGACAGCCACACCGTGACCGCCACGGACCGTGCCACCGAGCTGATCCAGGCCGCCGCCCAGGCCGCCGCGGACAAGCTCGCGCACGACATCATCGCGTACGACGTCAGCGACGTGCTCGCCATCACCGACGCCTTCCTGCTCGCCTCCGCGCCGAACGACCGGCAGGTGAGGTCCATCGTGGACGGCATCGAGGAGCAGCTTCACCGGCGGTTCGGCGCCAAGCCGGTCCGCCGCGAGGGAGAGCGGGAGGGGCGCTGGGTCCTCCTGGACTACGTCGACATCGTGGTGCACGTCCAGCACACGGAGGAGCGGGTCTTCTACGCCCTGGAGCGGCTGTGGAAGGACTGCCCCGTCCTGCCGCTGCCCGAGGACGCCCGCGCCACCCGGGGCGCGGGCGCGCCGGAGGCGGCGGATCAGCCGGTCGGGGGTGAGCTGAGCTGAGCGCCCCCGCCGGCCGCAGGCGCCGGATCGTCCTGTGGCGCCACGGCCAGACCTCCTGGAACATCGAAAACCGCTTCCAGGGCACCACCGACGTCGAGCTGACCGACACCGGCCGCGCCCAGGCCCGCCGCGCCGCCCGCCTGCTGGCCAAGCTGAGCCCGCACGCCATCCTCGCCTCCGACCTGCTGCGCACCCGCGACACCGCCGCCGAGCTGGCCGCCCTCACCGGCCTCGACGTCGAGCACGACGAGGCCCTGCGGGAGACCTACGCGGGCGTCTGGCAGGGCCTGACGCACACGGAGATCCAGGCCAGGTACGGCGAGGAGTACGCCGCCTGGAAGCGCGGCGAGCCCGTGCGCCGCGGCGGCGGCGAGCTGGAGACGGAGGTCGCCGACCGGGCGGCCCCCCGCGTGGTCCGGGCCGCGGACGAGCTGCCGCCCGGCGGCCTCCTCGTGGTCGTCAGCCACGGCGGCACCATCCGCACCACCATCGGGCGGCTGCTGGGCCTGCCGGCGTCGAGCTGGGAGGCCCTGGGCGGCCTGTCCAACTGCTGCTGGTCCGTCCTCGGCGAGGGCGTCCGCGGCTGGCGCCTCCTGGAGCACAACGCCGGCTCCCTCCCCGAGCCGGTCATCGGCGACGACGTCTGAACGCCCGCCCGCGCTCGCGGGACTCTGGCCGACGGGCCCGGCCGTGGCCGTTCAACGACCGGGCCCACTGCGGGCGTTCCACACCTGCGACGCCCCCGGGCGCCAACGTCCCGCCGCATGGCGTGCAACGGCAGCCGCGCCCGCCGAAGGCACCCGACTTCCGCTCCCGGCCGGGGCCGTTCGGCGTCCGCGCCGGCCCCGGGCGTTCGACGGCCGCTCCCGCCCCGGGCCGCGCAGCGGGGACGCGCCCGGCCCGCGGGCGTTGAGCGACGGCTGGGCCCGCCGCAGGCGCTAGCGGAACGCCAGCGCGCCCTCCTCCGTCGCCGCCAGGCGCTCGATCTTCTCCCGGCTGTCCTCGTCCGCCGCCAGGTAGACCACCATCCGCGCCTCCGGCAGCCCGTCCACCGACAGGGACTGCGAGCGCAGCCGGATCTCCCCGACCTCCACGTGCGCGAACGTCTTCAGCCGCGGCCCCGGCGGCGCGACGTCCCCACTGGCCCACATCTCCGCGAACTCCGCGCTCCGATCCGCCAGTTCGCGGATGAAGTCCTCCCACTCCGGCTCGCCCACGTGCCCGCCGTACGCCGCCCGCAGCGTGGCGACCATGACCTTCAGCTCCGCCTCCCGGAACACCAGCCGGCACCGCGCGGGCGACCCGGTGAACAGGATCCACAGCGCGTTCCCCCGCGGGCGCGGCCGGGGCAGGGCGCCGGAGAAGAGGTTCCGGTAGGCGCGGTTGGTGGCCAGCACGTCGTAGCGGGCGTTGTAGACCACCGCGGGCAGCGGCACCAGCGCGTCGAGCACCGCCTGCACGTCCGGCCCCACCTCCGACTCCACGGCCGGCTCGGGCCGCGCCTCCCGCGCGAAGGGCACCTCGGCGAGCTGGTACAGGTGCTCCCGCTCCGCCGCGTCCAGTTGCAGCGTGCGCGCCACCGCGTCCAGCACCTGCGCGCTGGCGTTGATCGGCCGCCCCTGCTCCAGCCACGTGTACCAGGTCACCCCGACCCCGGCCAGCTGTGCCACCTCCTCGCGGCGCAGGCCCGGCGTGCGCCGCCGCGGGCCCGGCGGCAGCCCGACGTCCGCCGGGGTGATGCGGGCCCGGCGGCCCCGCAGGAAGGCCGCCAGCTCGGGCCGCCGCCGCTCCGCCGCGCCCCGCTCCGCCCCCGGGCCCCGCTCCGCCCCCGCGCTCCGCGCCATCGTCGCCATGCTCACGCCCCCAGCCTGCGCCCATCCGCCCGGCCCGGCCAGTTCCCAGCCGGATGCTGTCAGTACCAGTATCGCGGGGCTCTCGTTACCGGTACCGGAACGGGCGCACGCTGACGGGCATGACCACGACCCAGACACCGGCGGACCCGACACCGGCGGACCAGACGCCGGCCGCCGCCGGGCGGACCGAGGGCACGGGCGCCGCGGGGGGACGCCCGGCCCGGCCGGGGTGGCTGCTGGCGCTGCTGCTGTCCGGCCTGTTCATGGCCCTGCTCGACGTCTTCATCGTCAACGTCGCCGCCCCCACCGTCCGCGCCGACCTCGGCGCCTCCGGCGGCGAGCTGCAACTCGTCATCGCCGGCTACACGATCTCCTACGCGGTGCTGCTGATCACCGGCGCGCGCCTGGGCGGCCGTTACGGACCCGGGCGGCTGTACCTGACCGGCCTGGTGGTGTTCACCGCCGCCTCGCTGGCCTGCGGCCTGGCGGGCGCGGCCTGGCAGCTGATCGGCTTCCGCTTCGTCCAGGGCGCGGGCGCCGCGCTGATGCTGCCGCAGGTGCTGAGCATCATCCAGCGCTCCTTCACCGGCCCGGCCCGGGCCCGGGCACTGACCCTCTACGCCGCGGTGATCGCGGTCGGGGCGGCGGCCGGGCAGCTCGTCGGCGGGGTGCTGATCAGCGCCGACCTCTTCGGCGCCGGCTGGCGGCCGGTGTTCCTGGTCAACGTCCCGCTGGGCGTGATCCTGCTCCTGCTGGGCCTGCGGCTGCTGCCCCTGGAGCGTCCGCCGGCCGCCGAGCGCGGCAGGCCCCTGGACCTGCCGGGGCTGACGCTGCTGACC
Organism: Streptomyces boetiae; assembly: GCF_031845405.1. NCBI lineage: Bacteria > Bacillati > Actinomycetota > Actinomycetes > Kitasatosporales > Streptomycetaceae > Streptomyces > Streptomyces boetiae. The sequence continues at coordinate 91,850 of NZ_JAVREN010000013.1, forward strand.
GCGGCCGTTCTCCTGTTCACCGTGCCGCTGGTGCTGGGGCAGGAGGAGGGCTGGCCGCTGTGGTGCCTGCTGTCGCTGGTGGCCGCGGCGCTGCTGGCGGGGGCGTTCGTCGCCTTCGAGGCCCGGCCGGCGCGGCGCGGCGGGGCGCCGCTGCTGTCCCCGCGGGTGCTGGGCAGCCCGGGCGTTCCGCTCGCGGCCGTGCGGATCTTCCTCGTCATGGCCGTCAACGGCGGCATCCTCTTCGCCCTTTCGCTGCACTTCCAGGCGCCCGAGGAGGCCGGGGGCCTGGGGTACGGGGCGTTGCACTCGGGACTGCTGTTCCTGCCCACGGCCGTGATGTTCGGCGCGGTCTCGCTGCTGTGGCGCCGCCTGCCCGCCCGGCTCTGGCCGTACCTGACCGCGGGCGGCTTCCTCCTCTCCGCGGCGGCGATCCTCGCCATGCTCCCGCTGCTGGGCGACGGGCAGGACGCGGGTGCGCTCGCGCTGCTGGCGTTCGGCGTCAACGGCGGGGCCAACGCCCTGGCGTACAGCACGACGCTGAACCGCTCCCTGGCCTCGGTGCGCCCGGAGGACGCCGCCGACGCGAGCGGCGTGACCGCGATGACCACGCAGCTGGGCATGCTGGTCGGCATCGCCGCCTTCGGCACCCTCTACCTCGACCGCGCCTCCGCCGCCGCCTCCTCGGCCGAGGGCCTGGCCGCGGCCCTCCCCGCCCTCGCCGCCGGCGCCGCGGCCGGGGCGGCGGCGGCCCTCCTCACCCGCCTCGCCAGCCGCCGCGGCCGCGCCTGACAGCCGCCCGCCTTGTGTATCGATCCCGTCTCCCTCGCCGGGAGACGGGATCGGAAGGCTTATCGCCCCGCCTGTGACGTGGCAGAATCGTCAGTGCGCCGGCGGCGGAGGGCTATGGCCGCAACCCAGGGCACCCCGCCCGGCCGGCGAGGATCGCCCGGCTCGACGGAGGGGTATGCCACGTGTGCACAGCCCGCGACCGAGGGTGGAGCCGATAGCTCATGGGTGCACACAGCAGGAAGTGCGACTGGTGCGGCGCCGGAACGCCGATCGTCCGCGATCTCCAGCCGGTGAACGCCGCGTACCAGTACTGGTGCGTCGAGTGCGCCCGCGCCCTGATCATCAAGGGCGACCCCATCGAGGTCTACCGCGAACTGGAGGGCGAGCCGATCTACGGCCGCCTCCTCGACGAGCACTGCGCGCTGAAGCGTTTCTACTCCTTCGCCAGCGTCTGACCCCCGCCGCTGTGCCCCCGATACGGATTTGGCAAACGCCCCCACCGGCCGTGTAGAGTAGGGCTCACCGCCGAGGGGGCAGCCCCCCGAAGCGGGACAGGCAAGGGGCTATAGCTCAGTTGGTAGAGCGCTTGCATGGCATGCAAGAGGTCAGGAGTTCAAGTCTCCTTAGCTCCACAGGTCAGAGGCCGCCTCCCTTCGGGGAGGCGGCCTCTTTCTCGTCCCTGAGTGACTGACTGCGTGACTACCGCGCCCGCTCTTGGGCGAAGACGCGGTCTATGGCCACCGCTCCGGTCTGGATGACGGGTCGGATCTGCTTTCGGTAGATCCTCTCTGTGGTGGACGTGCTGGCGTGCCCGACGAGCTGGGCGATCTTCTCCACCGGCAGCCCGCCCCGGTCGGACAGCAGCGACACGAAGCTGGTCCGCAGCTCCCGCGAGGTCCACTCGTGGGGGTTGATCCCTTCGGCCTTGGCGATGGCGCGGCGGAAGGCCCGCCGGACGTTCGCGGCATCGAGCTCCGTCCCCGCGGCGGAGGCGAACACGAGGTTGGCTTCGTTCCAGCTTCCCCCTGCCTCCTTCCGTTGCATTCCCTGCGCGGCGCGATGACACCGCAGAGCGGTGACGCAGCGCGCGGGCAGCGCGAGAGTCCGCCGTGACCGGTGAGTCTTCGTATCGCCTCCCGTCCGGACCGACCGCCAGACGGCGATGTGCGGCGGGACGGGCGGCTCGGCCTCGGGCTGCCCCTCCAGGTCGACGTGGTCCCAGGTCAGGGGCCGCATTTCCTCGGTCCTGGCCCCGGTGAGCAGGGAGAGGACGATGTACGCCTCCATCGGGTCGCCCTCGATCCCTTTCAGAATGGCCTTGGCCTGGCCATAGGTCAGCGCCTTGGATGGGCGCCCGGGCCGGCCGGGCGGGGCGGCGCACAGCGCAACGACGTTGCGGGAGACCTTGTCGCGTACCACGGCCCGCTGGACGGCCCGGCTGAGGCAGGAGTGAATTGCCTTGAGCGTGCGGGTGCTGAGTACCTTGGCTTTCGCGGCCAGCCAGGCGTCGACGTGGTCGACGTGCAGCTCGCGCAGGGGGAGGTGGCCGAGCGCGGGGAGGACGTGAGTGCGGCACAGGGTGGTGTAGTTGGCGACCGTGGCGGGGTCCTTGTCGGTGAGGCCGTAGCGCACCCAGTTCTCCACGGCCCCACCCACGGTGACCTCCGACTCCTTGCCCGCCTCCGGAATCGCGGGAACGACCTCGGCCTCCTCCGCGGCGTTCTCCCGGAGTTGCAGCAGGTGCTTGAGCTTGGCCTTGGCCTCGGTCTTGGTGCGTCCGCTGGCGCGCTTGACGACGCGCTTGCCGTCCGCGTCGTACCCGAGGCTGACCGAGGCGATCCAGCGGCGGCGTTGGGCGTCCCAGTGCAAGCCCCCATCACCCCTGCTGCGGCGGGCGCTCATCGGGGCCTCTCCGCCTCGCGCTCCAGGAGCGCGACGTACTCCCTGATGGCCTTGGCGGGGATGCGCCGGGATCGGCCCTGGCTGACCGTCCGCAGACGGCCCGTTCGGATCAGGTCGTAGAGGACGCTGCGGCTGAGGTTGAGCAGCGCGACGGCGTCGGAGACGCGGTAGAGCTGGGGCGCGCCGGCCGGGGGAGTGGGCTCGGCTCCCTTCGGCGCGCAAGTACCGTCCGGGTGTTCGGCGCAGTGGACCGTGACGGTCTCCCGCGCGGGGTCTTCCGGAAGTTGGCTTGACGGGAATCGATTCACTCGCGTTGCCCAGCCCTCTTGTCGTCAGGTCGTCAACGTATGTTTATGACGCTGGGCTGCTGCGTCGGGGTCTCCCGGGGCGCCGGTCGAGGGAGAGGCGGTCGACCTCGGCGAGCAGGGATCTGGCGTTGACCCAGGAGAGCCCGAGGCGGGCGGCGACGAAGTTGGGGCTGAGCGTGGGGCGGTCCGGTTCAAGTACGCGTACTTCCTCCAGCAGTTGTTCCCTCGTACGCCGGCCTGCCCGTCGCGGCTCCGGAGCCCCGTCCTCGCTGGTCGGCTCCGGCTGATCCTCGTATTCGACCGCCGCCTGCTCGGCCTCGTCCGCGTTCCGTGCGCGGGGTGTCGGCTCCTCGTTGGCCATGTCCACGCCGCGGTCCATCAGGGCGGCGACGAGGGCCCATCCGCCGCCGCAGGCGACGGCGGCCACGATCATGGCGATGATCGCGTCGAGCGCTTCGCCGTAGTAGAGGTGCGCGCCGATCTCGACGCTGTATCCGGCGACCGTGGCAGCGGCGCCGCTGCCGAGGATCCATCTGCGGCGCAGCACGGAGTTGAGCACCATGGTCGCCTCGCCGATGACGATGAACGCCTGGACCGCGACGGGAACCGCCCACCGCACGCCGGGCAGGGCTCCGGGCTGGTCGAGGTAGGCGTGCATGGCCATGACGTTGACCCAGCCCGTCCACACGGACGTGGCCGTGAGCGTGACCAGGACCAGCGGCAGAAGCACGGTGAACGCCGCGACGGCGAAGAACGCGGCCTGGGCACGCACCCGCTCGTGCACAGGCATAGGACGGTCCAGCGGGAGCTCGGGACGGCTGTCTGGGTGCACGGGCTGTCCTCCGTATCTGGGCTGAGGGGCACTTCCGGCCCGGAGCCGACCGGGCTATCCTCATTGTTGCGCAACATACATATGTTGCGCAACATGGGGTTCCCGTACGATACGGCCATGCCGAAACAGCCCGGAGGCCGGAGCGACCACCCACCCCGGACGGTGCGGATAAAGTCCGCCGACCTACGACGGATGATCGTCAAGGTGATGGGCCGCGTTCAGTACGGCCACGAACACATCCAGGCCGTGCGCTACCAGGACGCCCAGGCCGTCATCGTCCCAGTCGACTGGTACGAAAACGCCTGCCGCGCCCTCGGCGAAGAATCCCGCCTGCCGGCAGTGGACGACGAAACCGTCGACTGACTGCTTCGGGCTGATAGGGGCTCGGCCCGAACCGGGCCGGTGGCGGTCTGCAGTTCCCAATGGCAGTCTGCCCGCCGCCCTTAGCGGGACTCCTTCACTGTCGCCCTCCGGCTTGGCGTGCCCGCCAGAACTATCCCTGGAATCATGTCCATGGCAGATCTGCGCCACAGGCTTGCGGGCGTCTTCTGGGGTATTGATCGCGCTTTGGGGGGACAGAAACCCCCAACTCGGCTGCAGCAGTGGGTTGCCCGCCATCCGATCCGCTTGGCCCTCTGTGCCGCCGTCCCCGCCATCCTCATCAGTGCGCCCACCATCCGGACGGATGAGATGCTCGGTGACCTGCTGATCGTCTTGGCGGCGGGCCTGGCGGCCGGATCACTTTTCTTCCTCACCGCACACTGGGAGAGGCTGCGTCAGCGACGCCTCAGGCGCCTGGGCGTGTGGGACGGGCGCTGAAGCCTGAGCCGGGCTGCCGCGCCGGCCTTCCCCTAGCTCGAGCGGTGCACACTGTGCTCCATCCCACTCGCCAGAATCCCTGATTGAAGACCCAGTTGGGGGTTTTGGTGCACTTTCCCCTCTTTTCTTGCTCGCTTAGATTGAGGGGGACGTGGACATGGCGCGCGAGATGTGTACTTGACGCGCCTAAACGGTGGGGGTGGGGGCGGTGTTGTCCTTCTCAGCTTGGCATGAGCCTGCCAATGAAGATCCCGGCGTTGTGGAGCGGGACTGGCGAGGCACATCGGTGGTCTTCTCACGGTGGCGAAGGCTATTGACCCGGGTAACGCTCGGGGTCGCCGGTCTGCTGATCCTGGAGGCCGCGCTGGTGGCCGGGGAGAGCGGGATGGCGTTCGCGGCGACCGGCCGGGGACCCGAGTCGCGGCAGGAGGAAGACTCCGACGTTCCCCGGGTCGCGGAGGCGGCGGACATCGCGTCGGCACGAGTCGCCGCCAGGCTCGGCGGGGAGCGGGTCGAGGCGTTGTCGGAACGTACGGAGACCTCCACGACGTGGGTGAACCCGGACGGGACGTTGACGACCGAGCTATCGGCCGGGCCCATCCGCTTCCGGCGGGACGGTGAGTGGGTCGACGTCGATGTCGACCTGGAGCCGCGGGAGGGCGGCGGTTTCGCTGCCGAGGCTCATCCGGCGGGACTGGTCCTGGCAGGGCAGGGCGGTACTCCGCCGGCCTCGTTGGAGGCCGCGAGAAACGCCAGGCCGCGGGACCTGGTGCGGCTGGGCTCGGGGGATGAGGAAGTTGTCCTCGGCTGGCGTGGCGGCCTTCCGGAGCCGCGGGTGGACGGTACGACGGCCCGGTACCGGAACGCGCTGCCCGGCGCGGACCTGATCGTGGAGGCCACCCGGACCGGCTTCGAGCAGTTCGTCGAGCTCAGGCGCGCCCCTCGGGACGGCCGGTTCTCCTATGCGCTGACGCTGGAGACCGAGGGACTGGACGCCGAGGCCCGGGAGGACGGCAGCATTCTCTTCACCGACGCGGAGTCGGGGGAGGACCGCGCGGTGATGCCGGCGCCGGTGATGTGGGACGCGACCGTCGACGAGACGTCCGGCGAGCACACCCGCACCGTCCCGGTCGATGTCGAGATCACCGGTGAGGGACAGGAGTTGGAGATTCTTCTGACTCCTGACGCCCAGTTCCTCGAGGACCCGGAGACGGTGTACCCGGTCACCGTCGACCCCTCCACCGCCTCGCTGGGGAATGTCTTCGACACTTACGTCAAGCAGGGCGAGACCACCGACCTGTCGGCCGACACCGAACTCCACATCGGCAACCCGGGCACGACCAACCCGGACGGGACTCCGCGCTACGCCCGGTCGTTCATCACCTGGGACACCTCCCCCATCCGCGACGCGCTCATCGGCAGCGCCGAGCTGGAGCTGTACAACGTCCACTCTGGCAATACCAGTTGCAGCGGGCAGACGTGGACGGTGTGGGAGACGGGGGCCGCATCGACCTCCTCGCGCTGGACGAGCCAGCCGCAATGGATCCAGCAGTACGCCACCTCCACCGAGACCGCCGGCCGGGCCGAGTGCGGAGGTGACGGTTGGATCGGCGCCGATGTCACCGAGTTGGTGCAGAGCTGGGCATCGGCCGACGTCACCCGCGGATACATGGGCGTCCGAGCCCCGTCGGGAGATACCGCGCAGTGGAAGCAGGTGCGCTCGGCCAACGCCGCGTCGAATCCCCCGCGTCTGACCGTCACCTACAACTACCGGCCCCGCACCGGTACGCGGCAGGAAGCGGGGCCGCCGTACTTCTCCTACGGCGGCGCTTACACCGTCAACACCACCACGCCGACGCTCCGGGACACGTTCGTCGATGCCAACGGAGACCGGGTCAACGGTACTTTCCAGATCTACGACGATGCCACCAATTCGCAGGTGGGCGACGTGATCGTCTCGTCCTACGTGCCCTCGGGCCAGGCCGCTTCGGTCACCGTTCCCGAAGGACTGCTGTCGAACGGCAGGACGTACAGGTTCCGCACCAGCCCGTACGACGGCACCCACTACAACACTGGCTGGTCGGCGTGGAGAACGTTCACCGTTGACACGTCGGCCCCCTCCGCGCCCACCGCGATCACTTCCACCGACTACCCGTCGGGACAGTGGACGGGCGGGGCGGAAGAGGAGGGAACGTTCACCGTCACCCCGCCCGCCGGCGACCACCAGTGGCTGGAATGGTCCCTGGACGGCGTGACCTGGACCAAGGTCACCACCTCCGGCACGGCCGGCAACAGGGATATCGCCGTCACACCGCCCCGCGACGGAACGCACACCCTGCGCGTCCGCGCCGTGGACAGGGCAGACAACAAGTCCGAGGCCCTGGAATACACCTTCCACGCCGGACCCGGCGGCTTCCTCCAGCCCACCGAGGGCGAACGCACCGCGCGCCGCCTGACCCTGGCCGCCGAAGCGGACGGTTCCCGGTACGACTCGGTGTCCTTCTCCTGGCGCCGCTCGGCGGCGGACCCGTGGACCGCGATCCCCACCGCGGACGTCACCTCCGGAGGGCAGCCCCTGACGGCCTGGCCGGTCCCTCTGGCCAATGGCGAAAACGCCCCGCTGGTCTGGGACGCCGCCGGGACCGTGACCCCGGACGGCACGATCGAGATCAAGGCGGACTTCACAGGTTCGGGCGGCGTCTCGGGCAGCACGCAGCCGCTCACTGTGGTCGTGGACCGCCAGGCAGACGGCGCGGCCACCGAGGAGATCGGCCCCGGCTCGCTGAACCTCCTCACCGGTGACTACACCATCTCCGAGTCCGACACCTCGTACTACGAGATGGCCGTCAGCCGCACCGCGTCCTCCCGCACCCCGGCCGCCGGAGCGCAGCAGACCGGCCAGGCCGCGATTTTCGGCGACGAGTGGGTCGCCGGCACCATCGCCGAACTCACGGACTCCGACTACGCGCACGTCCGGCGGATCTCGGACACGGCCGTCGCCGTCGTCACCTCGGACACCAGCGAGATCCACTTCACCGCCAACGCAGCCGGCAACGCCTGGGTCCCGGAACCGGGAGCGGAGGCCCTGACGCTGACCGGCAGCGTGAGCGGCTCCTTCACCCTCACCGACACCGAGGGCACAGTCACCCGGTTCACCAGGCCGTCCCCTTCGGCCCCCACGTGGCCGGTCTCCAGCACCCTGCTGGACGGCCTGGACAACTCCACCACGACCATCGTCTCCGAAACCGTGACCGTCGACGGTCAGCAACTGGCCCGGCCGAGAATGGTCATCGCCCCCACCTCCGCCGTCGAGGCCGCCACCTGCGCCGCGACGCCGACCACCCGCGGCTGCCGGGTCCTGGAGTTCGTCTACGCCACCTCGACCACTGCAACGTCATCCGCCTTCGGCGACTACGCGGGCCAGGTCAGGGAGATCCTCCTCTACGCCACCGGCAAGGGCGGCACCTCCGCCACCGCGCGGGCGGTGGCAGCATACCGATACGACACCGAAGGCCGGCTGCGGCAGCAGTGGAACCCGCGCCTGGCCCAGTCCACCGGCACCGAGTACGCCTACGACAGCGTCGGCCGCGTGGTCTCGCACCGGTCGGCCACCGACCAGCCCTGGACGTTCGCCTACGGGCAGGCCGGCAGCGGGCCCATCGCCGGTGACGGGATGCTCCTGTCCGTCAGCCGCCCCTTCCTGCGTCAGGGCAGTACCGACATCGTGGACGGCAACGCCGTCCAGACGGTCGTCTACGACGTTCCCCTCGCCGGGAGCGGAGCCCCTCACGACATGGGCTCGGGCGATGTCCGGGCCTGGGGGCAGACGGACGCCCCCACCGACGCGACGGCCGTCTTCCCCGCGGACTCCGTTCCTCCGTCGCACACCGGCGACGGCCTGAGTGTTCTCGACTACGCCCGCTCCGAAATCCACTACCTCGGCGCCTCGGCCCGCGAGGTCAACACCGCGCAGCCCGGCGGACACATCAGCACAACCGAGTACGACCGGTTCGGGAACACCGTCCGCGAGCTGACCGCGGCCAACCGGGCCGTCGCCCTCGGGATCACGGCAGCGGACCGTGCCACCCAGGCCGGTCTCGGCATCGCCCAGCTCTCCTCCGCCGAACGCGCCGACCTGCTCTCCACGGAGTCCCGCTACAACGCCACCGGCACCCGCGAGCTGGAGTCCTTCGGCCCGCTTCGCCGGGTGGACCTCACCGAGAACCTGGTCTCCGGCTCCACCACACTCGTGCCGACCGGCACGTCGGTGACCGCGCGCACCTGGACCGTCAACGAGTACGACGCGGGCCGCCCCACCGATGGCACCGCCACGGTCCGCGACCAGGTCACCAGGGTCACCACCGGCGCCCAGGTGCGCGAACATCCCGGCGTGCACGGGGAGCGGCGCGTCACCCAGACCGTCTACGACTGGGCGGCGGGCTTGCCCATCCAGACCATCGAGGACCCGGGCGGCCTGGCACTGACCACGACGACCGAGCACGACGCCCAGGGCCGCGTGACCAGAGTCATCCCACCCGGCGGCTCCGCGACCGGCGCGAGCACGGTGGTGACCACCTACTGGTCCGCCACCGGCACCGGCACCTGCCAGGGCCGCCCCGAGTGGGCCGACCTCCTGTGCTCCACCGGCCCCGGAGGTGCGATCACCGGCGGCGGCTCCAACCCCGCCCAACTGCCCACCACTACCAACGAGTACGACTCCTGGGGCAACACCACCGCACGCATCGAGACGGCCAACGGCTCCACCCGCACCACCACCACGGCCCATGACGGCGCGGGCCGCCCGACCACGACCACCGTCACCGGCGGCGTTGGACAAGCCGTCCCGGCCTCCACGACCGTCTACGACGCGGCGACCGGGCGAGTCAGCCAGATCACCTCTCCGAGTGGTGGAACGATCAGCCAGACCTACGACACCCTGGGCCGGCTCATCTCCTACACCGACGCGGACGGCGGCACGACCAACACCGCGTACGACGTCCTGGACCGCCCGGTCGAGATCACCGACACCGCGCCTTCCACGGTCACGTTCACTTACGACCACACCGCCGAACCACGGGGCATGGCCACGAGCAGCACCGACTCCGTCGCCGGCACCTTCCGGGCCACCTATGACGCGGACGGCTCCCTCGCCACCGAAAGACTGCCCGGCGGCTACACCCTCCGAATTACCGAGGACACCACAGGCTCGCCCATCGCGCGCACCTACACTCGCGACAGCGACGGCACCGTCGTCTACACCAACGCGGCCACCGAATCGATCCACGGCCAGACCACCATGGACGCCGGCTGGTCCGACCAGACCTACCGCTACGACACCACCGGACGCCTGACTAGCGTGGAGGACACCGCCGCAACGGTCTGCACCCGTCGCGCCTACACCCTCAACGACCGGACCAACCGCACCGCCCTCACCACTGCGTCCGGCGCCCCGGGAGCCGACTGCCCCACTAGCGGCGGCACCGCGACCAACCACAGCTACGACACCGCCGACCGCCTGGTCGACGGCGGCTACGCCTATGACGCCTTCGCTCGCGCCACCACCCTGCCCGGCGGCATAGGCATCGGCTACTACACCAACGACCTCGCCCACCGGCAGACCACCGCCACCAACCGCCAGACCTGGCAGCTCGACGCCGCGCTCCGCTTCCGTTCCTGGACCACCGAGGTCAACTCCGGCGGAACCTGGACCCAGACCGGCAGCAGGCTCAACCACTACGACAGCGACAGCGACAACCCCCGCTGGATCATCGAGAACACCAGCACCGGCGCCCTGACACGCAACGTCGAATCCCTCTCCGGCGACCTGGCCGCCACCACGAATGCGACCGGCAACACCCTCCTCCACCTTTCCGATATCCACGGCGACATCGCCCTGCAACTCCCGCTAACTCCGGGACAGGCCCCCATCGCCTTGGACACTGACGAATACGGCAATCCCCGCCCGGGCCAGAGTCCTATGCGCTACAACTGGCTCGGCAGCAAACAACGCTCCAGCGAAACAATCACCGGCCTCACCCTGATGGGCGTCCGCCAGTACAACCCCACGACCGGACTCTTCCTCACTCCGGACCCCATCCCCGGTGGGAACGCGAACGCCTACGAGTACTGCAGCGCAGACCCCGTCAACTGCTATGACCTCGATGGGCGGTGGGGATGGCTGAGGCGGAGAGCGCGGCAGTTCAGAAGCTGGGCCGGGCGGACCATGCGCAACCCGAATGTCCGGCACTGGTACTACGGGGGACGGGCCCTGCAGGGCGCGTTGAATCCGATCACGCGGGCTCGCACCATATACCGCTGGGCCAGGAATCCCCGCCGCGCCTACCAGACCTGTTCCCGGAACTACCGAGCAGGAATCCAATGCTTCTCAATGGCCCTCGGAGGTTCCTCGGCATTCAGGTTCGGGCGCCGTTATGTGCAGAATTACCGATATCTCCGAGAGTACAACAGTCAACTGACGCACCGAGGAAGGCAGCGGGTCTGTCGCCGCTACACTGGTTACCGGGGACGGGGCAGATGCACCTGACACCCCGACGAAGAGGCATTGGTTGTCCAAGCGGCCAGCCTCCCAAGGAGGTCCCATGGATGATGTGCTCCGCCTCGTGCTCCGGGGCCTGAAAGCAGTGGGCAAGGCGGTCTATGTGTTCCTCGAGTTCGTCAACCTCAGGGACGGGTTGCGGGGCCTGAGACGCGATGCTCGCCGGGCGCGTCGCCTTCGCAAGGAATGAGTCACCTGCGCCTGCCTCCGGTCGACGTGCCCGGGGGCAGGCCCTTCGGGAATAAGCAGTGGTTCCTCGGCCGATCGTTGCCCTCTGATCCTGCTACCCGGCTGGCCGGGCGCGTCTGCGGCCACCGGCATCCGAGTCGTCGCCCAGTGTGCCCGCTCGGATCGGCTACTGGCTCAGTGCCGGGTTGCGATCACTGTCGACGGTGACCCGCCCCCGGCGTCCGTTGCCGCTGTCGAGGGGGAACTCTCGCCGGCATTTTCCATCCCGATGCCGGTTGTTGGTCGGACGTGCCGTTGACTGATCAGCATTGGGCACAGCCTGAGCCGATGATTCCGGACCAGTTGCCGAAGCAGGGCGGGAGGTGGTGGCGTGACCCGGAGGTGATCGACGCGGCGCCCAGGAAATGCCTGATCGACTCTCAGGCGTGCACCTGCCCGAGAGGGGCGGATCGTGGAAGAGAGTCCGCAACCGGCTGCGGAACTGAGCCATCGACGGCATTCGGACGGGTACCGGCCGTTCTGCTTGCCTAGGCCGACGCCGATGAGGCCTTGGACTGGACCGTCTCGGCGGGCTTCACCATCGTGCATGCTTGTCAGCGCGCGGCTGGAGCCCAGGGGCTCCAACGGGTGAGCCCAGCCGTAGACTTGCTGCTTGATCAGCTTCTTCTTCGTGGCAGTGCGCCCGGTCGGGCCGTCGCTGTAGAAGGGAGGTTGGTCGGGCGACCGCTGCTCGTGGTTCCGAGGTCTTTGGGGAAGGGAACGCGCCCCGCCCGGACCTACGCCACAGCTAGGGCATACAGCAGCTCCCGTGGCCGTCCGCTCCCTCCGCGTTGGCGGCTGCACTGTGGGAGAGGTAGCCAGGACTCCTCGGCCTACGCCCCGCACCGGGTCAACTTCAGCCGCCACATGGTGAGATATTCTCAGGCTTCTTCCGCACGTGATCACCGAGGGAGCGTACGTGCGCTTGAACTGGCATATACCTCTGCCCGGCCCCTTCTCGATCGGCGGCAGCATTGGCGGCCGACGACGCAGAAGAGGGGGCGGAGGATCTGGAGCGGGCTGCACCACAGGACCCCTCCTTCTCCTCTGGTACTGCGTGATTATCGTGTTCTGGATCTACTGGTGGATATTCAAGCTCATTTTCTGGTACGGCGGCGCTCTAACTTATCGGCTGATAACCAAGCGGCCCGTCACCGTTCCCAACCGTCGCTGGGGCGGCCTGGTGTGGTGAGTGGGGAGCAACGCGCGGTTCGTGACCAGGTCGGAGGGAGCCGCCTCCATGCCCTCGTTCCGCCGGACGATTTGTGGGTCAGCCGGTCGACGGGGGCGAGCGGAACGGAAGCCGGTGCGCACGCGCTCCTTGGCGGACGGTCCCGAATCAGAGCGTCGCGATGTCGAGTTCCGTGCGGGCGTGGTGGAGGAAGTCGGTGACGCGCTGTTCGTTCCTCCAGGGGGCCAGGGCCGTGGTGAAGTCGCGGATGTAGTCGAGGGCGCGGGCCGAGGAGACGCCGGAGAGGGTGTTCACGGCCTGGTGGCCGAGGTCGAGTGCCTGGTCGAGGTCCCGGGTCTGGAGGTGGAGGGTGGCGACCACGGTCATCCGCAGGCCGACGGATCGGGTGTGGGTGGTGGAGGGCGTTGCCGCGGCCTGGCGGTTCCAGGCGTGCGCTGCTTGGGGGTTGCGCAGGTCGCGGTGGATCTCGGTGGCGTCGGCGGCGAGGCGGGCGTGGGTGACGTAGCGGATCCAGGGCGGGTCGTCCTGGTCGCGGGCCCGGTCGAGGAGGGTTTCGGCGGCGGCGAGGGCCGTTGCGGCGTTGTGGGCGTCGTGAGCACGGGCGTGGGCGCGGGCTTCGATGAGTTTGGTGAAGGCCAGGACGCGGGGGGCGGCGAGGTGGCGGGCGCGCTGGTAGGCACCCTGCGTCATGTCGATGGCCTGGTGGGGGAAGCCGCGTAGCAGGGTCTGCAGGGCCATGGTGGTCAGGACGTAGCTGCCGAGCTCGGTGTTGCCGCCGGCGCGGGCCAGGCGCAGGGCCTGGACGAAGTGGCGCTGGGCGGTGTCGTGCTGCCCGGTGTCGAAGGCGGACCAGCCGGCGAGGCGGGACAGTTCGGCGGTGGCGGAGAACAGTTCGGCGCCGATGGTGCTCGTGAAGGTGCCTTGCAGCAGAGGGGCGGCGCGGTGCGTGAGGCACTGGGTGAGGGCGCCGGCTTTCCAGCTGCCGCCGCCGTAGCGGGCGTCCCAGGCGCGGGCCTCGTCGGCCGCCTGCCAGAGTTCGTCGAGGTCGCGGCGGCCGACGTGCCGCCCGCCGCGGCGGGCGGGATCGGGGTCGGCGGAGGTGACGAGCCAGCGGGTGACGGGTGTGGTGAAGGCCGTGGCGGAGAAGCTGGTCCCGAGGAAGTCGCGGCGGTCCACGTGGCTCCAGAAGGTGGTGGCGACGCGTACGGCGTCGGCGGGGTCTCGCGGGAAATCCAACCCCAGGCCGGGCGCCGGATCGTGGAGGGCCATGCCGATGTCGGCGGCGGTAACCGCCCGGCCGAGGCGTTCGGCCAGAGCGGTGGCGAGTAACTCGGGCACCGGAGGGCGGGGCGTCATGCCCCGCCGGGCCCAGTTCGCGACGCTGGTGTGGGTGTACGCGGTGACGAGGCCGGCGTGGCGGGCGAGCTCGTTGATCCGGTGGGCCAGGGCCTTGTGGCTGGCTCCGGACGCTTCGATGAGCCGGGTCAGGTCCCGGTTGGGCTGCCTGGTGCGGCGCGGTGCGGATGTCACGGCGCGTGTCCCCTCCCCTCGCGGCGGCCGGCGGGCCGCGGCTGCTCTGCCACCTGGAGCGTAGGGCGGACACGGGCGCGGCGGGGGTGGTCAGGGATCTGCCGGCCCCGCGATCCGTGGGCCCCCTCGTGAGCCTCCCTCCTTCGCTGAAGTTCCCGGATCGTGGGTCCGTAGCTCGAAGCACGTCGTGACGTGCTCCTCGCCTTTCGCCTCGACCGGCCTCGCCGGCGTCGCGGAGGGGGCTCTCACCGGCCCAGAAAGGGTGCTCATGAGCCGATCGCTTCCTTCTTCTCCCGTGCCCGACGTGGTCGTGGTCTTCTCCGGCGGCCTGGACTCCACCACGGCCGCCTACCAGGCCGCCGCCTCCGGCGCGCGGCCGACCTTGCTGTCGGTGGACTACGGGCAGCGCCACCGGACCGAACTCGATCACGCCGTCCGTCTGGCGGGGGAACTGTCGGCGCCGCACCACGTCGTGGACCTGCGGGCGCTCGGCGGCCTGCTGAACGGTTCCTCGCTGACCGACACCTCCGTCGACGTGCCCGAGGGGCATTACACCGACACCTCCATGCGGGCCACGGTCGTGCCGCACCGCAACGCGCTGCTGCTGGACCTGGCCGTGGCCGCGGCCATCGGAAGGGGCGCGGGCGCGGTGATCTTCGGCGCGCACGCCGGGGACCACCCCATCTACCCGGACTGCCGCCCGGCGTTCCTGACGGCCTATCGGCGGATGGTGCGGGTGGCCAACGAGGGCTTTCTGCCCGCCGGGTTCAAGGTGCGCGCGCCGTTCCTGAACATGACCAAGGCGGACATCGTGCGGCTGGGCACCGGGCTGGGCGTGCCGTACGAGCTGACGTGGTCCTGCTACGAGGGCGGTCGGGCGCACTGCGGAGTCTGCGGGACGTGCACAGAGCGGCGCGAGGCGTTCCGGCTCGCCGAGGTGCCTGACCCGACCCGGTACGCCGCGCCTTCGGCGGTGACGCGGTGAACGACACGCTGGACGCGGCGCGGGCGCGTTTCCGGATCGGGAAGGCGTTCCGGTTCGAGGCCGCCCGCACGCGGGAGGGCCGGCTGGAGGGCCACTCCTTCCGCGCCGAGGTGGTCCTCGCGGCCGACGAGTTGACCGGGCCGGGCTTCGTGGCGGATTTCGGCGAGCTGGCGCCGGTGAAGCGGTACATCGATGCCGAGCTGGATCACCGGCTGCTGGACGAGATCCTGGGCGCAGGCGCCGGATGCGGGCGGATCGCCGGTCACCTGAAGGACTGGTGCGCCGCTCATCTGCCGCGGCCCGTCGCCGACCGGCTGGAGGATCTGACGGTCCGCACCGGCCGACCTCAACTCCCAGCTATGGCAATCGCGTTCGCCGCCGCGCACCGCCTGGGCGGGCTGGCCCCGGGGCACCCGTGCGGCCGACTGCACGGCCACTCCTACGTTGTCGGCCCGTTGCCGGGGAACGGGCCGCTGCCCGCGGTGCTCACGCGGTACGTCACGGCCGAGCTGGACGGGCGGCTGCTGAACGACGTGATGCCGGCGGAGCCGACGAGCGAGAACCTGGCCGCACACCTGGTGGAAGCCGCCGCGCGGCTGGGCTCGGGCATCGCCGGGATCCGTGTGTCGGAGACGGAGACCACCTGGGCCGAGTTCTGCGCGGAGACTCCGTGAGCGCCCCGGCACGGCTCGCGGCGCGGCAGAGGCTGTGGGTGGCCGAGACGTTCGCGGACACCGTGCAGGGCGAGGGCCCGAGCATCGGCGCGCCCGCGGCGTTCATCCGCCTCAGCCGCTGCAACCTCACCTGCACCTGGTGCGACACCCCCTACACCTGGGACCGATCCCGCTTCGACCTCGCCGCGGAGTCCCGGCGGGCGAGCGCGGAGGAACTGGCCTCGTGGGCGCTGGGCCGCCCCGAGGAACTCGTGGTGATCTCCGGCGGCGAGCCGCTTCTCCAGCAGCGAGCCCTGGTCCCCCTCGCCCGAATGCTGATCGAGGCCGGACGGCGGGTGGAGATCGAGACCAACGCCACGTACCCGCCCGCCGCCGAACTGGCCGCTTCCGGCGCGTGCTTCAACGTCTCGCCCAAGCTCGCCGGCAGCCGCGTGCCGTCGGCGCTGCGGATCCGGCCCAGCGTGCTGGAGGCGTTCGCCGCCCTGCCCACGCCGCGCCGGGTGTTCAAGTTCGTCGTAACCGGCCTGGCCGAGCTGGACGAGGTCGATCGGCTGGTCGCCCGTCACCGGCTCCGGCCGGTGTGGGTGATGCCCGAGGGCACCACCCCGGAGAAGATCACCCACGGCCTGCGGGAGCTGGCCGAAGGCGCGGCGACCCGCGGCTACCGGCTCGGTGCGCGGCTGCACGTCCTGCTGTGGGGGGACGAGCGTGGCCGCTGATTCCCTGGCCGGCCTTGTGGTGGTCGGCTGCTCGCGCCGCAAGCTCGTCACCTCCGGCCCCGTCCCCGCGCTGGACCGCTACCAGGGGTGGTACGCGCCACCCCTGCGCGCCCGGCTCGCCGCCCATCCCGAGTACCGCTCCCGCGTCCTGGTGATGTCCGCCCGGTGGGGGCTGCTGCGCGCCGACCACCCCGTGGCCACCTACGAGCAGCCGCTGACCGCCGAGCGCGCCCGGGAACTGCGCGGGCCGGTCCGGCGCGCCCTCGCACGGCACTTGTCCGACTTCCCGGCGCGGGAGGCGTTGCTGCTGCTGGAGCCTGCCTACCTGCGGCTCCTGGGAACGCCCGGGGTGCCGGTCGCGCACACCATCTCCCGTCCCGGCCGCTTCGCCGACGCCTGCCGCCTCCTCGACGCCTGGGGGTGGCCGTCGTGACCGGGCATGCCCAGCGGGTGTTCGAGCACCGCCGCATCTGGCTGCTGACCGAGGAGGCGTTCGCGGGCGCGGCCGAACTGATCGCGGAGGCCGGGGCCGCACACCGGCCGCAGGCCGTGATGGGCATTGCCCGCGGCGGGACCCGGCTGGCCGAGGCCGTCGCCACCCACCTGTCCGTCCCGGCCGCGGTGATCCGCGCACGGCACAACGTTGGCGACGACCCGCGGGTCGCGGCCACCGGCCGCGTGCGGATCGAGCCGCCGACGGCCGGTCCGCTCGCCCGACTGGGCCGGGGCCGGCGGCTGCTGCTGGTCGACGACATCAGCGGCTCCGGCGCCACGCTGCGCGCCGTCATCGCCTGGCTGACGCGGCAGTCGGCCCCGGCCGCGCTGCGCACCGCCGTGCTCTGCCGCAACCAGGGCAGCGCCTTCACCCCCGATGCCTGGGGCTGGGAGGTGGCCGACTGGGTCTCCTTCCCGTGGGAACCGCCCCCACCCTGCCCGGCCGAGGCCCTGCCGCCCCTGACCGGCCTGTGCCACCCGGACACCGCCCGCCGCGGCTGAACGGCCCCCGCACGCCGGGCTGTTCCGGAGGGCGCTCCGGGGCCTGCCCGGCCTTCCACGGACACACAACGAGGAGGCAGGCCATGCTGCTTGGCCTGGAACCCGGCGACCGCGTCCTTGCCGTCGCCACCCATCCGGATGACGAGACCCTCGGCGCCGGCGGAACCCTCGCCCGCCTGACGGGCGAGGGCGCCGAGGTCCACGTCCTGGCCGTCACCTGTTACCCGCTGCCCCGCTGGGGCACCTGCCACGATTCCGCCCGCCGCCGGGCACAGTTCGACGCGGCCTGCGACGTACTCGGCGTCGCGGGCCGGGACATCGCCTGGGTCGACGACCACCGTGCCCGGCACCTGGAGACGCATCTGCCCGAGCTCATCCGGCTGCTGGAGGCCGGGCACGAGCTCTCGCTGACGGCGCTGCGCCCGGCCGCGCTCCTCATTCCGGCGGACGGCGCCATCCACCAGGAGCACCGGCTGGTGAACCGGGCGTGCTACGCCGCCGCGCGCCCGGGCGGCGGCACACGGCACACCCCGCGCATCGTCCTCGGCTTCGACGGCCCCGAGGATCACGCCTGGGGGACGCGGCAGCGGCGCGGGCACGCGCTGGTGGACATCACCGCCACCGCGGAGACGAAGGACAAGGCACTGGCCTGCTACGACGGCGAGTTGCGCGACGAGACCCATCCGCGCAGCCCGGGCCGGATCCGCGCGATCGACGCCGCCCTCGCCGCGACGGCGGGGACCGGGCGGGCGGAGGCGTTCACCGTCTACCGGATGGCCTGGTGACCGCCCCGCAGCGGGTCCTGGTCGCGCACCAACCCGCCTACCTGCCCTGGCCCGGGTACTTCTCCCGCCTGCTGGACGTTCACGAACTCGTGCTGCTGGACCACGTGCAGTTCTCCGAACGCCGCTGGCAGCACCGCAACCGGGTGCGCAGCTCCGGCGACGGGCCGCCGGTCCGGCTGACCGTGCCGGTGCGCCGCCGCTTCGGCCAGACCATCCGCGACGTCCAAGTGGCCGACGAGCCCTGGGCGGTACGGCACTGGCGGACCCTCCAGCACGCCTACGGCCGAGCCCCGTACTGGGCGGCTCACCGCGACGAGCTGGCCGCCCTCTACGCCCGGCGGTGGCGGCGGCTGGCGGAGGTGGACGAGGCGTTCACGCGGTTCCTGCTGGATGCCCTGGGCCTGCCGGTGCGGCTGGTGCGCTCCAGCGAGCTGGCCCCGGCCGGACGGAGCACTGCGATGCTGGCCGACCTCTGCGCCCGCACCGGCGCCCGCACGCTGCGGGTCGGCACCGGCGCTCTCGCCTACCTCGACACCGGCCTGCTCGCCGACCACGGAATCGGCGTTCAGATCTCCACCTACACGCACCCCGCCTACGGGGCCGGGCACCGCGGCTGGGCCCCGGGCCTGAGCGTCCTGGACCTGCTGCTCATGGAAGGCCCGGCCGCCGCCGAGGTGCTGCGCGCGGGAGCGCGCACCGAGACCAGGGTCGCGGCACGGGGAGCGGCCCGGTGAACGCGGCGCCCGGACAGGGCCGTCTTTCGCCGGCGGCGAGCCCGCGCGTGCTGGGAAGCGAGCCTTCGCTGCCGCCGGGGAACGTACCTGCTGCCCGGGACACCACCAGGCTAGCGACCGCGGCCGACCTCGTGCAGTGGGCGTTCGTGCCCGGCGGCGACCTGCCCGCGGGGGAGTGGCACCGCGCCCAGACCGTCGCCGGCCTGTGGTGGACCGACGCGCCCCTGACCGCCGGCGGATACCCGCTGACGGGCCTGACCCTCGACCAGGCCACGGAGATGGCCGCCCGACTCGGCGGCCGGATCCCGACCAGCGCCGAGTGGGAGTGGATGGCTGGCGCCGGCCTGCGCCGCTTCCCCTGGGGCGACGAGCGGCCCACCGCGAGCCGCTCGAACCTGCGCGGCCTGGGCCCCGGTCGCCCCAACCGAGTACGTCGCCTCGCGGCCGGCCGCACTCCGCACGGGTTGTGGGACGTGGCCGGGAACGTGTGGGAATGGACCCGCGCCCCCGGCCGGCGGGACGGCATCGCACTGCTGCGCGGCGGCTCCTACAACTCCCTGCCCCAGTACGCCTCCTGCTCCTACGCGAACGACGTCCTGCCCGATCTGACCTCGCCCGGCATCGGCGTACGCCTCGTCCGCGACACCCCACCACCCGCCCCCGGCCCTACAGGAGATGACGGATGAACATCGCCTTCGTCCTGCTGACCCACAACCCCGACGAGCCGGCCGGGATCGAACGCTCCCTCGCCTCCCTCGCCCAGGGCCTGCGCGAACTCGGCCACCGCACGGTCATCATCGCCGCGGGCCCCGCCACCCCGGAGGACGATCCCGACCTGCTCCGGCTGAAGACCCTGACGTTGCCCCGCCCCGCGCTGGAGGACGACCTGCACGCCCTGCTAGCCGACCCCGAACCGGCACGCGCGGAAGTCCGCCGACTCCTGGCCGCCCACCGCGCCGAGCTGGTGTGCTGGACGGACGCCGTATGGGGCCTGGGTTATCTCAATCCCGCCCCCGCCGACGTGCGCACCGCGCTGATGGTCCACGTGCTGCGCACCGACGAACCGATGCTCGCCGCCCTCGCCCACCGCCCCGCCGCCGTGCTCACCCCGAGCGCGTTCCTCCGCGACCAGGCAACCGACGCCGGCCTGGACACCGGCCGGTGGAGCGTGCTGCCCAACGCCCTGCTCCAGCACGCCGGCCCGCCCGGCTCGGCAGAACGCGAGCGGCTGCGACGCGACGGGCCGGTGCGGATCGTGGCCCGCGCCGAACCGCACAAGGGCACCGCCGAACTCCTCACCGCCCTCCCGGCCGCCCTCCCCGGAGGGCTGGGCCGGAAGCTGGAGATCGTCCTGGCCCCGGCCGGATTCGAGTACTGGCCCGGCATGCAGGAACAGACCATCGCCGAATGCCGCGCCCTCGCCGGCCAACTGCCCGAAGTGCGACTGCTGCCAGCGCTGCCCTGGCGGCAGGTGCAGCCCTTCCTCGCCGGCGCGGCCGTCACGGTGATCGCCTCCACCAGCCCCGAGACGTTCGGAAACGTCGCCGCCGAGGCCCTGTCCGTCGGCACCCCGGTCACCGGCTACGACCTCGGCCACCTGCCCGCCCTCACCGGCCCCGCCGGACTCCTGGTGCCCTTGGCCGACGGCCCCGAACGCCTGTGGCACACCGTCGCGGGGCTGCTGGCCGACCAGCACGCCTACCACGCCGCCTCCCGCGCCGCGCCCTCCCAGGTCGCCGGCCACACCCCGGCCGCGGTCGCCCGCGCCTTCCTCGACGCCACCCTCCGCAGGGAGCCGTGACCCCGGCCTGCGGCCCGGCCGCGCACTCGCTGATGCGGCAGGTCACCGACATCCGCGCCCTCAAGCGCGCGGCCCGACAGTGCATGGGCCGCACCGGCGCCCCCGGCGCCGACGGCCTGACCTGGCGCGTCTTCCGTCAGGACCTGCCCACCCGCCTCGACGCGCTCTCCCGCGACCTGGCCGCCGGCACCTGGCGCCCGCAGCCGCCGCGCACCGAACGCTTCGACGCCTGGGGCAAGACGCTCACCATCGTCATCCCCACCGTGACCGACCGGGTCGTCCACCGAGCCGTGCGCAACGCCGTCGAGCCCGTCCTGGAACGCGACGCCTACCCGCCGTGGATGTTCGGCTGGCACCGCCGCGCCGGCCGCCCCCTGGCCGTCGCCGCGGCAGCCGCCCACCTGGCGGCCGGCCGCACCTGGGCCGCCGACCTCGACGTCGCCGCCGCCACCCGCGGCGTCACCCTGGACGCGGCACTCGGCTCCCTGGCCCGCTTCGTCCACGACGGCACCCTGCTCGCCCTGGTCCGGCGCATCCTGACCGCCCTGCCCCAGCCTCTCGCCCCCGGCAGCGGCCTCACCCCGATGCTCACCAACCTCCGCATGACCCCCGTCGACCAGCTGCTCGCCCGGCGGGCCGTCGTGCGGCTGACCGACAACTACACCCTCTTCACCCCCACCCGCCCCGAGGCCGAAGCCGCGTGGCGGCATGCCGCCGAGGCGCTGGCCGCCCACGGCATGCGCCCGGCTCCGGGCAAGTCGAAGATCTGGCAGCCCAACCCCGAAGACCTCTACGCCGCCGGCTGAAACGGAGCACCCTGTTGGCGCCCAGCGATCCCCCCGCCCTTCTGTACTGCGCCGTCAACGGCATCACCAACTGCACCAACGGCATCGGCCGCCAGACCAAGACCCTGCTGGCCTCCCTCGAACACCGCTACCTCCAACTCGCCCAGACCGGCGGGAACTTCACCCCCTACCTCGCGACGCCCGAACCCGGCGCCGCCACTTGGAACAACGACCCCGCCGACCTCACCTACGCGCGCGCCGTCGTCGAGCCCCTCGGCGGCCGAGTCCTGACCCTCCCCTACACCCCGCCGCTGTGGTCCGCCGTCACCTTCCGCCACCTCTCCACCGCCGCCGCCCGGGCCGCCGCCGACCTCGCCGCACTCACCCCCGCGTTCTCGTCCTCGCCATCGACCCGCCCTTCGCAGGCGTGCCCGCAGCCGCCGCCCACCCGCGCGTCCACACCGTCCTGGCGTTGTTCTCCACCGTCCGCATCACCGAACGCCCCACCCCCGACCCGGCTCGCCTCACCTGGGAACGGCAGGCCATCACCGCCGTCAACACCCTTCCCCGCGCGCGGGTGGCCGACATCGGCACCTTCCTCACCCGCCACCTCATCCGGGACTACGGGCTCGACCCCAGCCGGCTCACCCCTTGGCCCTCCGGCCTGCACCTGCCCGACCCCGACCTCCGGCCCATGCCCCCGAACCAGGCTGCCGCCACCTTTGCCGCGTTCGGCATTCCCACCGACCGGCCCCTCGTCGCCACCATCGGCCGCACGGATCCGACCAAGGGCATCGACCTCCTCATCGACGCCCTCGCCCCCCTCTGCGACCAGGTCCACCTCGCCGCCATCGCCGTGCGCACCGACGACGAACGCGCCGCCCTCCTGAACACCTACCGCGCCCGCGCCCGCCGCCTCGGCCTGGACGCGACCTTCGTCGGAGACTTCGATCGCGGACTGCCCCGGGCGCTGGCCTCCTGGCCCCGTACCCGCGTCATGGCCAGCCCCAGCCGCGGTGAGACCCTGGCCAACACCGTCTTCGAGACCGCCCTGTGGGCCCGCCACGCTGGCCCGGTCCTCCTCGCTCCGGCCCGCGACGGTTTCCCCGAACAGATCACCGACGGCCACGACGGCCTGCTCTACGACCCGGCCGAGCCCGACGCCCTCACCCGCGGCCTTCGTCGTGCTCTCGCCCTGCCGGAACACCAGCGGGCCCGCTTCCGCGCCGCCGCCCACCGGCGTGTCCTGGCCGATCGTGACGCCACCACCCACCTGGCCGCGCTCCTGAGGGAGTTCCTGGGCCCTCGCCGGTAGACTCGCGCCTCATCCGGCTCGTCGGCCGGACGCCCGTCCGCCGCGGTCACAGGCTCCCGTTCACGTCCCCGAGACCCCGGAGACCGCGCCATGACCAGCAGCCCGGCCGCCCCGTTGCTCCTCGTCGACGGCCACAACCTGCTCTTCCGCGCGTGGTACGGATTCCCCACCCGGATCCGGACCCGCGACCAAACGGTGGACCGCACCGGCGTCTTCGGGTTCGCCGCCCTCCTGCGCAAGGCCCACCGCCGGCACGCCGCCGGCCACGAAGTCTTCGTCGTCTTCGACGCCGAGGACGGCGGCGCGGCCCGGGCCGAGGCCGACAGCAGCTACAAGGCGCACCGCCCCGCGCCCGAGCCCGGGCTGATCGAGTCTCTCGCGGACATCCAGCGGCTCCTCGACCACGCCGGTATCCGCTGGATCGAACAGCCCGGCACCGAGGGCGACGACGTGATCGCCACCCTGGCCACCACCGCCCGCGCCGCGCGGCGGGAGGTCACGGTGATGAGCGCCGACAAGGACTTCTACCAACTCCTCGCCCCGCAAGTGCGCTTGCTGAACACCATGCTCGCCGAGGACCGCCGCGTCATCACCGCCGACCACCTGCCGCCCCGCTTCGGCGTCACCCCGGCCCAGTGGCCCGACTACCGCGCGCTGTCCGGCGACCCGGCCGACAACATCCCGGGCATCCGCGGCATCGGCCCCCGGACCGCCGCCCGCCTCCTCGCCGGCGGCCGGCACCTGGAGAACATCCCCGCCGCCGACCTCAGACCGGCCTGGGCCGCCCAGTGGGAGAACGTCCTGCGCTGGCGCGAGATGATCCGCCTCGACCGCAAGACCCCCCTCCCCGACAACCCGCTCACCGCCCTGCCCACCCCGGAGATGCCACCGGCGGCAGCCCTGCTGGAGCAGCTCGGCCTGTGGTGACGCCGACGGAAGTGCCCGGGCTCCGCCGTCAGCGAGGAGTCGGCGTGCGGGGGTGCCGGTGCCGGGCTATTCGCGCGCACCTCGCGGCGTAGGACGTCAAGTGCAGGGCGGCGAACTCGTCGGCCTGCCAGGTGGCGGGCAGCACGTCGGGGCCCGACCAGGTGTAAGTCCAGCCGTGGCGGCCGTCGTTCAGGGGCAGTTGGCGGAGGTCGTAGAGGTCGTCCTCGAAGTCGTCGAGACGCCGCCATTCGTCCGCGGTGAGGTCGGTGAGGAGCAGTCCGCGGGCGGTCAGCGTGGAGGGGACGAGGCCGGGGTAGACCCGGCCGGCGAGCGAGGCGGCCCGCCAGCCGTCGGCTGATGCGGGTGCGCGGCTGGGCACCCGGCCGAGAAGAGCCTGAAGCACCTCGGGGAACTGCAGGGTCCCGTACACGAAGAGGGCATCGGACTCGGGAGCCACGGCGGCGAGTCGGTCAGGGGGCGGGAGGGTCATGGGCACGAGGATCCAGGGAGGAGCGGTCGCGGTGCAACGGTTCGGCCGGCGGGGCGGTACATCGCGTCGTAGACGGGGGACTCGGGGGCGTGCTTGATGCGGCCCATGATCGTGTAGCCCCAGCGCAGGTAGATCCCGTGCGCGGGCTCGTTGTCGGTGATGCAGGTCAGCGCGGTCACGGACTCGCCGCGGCCGGCGATGATCGCGTCGTGGAGGCGGCGGCCGACGCCCTGCCGGGCGCAGGCGGGGCGCACCATCAGTTCGCGAAGCCAGAAGATGTCCTCCCGCTCGGCGGCTCCGAGGAGGCCGTCGGGGCGCTGCTCGGCGAGGGAGACCCACCAGGACCTGTCCGGGGGGAGCGTCACGCCGTGGACGTACCCGACGAGCTCCCCGTTCCGGCGTGCCGTGACCGTCTCGAAGCCGCGCATGCCGAACGCGGCGTGGAGGCGGTCGGCGTACGAGGCGACGGAGAAGAACGGGTCCTCGCGGTAGGGCGGGACGTCGTAGACCTCGGCGTAGACGTCCACGAGCTCGTCCGCCATGCCCTTGGCCGAAGCACCGTCGTAGCGGGCGAGTTGAAGTCCCGTCATCGTCGTTCCCTTCGCTTCGGCGGTGGTCAGGCGACGTGCTCGCTGATCTCGTCCAGGGCGTCCTGTACGCCGCGGCTGCGGTGGTGGGGTGCCAGGCCATCCCGGACGAGAACCAGCTGGTGCGTGGCGCGCGTCGAGGACATGCCTCCCTTGACCAGCCGCAGGGACTCGGTGACCGCGGCCAGGCTGTGGCCGAGGTCGCGGTTGCGCAACGCGGCGACGGCCAGGCGCCCCAGGCACATCCCCCGGTTGCGGGAGTGAGCGAGATCCTGCAACCCCGCGCTCTGTTCGAGGAGTTGCTGCGCGCGGGCGTACTGCTGGAGGTCGAGGCGGCACATGCCCTCCAGGCAGACGATCTCGGCCTCGTTGAGGAACAGCACCCAGTCCGGATCGCGTTCGTCGGGCCCCTGCTCCCACGCTCGCCAGGCGTACCGGATGCTCTTCTCGCAGGAGAGGGCGTCGCCGAGCCGGGCGAAGCCCTGGGCCTGGCGGATGGCCAGAAGCGCCTCCACGCGCGGGGGCGCTGACCACTCGGCGGCGTGTGCCTGGGCCAGCCGGGCGAACCGCACCGCCTCGCGTCCCTTGCCGAGGTCGACGGCCTGGCGGGACATGTTGCTCAGAGTCCGGCTGGCCAGGGCATCGTCCCCGGTGTAGGTCGCGGTGGTCAGCGCTTCCGCGAAGTAGGTGCGCGCCTCGGCCTGCAGGCCGGCGTCGTAGCAGAACCAGCCCAGCGAGGTGGTGAACTTGCCCGCGACTCCGCGCAGTTGGTTCTCCATGACCTCGTCGTAGACGCCGCGGTCAAGCATCTGGTGGACCCACAGCAGGTGGGCCCGGGCCGAGCGCCACAGGCGGTTACCGCCGAACTGCTGGTCGATCTGGTCCATGTCGTCCGCGGCGGCCCGCAGCAGCTCGACCTCGGCTTCCCCGATGCGCATCCGCGAGGGGCTGCCCGAGACGGAGCCGGTCGGCGCCAGCCACGGCAGGTTCCCGCTGCCGATAGCCGGTGCCGGTGCCGCGCTGGGCGCGACGGACCGCGGGGCCGCCGACTCGGGTTCTTCGTCGCCTCCGTGGTCCTGGCTCGCGAAACCCAGGTCGCCGATCGGCCGCCGGAAGAACTCCTCGAGAACCTTGCGGGTCTGCGGGCGCGGCCACGGAGGGCAGGAGCTCTCCCACTTCTCGTACTGCCGCAGGCTGAAACTCAGACGCTGGCGGAGTCGCCCCGCCTTGTGCATGCGGTCGGCGCAGGCCGCGAGATCTTCGACGATCTCCTCCTGCGTGCGCTGGAGCGCCTCCCGGGCCCGTCGGAGCCGGACGTTGCCGCCCGGATTCGCTGCCGCCACGGCCACCTCCCCGTGTCTTTTCTCCACTGCCCTCACCGTAATTGCCGGTCGAGGTGTCGCGGGAGATGCCCCAAGGAACAGGGCCTCCGGCCTGCCCAGGGGCGGGAGAAAGGCGGGTCGAGGGCGGGTCACGGTCGGGTGAGGGACGGGCGAAAGGACCTGGTGCCCGCCCGGCCTTTTTCGCTGCACTAGGTGACCTGAGCGGCACGGAGCGTGCCGCCCGAGGTGACGAGCGGGAGGATCGCGATGGTGGTGACGGATACCGCCCTGCGGGAGGACGACGCGCTGGGCACTTGGCTTGCCCGGGCCGCACCGGCGGCAGGGGCCTCGAAGCGGTGGCCCGACGAGCCGGCCGCGTCCCGACGGCTGCGCTGCGGTGTCATCTTCGACGCGGTGGTGTGTGCTCAGCCCCTGATCGAGGTCGCGTACTGGCTGCTCGAAGGGTACGAGCAGCAACTGGGCCCGGCTGTGGCCTATCCCGCACACCGCGTCGGCGCGATTCTCGTCCCGATCGGGATCGAGGAACGCTGGCAGGAGCTGGTGACGGCTTCCGAATGGCCGGCGCGCCAGCCGCGGCCCTTGTGCCTGGGAAGCCCGCACACCATCGAGGTCCCGCCCGCCGTGCCGGATCCGGCCGCCGGCGCTCGTTGGCTTCGCGATCCCGAGGTCTCCCTCGTGAGCCCGCCCGTCCTGACCAGTCCCGTCCAACTCGCCCGCTGTCTGACCGAGGCCCTGTCGCTCGGCGCGAAGGCGACGGGGGAGTACCCGCTGCTCCCGGCCGCGCACGGTGACGGTTAGCAGCGGCTTCCGCGCAGCCGCCCCAGACCTGAGGGGCCATGGCTCCTTCCGTCGGTATGACCCCGCGTTCCGCCCCCATCCGCCCCGTTTCATCAGCGAACCCGACAGTGAGATGACGATGGGCCACACCACAGCAGCCCGCACCGAGCGGGGCACTCCCCGCACCAGCCCCCTTCCCAGCAGCATCGCCCTGGAATTTCCTCCCGAGCCTTTCCGCGTCACCCAGGCGCGCCACCTGGGCGTTGCGGCGCTCCGGGAGTGGGGCCTGGACCGCCTGGCCGACACGGTCGAAATACTGATCAGCGAGCTGGTCACGAACGCAGTCCGGTACGGCGGAAGCGAGCAGGTCAGGGTTCTGCTTGCCCATGGCGAGGGCGAGGTGTTCCTCGCGGTGGACGACGGCGCTCCGGGACGGGCTCACGTCCGGCAGGTGGGGCCGGAGTCGGAGAGCGGGCGCGGGATGGCGATCGTCCAGGCGCTCTCGGACGCGTGGGGGACGGACGGGCCGCGCACCTGGTGCACGGTCGTCGCGGCCGACACCGTTTCCCGCGGCGATACCGACCCGGTCGAACCGTAGCGGTGGCGGCGAGCGCCCGCCCTGGCCCGCCTCCTCCCCGCTGGTCGACGCCTTGGCCGCAGCGCGGACACCGCGCGGCCGAGCCCGCATCCACACCACCACTACCGCTCTGTTAGGACGAAGCTCTCGTGGTTCCTCGCTACGAACATCCGCCTGTCACCGATGCCGGCCTGTACGCGCCTGCGGGGGGAAGCCGACGAACGCCGACCGCACCCCCGGGGCGGCGGCCAGTGACCGACGTCGTCGTAGAACAGGTGGTCGTGGACCCCGTCACCGTTCGTTGCGGCGATCAGATCCTCGTCGGCGGCCAAGTGTTCACCGTGCGGGACATGAGGGCCTTGCCTCGCGGCGGCAAGCGCCTGGACTTCCACGATGGCACGTCCTTCACCATGCGCCCAACGACCGTTCTGTGGGCATCCCGCCCCCGCCGCCTCCGCCGCCGCTGATCGACCACCTCACCCGAACCCGGGGAAGCCCGCCACGCGCGGGGCCGTTCGGCCTTGCGGCTAAGAGCTCCTAACACAATGAGGTGAGTTGTTCCTGGTGGCCGTGTCTGGCTGGTGAGTTGGGCGTTGGTCGCGGTGTGGGTGCTGCGCCGTGGGTCGTGTCGGATGAGTTGTGGGAGCGGATCGAGCCGCTGCTGCCGAAGCGTGAGCGGAGGTTCCGGTACCCGGGACGGAAGCCGGTGCCGGACCGGCAGGTGCTGTGCGGGATCTTGTACGTGCTGTACCAGGGCATCCAGTGGGAGTACCTGCCGAAGGAACTGGGCTTCGGTTCGGGGATGACGTGCTGGCGGCGACTGCGGGACTGGAACGAAGCGGGTGTGTGGGACCGCCTGCACCACGTGATGCTGGCCGAACTGAACGCCGCGGCGAGGCTGGACTGGTCGCGGTGTGTGGTCGACTCCAGCCACGTGCGGGCGCTAAAAGGGGGAGCCAGACGGGCCCGTCGCCGGTCGACCGCGGCCGCGCCGGGTCGAAGCACCACCTGATCACAGACGGGCACGGCACCCCGCTCGCCGTCAGCCTCACCGGCGGCAACCGCAACGACGTCACCCAGCTCATCCCGCTGCTGGACGCGGTCCCGCCGGTGCGCGGGCGGGTGGGCCGGCCTCGCCGCAGACCTCAGTCGGTCTTCGCCGATCGCGGCTACGACCACGACAAGTACCGCGAGCAGGTCCGGACTCGGGGCATCATGCCGGCCATCGCCCGACGCGGCACCCGCCACGGAACCGGCCTGGGCACCTACCGCTGGGTCGTCGAGCGCGCCTTGTGCGCCACGAGGCGCTCTGTTTGTATCTCCGGCTCAGCCGGGAGGAACTCGGAAGGAGGTTCCTGGGCCCGATGACTTACCTGGATCCGAAAGGTGAAGGGG
>NZ_JAVREN010000014.1:0-117907 GCF_031845405.1 Streptomyces boetiae
GGCACACCGTCCGGTACGGCGTGACACCCGCCCACGCCGTGCTCTTCGGGCCGGTGGACACGGCCACGGAGAGCTTCCTCGGACTGCTGGACGGCACGCGGGCGCTGCCCGCGCTGCGCCGGGCCGCCACCGCCCTGGGCCTGGCCGACGGCGCTGCGGACCGGCTGACCGAGCAACTGGCGGCGGCCGGCGTGCTCGACGACGCCACCGCCGAGCGCGAGGCCGCCTGCCGGGTCACCGACGGGCTCCGGCCCGACCTGGCCACCCTCTCGCTGCTGCACCCCGAGCCCGGCGAGGGCCTGCGCAGGCTCCTGGCCCGCGGCCGGACCCGGGTGCAGGTCAGGGGCGCGGGGCGGGTGGGGGTGGCGGTGGCCGCCGCGCTGGTAGAGCACCATGCTGCCCTGGAGGGCGAGGGCCGCCTGCTGGTTGCCCGCGGTGAGGTCGACGCGGATGAGGCGGGGGTTCTGCAGGGCCCAGCGCTGGCCCAGGCCGGGGTGGGCGAGGTGGAGGTGGTCGACGGCGGCCGGGTCGAGCCGGAGGACCTGCTGCCCGCCGGGCTGCGGCCCCAGGACGCAGGGCAGCGCCGGTCCGACGCGGCGCGGCGCGTGGTGCGGGCGGCCGGGGCCTGGCGGGCGCGCCCGCCCGCCGCCGCGGGCGCCTCACGGGAGGGCACGCGGCTGGTCGTACTGGCCCCTCGTGACGGCCTGACGGCCTACGCCCCCGACCCGGCCGCCGCCGAGGAGCTGATGGAGGCGGGCACGCCCCACCTGTACGCGGGCGTGGTGGAGGCCACCGGCTTCGTCGGGCCGCTGGTGCTGCCGGGGGTGACGGGTTGCGCCGACTGCATGCTGCGGGAGCGGGCGGCGCGCGAGCCGGCCTGGCCCCTCCTGGTCGGCCAGTGGCGGAACGCCCGGCGCGCCGGCGTTCCCGCCTGTGACGGCGCGCTGGCCACGGCCGTGGCGGGTCTCACGGCCTGCGCGGCGCTGAGCTTCCTGGACGGTTCGGCGCCGCCGGGGCCGGCGGTCCGCACCGAGGTGGCGCTGCCCGGGCCGGCGACGAGCTGCCGGGAGATCCAGCCGCATCCGGAGTGCGCCTGCCAGGCCGCCCTGTCAACCCGGCCGCCGCCGGCAAGGTCCACAATGAACGGATAGGAGACGCAGAGCCGCGCTTCCTGCGTGCCATGGGAGTTGGAGGGACCGCTATGTCTGACCTACCCCGCAAGGCGGTGACCAGGACCGCGAAGCTGGCCACGCTGCCGCTGAGCTTCGCCGGCCGGGCCACCTGGAGTCTGGGCAAGAGGATCGGCGGGCGCTCCGCGGAGCTGGTGGGCAACGAGCTTCAGCAGCGCACCGCGCAGCAGCTGTTCGCGGTCCTGGGCGAGCTCAAGGGCGGCGCGATGAAGTTCGGCCAGGCCCTGTCGGTCTTC
Source organism: Streptomyces boetiae (assembly GCF_031845405.1). Taxonomy (NCBI): domain Bacteria; kingdom Bacillati; phylum Actinomycetota; class Actinomycetes; order Kitasatosporales; family Streptomycetaceae; genus Streptomyces; species Streptomyces boetiae. The sequence continues at coordinate 1,427 of NZ_JAVREN010000014.1, forward strand.
GAGTCGGCGCTGCCGGAGACCGTGGCCGGGCCGTACCGGGCGGCCCTGACGAAGCTGCAGGAGGCGGCGCCGCCGATGCCTTCCGCCTCGGTGCGGGCGGCGCTGGCCGAGCGGCTGGGCCCGGACTGGCGGGAGCTGTTCCTGGAGTTCGAGGAGCGGCCCGCGGCGGCGGCCTCCATCGGCCAGGTGCACCGGGCGGTGTGGCACGACGGCCGGGAGGTGGCGGTCAAGCTCCAGTACCCGGGCGCCGGGGAGGCCCTGCTCTCGGACCTGACGCAACTGGGCCGGTTCGCGCGGCTGCTGGGCCCCCTCATACCCGGCATGGACGTCAAGCCCCTGATCGAGGAGCTGCGCGAGCGGGTCGCCGAGGAGCTGGACTACGGGCTGGAGGCGGAGACGCAGCGGGCCTTTGCCGAGGAGTTCCGCGACGACCCGGACGTGGTGGTGCCGGAGGTGGTCTGTGAGCGCGAACAGGTCCTGGTCACCGAGTGGCTGGAGGGCGTGCCGCTGGCCCGGGTGATCGAAGAGGGCAGCCGGGAGGAGCGGGACCGCGCCGGGCAGTTGCTGGCCAGGTTCCTCTTCTCCGGCACGGGCCGCACCGGCCTGCTGCACGCGGACACCCACCCGGGGAACTTCCGGCTCGTCCCCGAGGATGACCGCCCTGTGGAGGAGTGGCGCCTGGGCGTGCTGGACTTCGGCGCGGTGAACCGCCTGCCCGGCGGCCTGCCCCCGGTGATCGGCCGGGCGCTGCGCCTCACGCTGGAGGGCGACGCGGACGAGGTCTACGACCAGCTCGCCGCGGAGGGCTTCGTGCGCGAGGGCATCGAGCTGGACCCGGACGCGGTGCTGGACTACCTGCTGCCGATCATCGAGCCGGTCCGGGAGGAGGAGTTCGCGTTCAGCCGGGAGTGGATGCGGGAGCAGGCCGGGCGGATCGCGGACCCCCGTTCGGCGGCCCACCAGCTGGCGCGTCAGCTGAACCTCCCGCCGTCCTACCTGCTGATCCACCGGGTGACGCTGAGCACCATCGGGGTGCTGTGCCAGCTGGGCGCGCGGGTGCGGATGCGGGACGAGCTGGTCGCGGGGCTGCCGGGATTCGGCCCCGACCCGGAGGAGGCCGAGGACCCGGCCGAGGATGCCGTCGAGTCGGCTGCGGCCGACGGGGACGCCCTGGAGTACGACGGGGAGGACGCCGGGGCGGACGAGCGGGAGGACCGGCGGGAGCCGGCCTAGCGTTCCCGGGCCCGGGGATCGAACCCGGGCATGGGGAAGCCCCCGGACCGGGGTCCGGGGGCTGGGTGCCGGGGCGGGCCGCCGGCTCTGGGGATCGAGGGTTACTGCATGACCGCCAGGGCCATCGCCCGGCGGGCGCGCCGGGAGGCGCGGTCCGCCCGGCGCTGGAGCCGCCGCGACTTGCGCTGAAGGCGCGCGGCGAGGGCCAACTGCCGTACGAGGCGTTGGGATTCGGCCTCGTGGATCCGTTCCTGCATTTGGGAGCGGGCCAGGGCTTCGGGGATGAGATGCATGGTCGTGGTCCTGTTCTGTTCCCGGCGGGCTGCCGGTTCGCTCTGAGTGAAGGTCATCTCGGTGTCTCGCCGGGGGTCGTGCGGGGCCGGGCGTCCGATGGTGCCGTGGACGTTCATGCCGTGACCGGGTTCTTCCGCGGGCGGCCACGGGGCCGCTTGCGGGGCACGACGACGCCCTGGACGAACAGCTCGCCGCCCCAGACGCCCCAGGGCTCACGGCGGTCCTTGGCGCCGGCCAGGCAGGCCGCGCGCAGGGGGCAGGCGCCGCACAGCGACTTGGCGTACTCCACGTCCTCGGGGGTCTCGGCGAAGAAGACCTCGGGATCGTAGGAGCGGCAGGGCACCGACTGGTCGAGGCGGTCGATGGCCTCGTCCAGCTCGTTGAGGGTGTAGAGCGGGGTCACAGAAGTCTCCGGATCGGGCGGTGAGTTCAGGTCGGGTCGGGCATACGGCGCGAGTGGCACTGTCTTGTCCTCGTGTCGTTCGGTTGTCGGGTCTGCCCGGCGGGTGGCCGGGCGGGCTGTCGAAAACAGAAGGGCCGCGGATCCCGGTGTGGGTTCCGCGGCCCTGGAAGGTGCCGACCTGATCTCGCCGATCAGGCTGGATCACTCCAGGGGTCGAGCCCGCGGAGGGCCCACATCGTGTGAAGCTGCGTCTTCTGCTGTCCAAAGAGCTGGTGTCCGGCGCCGGCGACATCGGCGGTGACGACATAGCCGGTCGTGCCGGCCACTGCCGCTACCTCGGCCACGGGCGCCGTGATCGGTCGCTCATTGGCCGCCGCGCGCGCCACTGCCAGGGAGGCTGCGGGGACGGCCGCGACGGCGGACACACGGGTGCCGGACAGGCGGGCGTCACCGATCGGCGCGCAGGCGAGGTCGACGCGCCGGCGGCCGGACAGTTTGGTGTTGATCTCGATGGCCACGTGACTCGCCTCCTCTACGGCGTCTCGGTGGGAAGGACCTCTCCTGCCCCACGGGGGTTGACTCTCAGTACAGCATGGCTTTCCAGGGAGGGGAACCCTCCTCCGGTGCCACGTGGAGCACGCTATGCGCATCGCTCCGGCGTGCGCAAACTATTTTTCGGCGGCTTCTTCGGGAAGTTCTTCGCGGGCCTGGGCGGAGGCCGAGGGCGGCTCCTCGCCCGCGCACAGCGCCAGGACGTCGGCGCCGAACTGGGCGAGCTTATGGGGGCCCACGCCGGAGATCCGGGCCAGGGCGGACTCGGCCTCCGGCACCTCCTCGGCGATGGCCATCAGGGTCACGTCGGTGAAGACGGCGTACGCCGGGCGGCCCAGCTCCCGGGCCCGCTCCAGGCGCCACTCCCGCAGCCGCTCGTACAGCGCCTCGTCCATCGAGGAGGGGCACTCCGCGCAGCGCCGCAGCTTCACCTCGGGGGCTTCGGTCAGCGTCCGCCCGCACACCCGGCACTGCACCGGCCCGCGCGGGCGGCGCTGCCGGCCGCCCGAGCCGCGGTCCACGCCCCCTCCCCCGCCGGCACTCCGCTCCCCCGGCCGCCCGGAGCCGGGCCTCAGCCCGTCCAGGAACCGGCTGGGCCGCCGCCCCGCCCGGCCGCCCGGCGAGCGGGCCAGCGCCCAGGACAGCGACAGGTGCTGCCGGGCCCGGGTGACGCCGACGTACAGCAGGCGGCGCTCCTCCTCGACCTGCTCGGGCGTCTTGGCGTGGGAGATGGGCAGCATGCCGTCGGTGAGCCCGACGAGGAAGACCGCGTCCCACTCCAGGCCCTTGGCGGTGTGCAGGGAGGCCAGGGTGACGCCCTCCACGGTGGGCGCGTGCTGGGCGGCGGTCCGCTCGTCCAGCTCGCCGACGAACTCGCCGAGCGTGGCCTCCGGGCGGGCACGGCCGAAGTCCTCCGCCAGCCGCACCAGGGCGCGCAGCGACTCCCAGCGCTCGCGGACGGCTCCGGAGCCCGCGGGCGGGTCCGGCGTCCAGCCGGTGGAGCCCAGCACGGCCCCGACCTGGCCCGCCAGGCCGTCGGCGCCGTCCAGGGCGTGGTCGTTCCCCCCCGCGCGGGCGGCGCCGCGCAGCGCGAGGACCGCCTGGCGGATCTCGGCCCGCTCGAAGAACCGCTCGGCGCCGCGCAGCTGGTACGGCACGCCGGCGTCGGCCAGGGCCTGCTCGTAGATCTCGGACTGGGCGTTCGTCCGGTAGAGGATGGCGATCTCGCTGGCGGGCACGCCCGCGCCGCCCTGCTCGGGCGGGGCCAGCAGCCGGGCGATGCGCGCGGCCACCGCCTCGGCCTCGGCGGGCTCGTCGGCGTGCTCGCTGTACTCCGGCTCGGGCCCGGGGGGGCGCTGGGAGATCAGCTCCAGGCGGTGCTCGGCGGCCCGGCCCCTGGCCTGGGCGAGCAGGCCGTTGGCCAGGTGGACGACCTGCGGCGAGGAGCGGTAGTCGCGGACCAGCTTCACCAGCGTGGCCTGGGGGTGGCGGGCGCGGAAGTTCAGCAGGTGGTCGGGGGTGGCGCCGGTGAAGGAATAGATCGTCTGGCTGGCGTCCCCGACCACGCACAGGCTGTCCCGCTCGCCCAGCCACAGGGTCAGCAGCCGCTGCTGGAGGGGGCTGACGTCCTGGTACTCGTCGACGACGAAGTGCTGGTACTGGCGGCGGACGGTCTCCGCGATGTCCGGCCGGTCCGCGAGGATGCCGACGGTCAGCAGCAGCACGTCCTCGAAGTCGATGGCGTTCCGGTCGCGCTTGAGCTGCTCGTACGTCGCGTAGACCAGGGCGGTCTCGGCGGGGTCGCGGGGGGCCTCGCGGCCGGCCTTGACCACCGCCGCCGGATAGTCGTCGGGGACGGTCTGGGTGACCTTGGCCCACTCGATCTCGCCCGTGACGTCCCGCAGCGCGGCCCGCTCCAGCCGCAGGCGGCTTCGGGCGGCGGCCTCCGCGACCAGCGTGACCTTCCGCTCCAGCAGCCGGGGCACCTCCCCGCCCACGGCGCGGGGCCAGAAGTACTGCAACTGGCGCAGGGCGGCGGCGTGGAACGTCCGCGCCTGCACCCCGGCCGCGCCCAGCTGCCGCAGCCGCCCGCGCATCTCCCCCGCGGCCCGCTGCGTGAAGGTGACGGCCAGGACGGTGGCCGGCTGGTAGACCCCCGCGCGGACCCCGTAGGCGATGCGGTGGGTGATCGCCCGCGTCTTGCCCGTCCCCGCGCCGGCCAGCACGCACACCGGGCCGTGCAGCGTCGTCGCCACGGCGCGCTGCTCCGGGTCGAGCCCGTCGAGCACGGCGTCGGCGGAGTCCGGCACCGGTGGGAAGGGAGGGGGCTGCGTTGCTGAAGTCACCCGGCCATGCTGCCAGGTCCGGCAAGAGCGGGGCAGCGGGTTGTCCACAGGCGCCGGAATTACTCATACCGGCCGCCGTGTTCTCCTGGGGCGACCGCGAAGGACGCGGCGGACACGTGAGGAGCGCCGAGACGATGACCGCGCAGGGCAACGTGATCATGTACAGCACCACGTGGTGTGGCTACTGCCGCCGGCTCAAGAGCCAGCTGGACCGCGAGGGCATCGCCTACACCGAGATCGACATCGAGCAGGACCCCTCGGCGGTGGCCGTGGTCGAGAAGGCGAACAACGGCAACCGCACCGTCCCGACGGTGGTCGTCACCCCCGCCGGCGGCGCGCCCGACGTCACCATGACCAACCCCTCGCTGGCCGAGGTCAAGCAGGCCCTGGCCGCCTGACCCCGCGCCGCGCCGGCGCGCCCCGCCGGAGCGCGCCCTACCAGGGCGTGGTGGCCAGCGGCTTGCCGTACCACTGCTCGATCAGCACGGCGGCGATGGACACGCCGTAGGGCGGCAGCACGTCCCCGGCGTCCATCGCCGCCCGCAGGTCCTCCCGGGAGAACCAGCGGGCCTCCTCGATCTCGTCCCCGTCCACCCGCACCTCGGTCGAGGTCGCGTGCGCGACGAACCCGAGCATCAGGCTGGAGGGGAACGGCCAGGGCTGGCTGGCGACGTACTCCACCTCGCCGACCGCGATGCCCGCCTCCTCCGCGACCTCGCGGACGACGGCCTGTTCTATCGACTCCCCGGGCTCCACGAAGCCGGCCAGCGTCGAGAAGCGCCCCTTGGGCCAGTGCACCTGCCGCCCCAGCAGCGCCCGGTCCTCCTCGTCCAGCACCAGCATGATCACGGCCGGGTCGGTGCGCGGGTAGTGCTCCGCGCCGCAGGCCGGGCAGCGGCGGATGTGGCCGGCCGCGGCGATCACCGTGCGCTCCCCGCAGCGGGAGCAGAAGCGGTGCATGCGCTGCCAGTTCTCCAGGGCGACCGCGTGCACCATCAGCTGCCCGTCGCGCGGCGAGAGCAGCGCCGCGGCCTCCCGCAGGCCCGCCGGGCGGGCCACGTCGTCCATCCGCCCGGGCAGGGCGTCCTTCTGGAGGGCGAAGTACCGCACGCCCTCGGCGTCCGAGCCCAGGAAGTACCGGTGGGCCTCGGTGACGGGCGCGTCGAAGGAGGGCATCATCACCAGCTCGGTCCGCCCGTCGGCGGTCTCCTCGACCAGCGCCTGGCCGCCGGAGACGACGAAGACGCGCGTCGAGGGATGGCTCCACGCCGCCCCCAGCCACGCCTCGTCCAGCCGGTGATGGGCGTCGCGGTCGATGCCGCCGGTACCGGCGAGGGGAATCGGCCGGACGGCGCTGTCCTGGGAAGCCGAGCGGGGGATACGCATGCCAATGAGCCTAACCGGGGTCGTTGGGCTCCCACTCATCCTCCCCCAGCAGCAGTCGTTCGAGTCCGCGCCGCCCGGGCAGCACGGTCGGGCGCACCAGCTCGCCGCTGCGGACGTAGAGAAAGGCCGCCGAGACCGCCGACAGCGGCAGGCCGTGCCGCTCGGCCCAGGCCACCCGGTAGATCGCCAGCTGGAGGGGGTCGGCGTCCTGGCGGCGGGAGGTCTTCCAGTCGACGATCTCGAAGCCGCCGCCGACGGTGCGGTACACCGCGTCGATCCGGCCGCGGATCAGCCGCCCCGCCAGCCGGATCTGGAACGGCGCCTCGACCCGGTACGGCGTGCGGGAGGCGTAGGGCGTGCGCGCGAACGCCTCCTTCAGCAGCGCGAGATCGCGCTCGTCGCGGATCTCGGCGTCCTCCTCCGGGTCGCCGCCCGGCAGCTCCTCGGGGCCGAGCAGGGGCAGGGCCAGCGTCTCGAAGCGGGCCTCGACCCAGGCATGGAAACGGGCGCCGCGCCGCGCGGCCGGCTGCGGCGGGCGTGGCATGGGCCGGGCCAGCTCGCGCGCGAAGCCCTCCGGGTCGGCCGCCAGCCGCTGGACCTGCGAGGCCGACAGGCTGGCGGGCAGCGCCACGTCCCGCACCGCGGCCCTGGCCTGGCGCAGCTCGCGGGAGAGGGCGGCGAGGTCGCGGTCCCAGGAGGCCACGGCCCGCTGCTCCTCGGGGGTGAGACCACCCACATGCTCGCCCTCCCCCGGCGGCCCGCCCTCCGGCTCGCCGTCCGCGGCCGGACGCGCAAGGCCCGTGGCGGGCCCGCCGCCGTCCTCCGCCCCGCCCCGCTGCCCCGGCACGCCGCCGGCCAGCCGCTCCAGCACGGCGTCCGCCGCCTCCCGCCGCCGGGCGTACGCCTCCGGGTCCAGCGGCAGCGGCCAGGCCAGGTCCCGGCGCGGCCCGTCGAGGGCGGGGTTCTCCGCGTCCTCCTCCGGCGCCTCGGCCCAGCGTTCGACCTCGCCGTGCGCGGGGTCGGCCTCGCAGTGGGCGCGCAGGGCCTGGAGGAAGGGCGAGGGCCCGCGCCGCCGCTTCTGGCTCGGCCCCCACCAGTGCCCCGAGCCCAGCAGCAGCGAGCGCGGCCGGGTGACCGCGACGTACCCCAGGCGCAGCTCCTCCAGGTCCAGGTGCGCGCCGACCCGCGCCGTGTACTCCCGCAGGGCGGCGGGCGTCCACTCCGTGATCCCGGGCAGGGTCGCGGCGTCCCCGCGCAGCGGGTGCGGCAGCGCCCGCGCCTGCCGCAGCCAGGAGTCGCGCGAGGCGCGGGCGGGGAACTGCCCGGCGCACAGCCCCGGCAGGGCCACCACGTCCCACTCCAGACCCTTGGCCTTGTGCGCGGTCAGCACCTTGACCGTGTCCTCGCCGCCGGGCAGCGAGCCGTCCAGCCCCTTGTCGTAACGGTCGGCCGCGCGCAGGAACGCCAGGAACGCCGGCAGCGTGGCCTCCCCGCCCTCCGCCGCGCCGCCGCGCCCGGCGGCGAAGCCCGCGGCCAGGTCGAGGAACGCGCCCAGGGTCTCCCGGCGCCGCGCCGCCAGCGCCTGCGGGGAGGCGGCCAGCTCGACCTCGAGGCCGGTGACCGCCAGCACCCGGTGCAGCACGTCCATCAGCGGGTCGCCCAGCGCGCGGCGCAGCTCCCGGATCTCCGCGGCCAGGTGCGCGAAGCGGACCCGGGCCGCGGGCGAGAACGGCAGCCCGTCCGCCGGCCCGCCGCCTCCGGGCCCGCCCTGCGCGGGCCCGCCACCGCCCGGCCCGCCCTGCACGAAGGTGTCCAGCGCGTCCGCCAGGGACACGGTCTCCGAGGGGTCCGTGCCGGCCACTGCGGCGGCCAGCCGCCCCGCGTCCGCCGCGTCCACACCCCCGGCGCGCACCAGCACCCGGGCCAGCCGCCCCAGCAGCGCAAGGTCGCGCGGCCCGATCCGCCAGCGCGGCCCGGTCAGGAGCCGGACCAGGGCGGCATTGGCCGTGGGGTCGGCCAGCACCTCGCACACGGCCACCAGGTCCGCGACCTCCGGCAGGTGCAGCAGGCCGGAGAGGCCCACCACCTCCACGGGCACCTCGCGGTCCACCAGGTGCCGCTGGATCTCCCCGAAGTCGCCCGCGGTGCGGCACAGCACGGCGATCGCGCCCGGCGGGGTGCCGGTGCGCACCAGGTGCGCCACCGAGTCGGCCAGCCAGGCCAGCTCCTCGGCGTGCGTGGCCAGCAGCGCGCAGCGCACCAGCCCCTCGTGCTCGGCTCCCTCGGCCGGGCGCAGCGGGGCCACGCCCGGGTGGCGCTCGCGCAGCGGGGCTGCCAGGTCGTTGGCCAGGCGCAGCAGCCGGCCGCCGCTGCGGCGGTTCTCGCTGAGGGAGTCCTGGCGGGCGGGGCTGCCGTCGCGGTGCGGGAAGTGCCGGGGGAACTCGTCGAGGTTGGCCACCGAGGCGCCGCGCCAGCCGTAGATCGCCTGGCAGGGGTCGCCCACGGCGGTGACGGCGTGCCCGGTGCCACCGCCGAACAGCCCGGCCAGCAGCACCCGCTGGGCCACCGAGGTGTCCTGGTACTCGTCCAGCAGCACCACGCCGAACTCCTCGCGCAGGGCCCGCCCCACCTCGGGAACGTCCCGGGCCAGGCGGGCGGCCAGCGCGATCCGGTCCCCGAAGTCCAGAAGGTCGCGGGCGCGTTTGCGCGCGCGGTACGCCTCCACCACGCCCAGCAGCTCGCCGCGGGCCCGCGCGGTCTCCGGGATCAGCCGCAGGTCGGCGTTGCTCAGCTTCGCGCCCTCAAGATCGGCCAGGAGCGCGCGGTCGAACGCCCGGAGCGCGGCGGGCTCCACCAGGTGCTCCGCCATCTCGGCCTCCAGCGCGACCAGGTCGGCCACCAGCGTGGCGAAGCCCCGCCCGCCCGGCTCGAATTCGGCCGGGGCCGCGCGCAGCGCCTCGGCCGCGAGCTGGAACCGCCCGGCGTCCGCCAGCAGCCGGGAGGCGGGCTCCACGCCGAGGCGCAGGCCGTGCTCGCTCAGCAGCCGCCCGGCGAAGGCGTGGTAGGTGGAGATCTGCGGCTCGCCCTCCTCGGCGGTGTCCACCCCGGCGCGGGCCAGGGCGCCACGCACGCGCTCGGCCAGCTCGCCGGCCGCCTTGTTCGTGAACGTCAGGCCCAGGACGCGCGCGGGCTCCACCTGCCCGGTGCCGGTGAGCCACACCACGCGGGCGGCCATCACGGTCGTCTTGCCCGAGCCGGCGCCCGCGACGATCGCCTGGGGGGCGGGCGGCGCGGTGATGCACGCCATCTGCTCCTCGGTGAACGGGATGCCCAGCAGCTCCCTGAGCTGCTGAGGTTCACTGAGTCGGGCGGGCACTCCCAGAGACTAGCCGCCGCCACTGACAGTTCCCGCCCGCCGCCCGCGCAGTCCCCGTGCGCGGCCGTTACGCCACCCCTACTCCACCACCTGGCGCCCCTCGGGCCGCGCGCTGCACGCCCCGCGGAAGGAACAGGCCCCGCACTGCTGCCCGGTGGCGGGGCCGAAGCGCTCGTCCAGCACGCGGCCCGCGGCCGTGGTCAGCAACTCCGCGACCCAGTCGCCCCCTTCGGCGCCGGGCGGCTGCTGCCGCTGCACGGCCGGAAGCGCCTCGCCCCCGTCCCGGCGCGCCGCGCCCTGCCGCAGGTGGACCAGCTCGGCGCCGCCGGGCTCGCCCCACGGGCCCCCCCCGGCGCCGTCGCCGCCCTCGCGCTCGCCGTGACGGACGGCCAGCTGGTAGACGGCGAGCTGCGGATGGCGTTCCACCTCCGCGCCCGTGGGCCGGGTCCGGCCGGTCTTGAAGTCCACGACGTAGGCGCGGCCCTCGGCGTCGCGCTCCACGCGGTCCAGCACGCCGCGGATGCGCACCCGGTGCTCCCCGGCCTCCAGGGTGATGTCGAACGGCGCCTCGCTGGCTACCGGTTCGCGCCCGGCCTCGCGCTGGGCGACGTGCCAGCGCAGGAAGCGCTCCAGCGCGGCGCGCGCCTCGGTGCGCTCGCGCCGGGACTGCCAGGGCGCCTCGAAGGCCAGGGAGTCCCAGACGGTCTCCAGCCGCTCCATCAGCACCGACAGGTCGGCCGGGGTGGTGCCGGAGGCGACCTCGTCGGCGAGGACGTGCAGGACGTTTCCGAAGCCCTGGGCCGTGGTGGCGGGCGGCTCGGCGTGCGCCTCGCGGCCCAGGAACCACTGCAGCGAGCAGGCGTTCGCGAGCTGGCCCAGGGCGCTGCCGCTGAGCGCGACCGGCTCCTCGGGGTCGCGCAGCGGGGCGGGGGAACGCGTGGGTCGGCGCAGGCCCCACCAGCGGTCGGGGTGGGCGGCGGGCACCAGGGCGTGGCCGTCCTCGTCGGTCAGCGCGGCCAGTTCGGCCAGGCGCCGGGCCGCGGCGCGGCGCAGCGCCGGGGAGGCGGCCGGGTCGACGGTGGTGGCGCGCAGCTCGGCGACGAGGGCGGCCGGGGAGAGGGGGCGGCGCGGGCGGCCCGCGATCTCCTGCGGCTCGACGCCGAGTTCGCGCAGGAAACGCGAGGGCTGGTCGCCGTCCTCGGCGCCCCGGACGGCGGTGACGACCAGGCGCTCCTTCGCGCGGGTCACGGCCACGTAGAACAGGCGCCGCTCCTCGGCCAGTAGGGCGGCGGGGGTGAGCGGCTCGGCCAGGCCGTCGCGGCCGATGCGGTCGGCCTCCAGCAGCGAGCCGCGCCGCCGCAGGTCGGGCCACAGGCCCTCCTGCACGCCCGCCACGACGACCAGGGACCACTCCAGGCCCTTGGCGCGGTGGGCGGTCATCAGCCTGACGGCGTCGGGGCGCGCGGCGCGCGCGTGGAGCGTGTCGGCGGCGATGTCGTGCGCCTGGAGCTCGCTGAGGAAGTTGCGCGCGCCCCGGCCGCCGGTGCGCTCCTCGGCGTGGGCGGCGACCTCGAACAGGGCGCAGACGGCGTCCAGGTCGCGGTCGGCGTTGCGCCCGGCGGCGCCCCCGCGCAGGGCGGCGCGCTCCAGCCGCTCGGGCCAGCCGGTGCCGTCCCACAGCAGCCACAGGGCCTCCTCGGCGGTGCCGCCGCCCTCCAGCAGCTCGCGGGCCTTGCGCAGCAGCAGGCCCAGGCGCTGTGCGCCCCGCGCGTACGCCGGGTCGTGCGCGACCAGGCGCTCCGGCTCCGCGAGCGCTCGCGCGATCAGCTCCCCCGAGGGCGGGGGCACGGCGGCCCCGGCCGCGCGCTCCTCGTTGCGCAACGCCCGCCCCAGCCGCCGCAGATCCGCCGCGTCCATCCCCCCCAGCGGCGAGGTCAGCAGCCGCGCGGCGCTCTCGGCGTCGAAGGCGAGCCTGCCGACGCCTGCGGCGTCGGCGGCATCCTCCGGGGCCCGCCCCGGGGGGCCGTTGCGCTGCGCGCCCAGGCCGCCTCCGGCGGGCCCGGGCCCGGCGGCGCGCCGGGTCGCCGGACCGTCCCCGGCTCCGGACGCCTCGTCGGCGAGCCCGCCGCCCCGGACGGCCGCACCGCCGTCCACGCCCTCCGGCGCTCGGGCGTGCGCCGGGTCGGCCGAGCCTGCGGACCCGCCGCTTGCGGCTTGTGCGACGGCCGTCCCCGGGGCCTCCGTCGGCTCCTCCGCCGTGGGCGGCGGCGCCTCGTCCGGGGACGGCTCGCCCGCGATCGCCTGGAGGGCGGCCAGGAGGGGGGCCACGGCCGGCTCCTGGTGGAGAGGGAGGTCCTCGCCGTCCACCTCGACGGGGACGCCAGCGGAGGTCAACGCCCGGCGCACGCCCGGCAGGGAGCGCGCGCCCGCGCGCACCAGGACGGCCATCTCGCCCCAGGGCACGCCGTCCTCCAGGTGCGCCCGGCGCAGCAGGTCCGCGATGTTCTCCAGCTCGGCCCCGGGCGTGGGGTAGGTGAACACCTCGACCCGCCCGCCCTCGCGCTCGGCCGTCAGCGCCCGGTGGCGGCGCACCGCCTCGGCCGGGAGCCGGGCCAGCGGCATCCGCTGCGCCACCTGCCGGGTGGCGGCCAGCAGCGCCGCCCCGCTGCGCCGCCCCGTCGTCAGCACCGCGACCGGCGCGGGCCGCCCGTCGGCGGTGCGGAACGCGTCCGGGAAGCCGAGGATGCCGCCGACGTCCGCGCCGCGGAAGGCGTAGATGGACTGATCCGGGTCGCCGAAGACCATCAGGTCGCGGCCGTTCCCGGCCAGCGCCCGCAGCAGCTCGGCCTGCGCCGGGTCCGTGTCCTGGTACTCGTCGACGAAGACGGCGTCGTAGCGGGCCCGCACCTCCGCGGCGGCCTTCGCGCCGGCCAGCAGCCGCGCGGCGTCGCGCACCAGCCCGGCGTAGTCGAGGACACCCTGCGCCTGGGTGACGTCCAGGTACTCGGCCATGAAGCGGGCCGCGGCCTCCCAGTCGGGCCGCCCGGTGCGGCGGGCGAACGCGGCCAGGCGCTCGGGGTCCAGGCCCAGCTCCCGGCTGCGGGCCAGCACGGCGCGCAGCTCGTCCGCGAAGCCGCGGGTGGTCAGGCAGGCGCGCAATTCCTCGGGCCACGCCGGGGCGGGCAGGCCGGCGCGCTCCAGCTCCCGGTGTCCCGCGAGGAGTTCGCGCAGGTAGAGGTCCTGCTCCGGACCGGTCAGCAGGCGCAGCGGCTCGGCGAACAGCTCGCGGTCCTGGTGTGCGCGCACCAGCGCGTAGGCGAAGGAGTGGAAGGTGCTCGCGGCCGGGGCGGTGCCCTCCAGGCGGGCGGCGAGGCGGTCGCGCAGCTCGACGGCGGCCTTGCGGCTGAACGTCAGCACCAGGACGCGCTCGGGGTCCGTGCCGCCCTCCACCCGGCGCGCGACCGCCTCCACGAGCGTGGCGGTCTTGCCCGTCCCCGGCCCGGCGAGCACCAGCAGCGGGCCGCCCCGGTGGTCAACCACCGCGCGCCGCGCTGCGTCCACCGTGGGGACGCGCGCTTCGCCCAGCGGCGTGCGCACCAGTCGGTACGCTCCGGGGACGGACGGCGGCCGGTCAGTGAACGGGACGGAGTGACTCACGTGGATGGCGCATTCTCGGGGACGTCGGGGGTGCTGCGGATCCCGCGGACGGTGCGGAGGCGGCGGACGCGGGTGCGGCGCGCGCTCCCGACGCTACGCCAGTCGGCTCCCGTGGCGCAGCCCTTCCCCGCCGTCCCCCGCCGGGCCGCCTCCAACGGCGGTGCGGGAAGCCGGTGTCCATGAGCCGGTGCGCTAACGGCCGGACCGCCTCAGCCGCCCGACCAGTCCCAGCGCGCCCGGCGCAGGTCGATGCGGCAAGGCGCATCGGGGCGCGCGCCGTCGCGCAGCGGGGTGCCCTCCGCGCGGTAGTGCTCCAGTGCGCGGTGCTCGTGGCCGGGCAGCGGCCGGCCGTCCGCGCGCACCACGCGCCACCACGGCGCGGCGCCGCCGTACAGGGCCATCACCCGGCCGACCTGCCGCGGGCCGCCCTCCCCGAGCAGGGCGGCGATGTCCCCGTAGGTGACCACGCGCCCCGGGGGCACGCTGTCGGCGGCCTCCAGCACCCGCTCGGCGTAATCCGGGAGCCGGTGCGCGGCGCGCGCCCCGGACGCGTCCGCGGGGTCGGGGGCGCCCTGCGCGCGGGCGTTGCTGCGGGCCATGCGCCCCATCGTGCCGCACCTTTGGCGCGCGGCCCTCGCCGGGAGCCGGGCGGACCGGCGCACCCGCGCCGCCCGCGGCGGCGCACCCCATGCCACTATCGTCCCAGCGCGGGGGGGAGCTGGTCGGCAGTTCCAGCGCGAGGCGAATCCCGAGGAAGCGACCAGTGATACGGGGCGAAGAAGAGCGGGCACAGCGGCCGGACGAGCACGTGCCCGCAGCGGAACGACAGGGGGCCGCCCCGGCGGCGGCCACCCCACCCACCACCGGCCGGCCGGCCCGGCCGGCCGTCTCCCCGGGCAGGGCTCCCGGCCAGGACGGGGCGGATGGCGGCGTGCCCGCCGCGGGCGGAGCGGACGGCGCGCCCCAGCGGGACGGCGCCGTGCGGATCGGCGGGGACGAGCCGATCCTGGCCGCGCGGGTGCACCGGCCGGCCGACCTGCTGCGGGTGCTGCTCGGGCTGCTGGGGATCGGGCTCGTGCTGGGCCTGGCCATCTTCGCCATCGGCACCACCGAGGGCATCGAGCGGGACGTCGACAAGGGTGCGAGCCAGGCGCCGTCCCTGCTGATCGAGTTCGCCGGGTTCCTCTCCGCCGCCGCCGTCCTGGTCGTCCCCGTGGCCTTCGCCATCGAACGGGTGATGAAACGCGACGGGCTGCGCATCGCCGACGGCGTGCTGGCGGCCGTTCTCGCGCACGGCGTCTCGCTGACGTTCAGCCTGTGGGTGGCCCGCCTCTCCCCCGACTCGGTGCAGGACGCCCTCACCCGCCAGGCCCCCAACGGCGGCGGCCTGACCGACCCGGTCCACGGCTACCTCGCGCCCGTCATCGCCTACGCCACCGCCGTCGGCATGACCCACCGCCCGCGCTGGCGGCCCGCGATGTGGGCGGTGCTGGTGCTCGACGCCGTCGCGGTCCTCGTCGCGGGCTACACCACGCCGTTCTCCATCCTCGTCACCGTCCTCATCGGCTGGACCATCGCCTACGCCACGCTGTACGCGGTCGGCTCCCCCAACGTCCGCCCCACCGGCCAGCAGCTCCTGGCCGGCCTGCGCCACCTCGGGTTCCGCCCGGTCTCCGCCCTGCGCGCCGAGGGCCCCGAGGCGGAGGCCGCGGAGCCCGGAGGCGGGGAGGGCACGGAGCGCCGCGAGCGCACCGAGCCCACCCGCCACTACGTCGTCACCCTGGAGTCGGGCCCGCCCCTGGACGTCACCGTCGTGGACCGCGCCCAGCAGGCCCGCGGCTTCTTCTACCGCGCCTGGCGCCGCCTGGCGCTGCGCGGCAGCGTCACCCGCCGCAGCCTGCCCTCGCTGCGCCAGGCGCTGGAGCAGGAGGCCCTGCTGGCGTACGCGGCCATCGCCGCCGGGGCCAACGCCCCCAAGCTGATCGCCACCTCCGAGCTGGGCCCGGACGCGGTGATGCTGGTCTACGAGCACATCGGCGGCCGGAACCTCGACTCCCTGCCCGAGGACGAGATCACCGACGAGCTGATGCGCGCCGCCTGGGGCCAGGTCGGCGCGCTCCAGTCCCGCCGCATCGCCCACCGCCGGCTGGACGGGCGCTCCCTGCTGGTGGACCGGGAGGGCCGGGTCTACCTCACCGACCTGCGCAGCGGCGAGATCGCCGCCGGGGACCTGCTGCTGCGGATGGACGTGGCGCAGCTCCTGACGACGTTCGGCCTGCGGGCCGGCGCCGAGCGGGCCGTTGCCTGCGCCGTCGCCGTGCTGGGGCCCGACGCCGTGGCCGACAGCCTGCCGCTGCTCCAGCCCATCGCGCTCAGCCGCCCCACGCGCGCGGCGCTGCGCCTGCGCTCCCGGGAGCGCGCCGGGCGCGAGCGGCAGGCGGTCCTCGACGCCAGCCGCGCCTACCGCGAGGCCCGCGGCAGCCTGCCGGAGAACGCCGACCGGCGCGCGGTGCGGGCGTTCAAGCAGGCGGAGAAGCAGGCCATGGAGGAGGCGCTGGACGACGCGCGCGAGCCCGACCTGCTGGCGCTGATCCGCCAGCAGGTGCTGCTGATCCGGCCGCAGGCGGCGATAGAGCCCGCCCGGATCGAGCGCATCCGCCCGCGCACCCTGGTCACCGTCGTGGCGGCGGCCTTCGCCGCGTACCTGCTGGTCAGCCAGTTGATCAACCCCGAGTTCCAGCGGGTGTGGGACGACGCGAACTGGGGCTGGGTGCTGGTGGCCGCCGGGTTCTCGGCGCTGACCTACTTCGCCGCCGCGATCAGCCTGCTCGGCTTCGTCCCCGAGAAGGTCGGCTACCTGCGCACGGTGGCCGCCCAGGTCGCCGGGTCCTTCGTCAAGCTGGTCGCCCCCGCGGCCATCGGCGGCGCCGCGCTGAACGCCCGCTACCTGCAACGCCAGGGGCTGCGGCCGGGCCACGCGGTGGCCAGCGTCGGGGCCTCCCAGCTGTTCGGGCTGGCCGCGCACATCGCGCTGCTCCTGACGTTCGGCTACCTGACCGGGACCGAGCAGGCCCCCTCCATCTCCCCGTCGAGGACGGTGATCGCGGGGCTGCTGACTGCGGCCGTCGCGGTGCTGATCGTCACCGCCGTGCCGGTGCTGCGCAAGAACCTCTCCGAGCGGGTGCGCAGCCTCTTCGCCGGGGTGGTGCCGCGGATGCTGGACGTGGTGCAACGGCCGCGGAAGCTGGTCGCGGGCATCGGCGGGATGCTGCTGATGACCATGGGCTTCGTGCTGTGCCTGGACTCCTCGCTGCGGGCCTTCGGGGCGCCGGACCTGAGCCTGGCCGCCGTCGCGGTGGTGTTCCTGGCGGGCAACGCCGTCGGATCGGCCGTCCCGACCCCCGGCGGCCTGGGCGCGATCGAGCTGGCCCTGAGCACCGCGCTGATCACGCTGCACGGGGTGCCGTCCAACACGGCGCTGGGCGCGGTGCTGCTCTTCCGCCTGCTGACCTTCTGGCTGCCGGTGCTGCCCGGGTGGCTGGCGTTCACCCAGCTCACGCGCAGGGGGCACCTGTAGGGGCGGGCGTTGCCGCGGGCATTGCCGCAGACGTTGGAGGGGGCGCATTCGCGGGGGGTTGACGCCGCATCGCCTTGCGTCTGCGAGCCGGGGCCGCCTAAGGTCCCGCACATGCGCTCCTACTCCATCGGCCGGGCGGCCCGGCTGCTCGGCGTCAGCCCCGACACCGTGCGGCGCTGGGCCGATGCCGGACGGCTGCCCACGCGCCGGGACGAGGCGGGCAAGCGGCTGATCGCGGGCGAGGACCTGGCCGCGTTCGCCGGCGCCCTGGCCGCCGAGGCCGCCGCCGCGGGCCCGGAGCGGGGCGTGCCCTACACCAGCGCGCGGAACGCGTTCCCCGGCATCATCACGGCCGTCACCCTCGGGGACGTCGCGGCGCAGGTGGAGATCCAGGCCGGGCCGCACCGGCTGGTCTCCCTGCTGACCCGGGAGGCCGTGGAGGAACTCGGCCTCGCCGTCGGCATGGAGGCCGTCGCCCGCGTCAAGGCCACCAGCGTGCACATCGACAGGACGTGACCCCCGTGCCCCTCGCCCCGCGCACCCGTCTCCTTCCGCACCTCCTGCTCGCCCCGGCCCTCGCCGCCGCCCTGGCCCTGGCCGCCGCCTGCTCCTCCGGCGGGGAGGACGGGAACGCCGGCGGCGGGGGGACCACCCTCACCGTGCTCGCCGCCGCCTCCCTCACCGACGTCTTCGAGGAGGCGGGCGCGGCCTACGAGGACGCGCACCCGGGCGTCGCCGTCCGCTTCTCCTTCGCCGGCTCCCAGGAGCTGGCGACGCAGGTCACCCAGGGCGTTCCCGCCGACGTGCTCGTCACGGCGGACACGGACACGATGGAGGGCGTGTCCGGGGAGACCGGCGAGCCCACCGTCATCGCCCGCAACGAGCTGACCATCGTCACCCCGCCCGACGACCCGGGCGGGGTGGCCGGCCTGGCGGACCTCGCCGACGCGGACCTGCGCCTGGTGCTGGCCGCGCCCGAGGTGCCGGCGGGGCGGTACGCACGGCAGATCCTGGACGCGCAGGGGATCGCCGCCGCGCCGGACTCGGAGGAGCCCAACGTCCGGGCCGTGCTCAGCCGGGTCAGGCTGGGCGAGGCGGACGCCGGGCTGGTCTACGTCACCGACGCGGCGGGGGCGGGCGGGGACGTGCGCACCGTGCCCGTCCCGGCGGAGCAGAACGTCGTCGCGGCCTACCCGGCGGCGGCCCTGGACGCCTCGGAACACCCGCAGGAGGCCGGGGAGTTCGTGGCCTGGCTGGCCTCGGAGCCCGCGCGGGAGCTGCTGTCGGGCGCGGGCTTCCTGCTGCCGTGACGGCCGTGCGCCCCCGCCCTCCGCGGCGACGGCCCCGCTCAGGGCCCCGCCGCCCGCCCCTGACCCTGGCGGCCCCCGCCGCACTGGCCGCGGCCTTCCTCGCCCTCCCGCTGGCCGGGGTCCTGGCCGACGCGCCCTGGTCGGGGCTGGCGGGCCGCCTGACCTCCCCCGCCGTGGTCACCGCTTTGGGCCTCTCGCTCCAGGTCTCGGCCTGGGCGCTGCTGTTCTCGCTGCTGCTGGGCGTTCCGCTGGCCTGGCTGCTGGCGAGGGCCGAGTTCCGGGGCCGTACCCTGCTGCGGTGCCTGGTGCTGCTGCCGATGGTGCTGCCCCCGACCGTGGCGGGCGTGGCGCTGCTCCAGGGGCTCGGGCGGCGGGGGCTGCTGGGCGGGCCGCTGGACGCGCTCGGCGTCACGCTGCCCTTCTCCACGGCCGGGGCGGTGGTGGCCGCGACCTTCGTGGCGATGCCCTTCCTGGTGATCAGCCTGGAGGGGGCGCTGAGCGGCCTCGACCCGCACTTCGAGGAGGCGGCGGCCACGATGGGCGCGGGCCCGCTGACCACGCTGCGGCTGGTCACGCTGCCGATGACCGGGCCGTCCCTGGCGGCGGGGGCGGCGCTGTGCTGGGCGCGGGCGCTGGGCGAGTTCGGGGCGACGCTCACCTTCGCGGGCAACCTGCCCGGCACCACGCAGACCCTGCCCCTCCACGTCTACCTGCTCCTCCAGGAGGACCCGGCCGGCGCCACGGCCGTCTCCCTGCTGCTGCTGGCCGTTGCCGCCGCCGTGCTGATCGCGCTGCGCGGGCGCTGGCTCGCGCCGGGGCGCACGTCACCCGGCTGACGCAGCCCGCGTGCGCCGCCCGGGGCACCCGCCCACGATGAGGCTTATCGGCCCATTCGGAGCAACGAGCCGGAGCAACGAGCCGCAGCAACGACGGGAGCCCGCGCCATGCCCCAGAACCCCCGCCGCGCGGCGCGCTCCGCGACCGGCGCCACGCCCGCCCCGGCCGTTCTCGCCGTCTTCCTCGCGGGCGCGCTCGCCGCCGGCTGCGCGGGCCCGGCCGCCCCCGGCCCCGCCGCGAGCCGGGTCGCGGCGCCGCGCTCCGATCCCGCCGACACCGGGGAGCTGCCCGAGGCGCTCACCGGCCAGGAGCCGGACTGGGAGGAGTGCGAGGCCCCCGACCCCGCTCAGGGCGACGACGCCATGTCCCCCAGCCCGCTGCCCGAGGGCTCCGCCTGGCAGTGCGCCACCCTGCGCGCCCCCCTGGACTACCGCGACCCGGGCGGGGAAACGATCGACCTGGCCCTGATCCGCTCCCGGACCCAGGCCCGCGCAGACCGCCGCATCGGCTCCCTGGTCTTCAACTTCGGCGGCCCCGGCGGCTCGGGCGTGGCCACGCTGCCCGCCTTCGGGGAGGACTACGCGGGGCTGCACGAGCGGTACGACCTGGTCAGCTTCGACCCGCGCGGGGTCGGGGACAGCGAGGGGGTCTCCTGCCTGGACGGGCCGGGGCTCGACGCGTTCTTCGCCTCCGACCCGGTGCCGGACAACGACCGCCAGCGGCGCGAACTCGACGAGCGGCTGCGGGAGTTCACGGAGGGCTGCGAGGAGTCCGCCGGGCCGCTGCTCCCGCACCTGACCACCGCCAACACCGCCCGGGACCTCGACCTCCTCCGGCACGTACTGGGCGACCGGAAGCTGCACTACTTCGGGATCTCCTACGGCACCGAACTCGGCGCCGTCTACGCCCACCTCTTCCCGCGCCGCGTCGGGCGGGCAGCGTTCGACGCCGTCGTGGACCCCACCGGGGACGGCGAGGAGGGGGCGATCGGCCAGGCCAAGGGCTTCCAGCTCGCCCTGGAGACCTACCTGGAGCACTGTGCCGAGGCCGGGGACTGCCCGCTGGGCGAGGACCCCGAGGAGGCCGAGGACCGCCTCACCCGCTTCCTCGCCCGCCTCGAACGCGACCCGCTGCGCACCCAGGACCCCGACGGGCGCCGCCTGACGTACGCGCTGGCCTGGGCCGGGATCGCCCAGTCCCTGTACTCCGAGGAGTTCTGGCCCTATCTCTCCCAGGGCCTGGACGACGCGCTGGCCGACGAGGACCCGGACGGCACCGTACTGCTGGCCCTCGGGGACTCGATGAACGGCCGCAACCCCGACGGCACCTACTCCACCCTCCAGTCCTCCCTCACCGCCATCGGCTGCGCCGACTCCCGCGACCGCTACACCGCCGAGGACGTGCGCGGGCTGCTGCCCGAGTTCGAGGACGCCTCGCCCGTGTTCGGCCCGCCGATGGCCTGGTCGCTGATGAGCTGCGCGCACTGGCCCGCCCGCGGCACCCGCTCCCGGCCCGAGGTCTCCGCCCGCGGCGCGGCCCCCATCCTGCTGATCGGCACCACCGGCGACCCGGCCACCCCCTACGCGGGCACCGAGCACATGCAGGAGGCCCTCGGCGGCCCGGAGGTCGCCGTCCGCCTCACCTACGAGGGTGAGGGCCACGGGGCGTACAACGCGGGAAACGACTGCGTCCGGGAGGCCGTCGACGCCTACCTCCTGCGCGGGCGGGTGCCGGAGGACGACACCCGCTGCGGCGGCTGAGCGGCCGGGGCGTCACGGGGCTCCCGCGGGTCCCGGGGCCTGCCCGGGGCCGCTGTCAGTGGCCCCGGCTAGCCTCGGAGGAAACCACGAGGGGGGCGAAGGGGGTCTGAAGGGAGCGAGGGGGGACACCGCGTCCGGCGCCGTCCACGCGCACCCGCCGCACCCGCCGCACCCACCGCGCACCTGCCGACGGGCCCGCCCCGGCCGGGAGGTACGTTCGCCCTCCGGAGTGACGCACAGAGACGGACGAACGATGAGCACACTCACCCCAGCGCGCGCCCGCCGCACGCCGCCGCGGAGCCGCCGGGTCCTGGCCGCCGTCGCGGGCGCGCTGGCCCTGCTGGCGGTCACCGCCTGCTCGGGCGACGACGAACGGCCGCGGGAGCGGGGCCCGGGCGTCGAGTCGCGCCCGGCCGAGGACTCCTACCCCGGGCTGTCCGAGGAGCTGGCCGGGCAGCGGCTGCGCTGGGGCCCGTGCGAGGCGCCCACCCCCCTTCAGGGAGAGGGCACCGCGCCGGGCGAGGAGTGGCAGTGCTCCACGCTGACCGTCCCGCTGGACTGGGATCAGCCGGACGGCGGAACGATCGACCTGGCGCTGATACGCAGCCGGACCACCGCCTCGGCCGAGGACCGCGTCGGCTCCCTGGTCTTCAACTTCGGCGGCCCGGGCGGCTCCGGCGTGCTGTCCCTGCCGCAGTTCGGCACCGAGTACCAGGAGCTGCGCGAGGGCGGCTTCGACCTGGTGAGCTTCGACCCGCGCGGCGTGGGCGACAGCGCCCCGGTGACCTGCCTGGACGACGCCACGACCGACGCCGAGGCCCAGGAGCCGGGCGGCCCGCCGGAGAACGCCGCCGAGGAGCGGGAGTTCACGCGGGAGAACGAGGAGTACTACGCCGCCTGCGAGGCCAACGCCGGCGAGCTGCTGCCCCACGTCACCACGGCCAACACCGCCCGCGACATGGACCTGCTGCGCCACGCCCTGGGCGACGACCGGCTGCACTACTTCGGCATCTCCTACGGCACCCAGCTCGGCGGCGTCTACGCCCACCTCTTCCCCGAGCGGGTCGGCCGCACCGTGCTCGACGCCGTCGTGGACCCGACCCCCGACCGGCTCGCGCAGACCCGCCTCGACCTGGAGGGCTTCCAGCTCGCCCTCGACCACTACCTCCAGCACTGCGTGGAGTTCGAACGCCAGGACTGCCCGATCGGCTCCGACGCCGAGGCCGGGAACGGCCTGCTGGCCGACCTGGTCGAGCAGCTGGAGGAGACTCCCGCGCCCACCTCCGACCCGAACGGCCGCCGGCTGACCGCGGACCTGGCGATGACCGGCATCATCGCCAGCCTCTACTCCGAGGAGAGCTGGGAGTACCTGACCCAGGGGCTCCAGGAGCTGTTCTGGACCTCCACGGGCGACACCCTCCTGCTGCTGGCCGACTTCTACAACGGCCGCGACGCCCAGGGCCGTTACAGCAACCAGAACGCCGCGCTGACCGCCATACGCTGCGCGGACGACCCCTCGGGGATGTCCATAGCCGAGCTGCGGGAGTACCGCGAGGAGTTCATGGAGACCTCGCCCCTCTTCGGCGAGTGGATGGTCTGGGGGCTGAGCGGCTGCGAGGGCTGGCCCGTCCCCGCCGATCAGACCGAACGCCCGCGGTACGCCGCCGAGGACGCCGCCGAACCGATCCTGCTGGTCGCCAACACCGGCGACCCGGCTACGCCCTACGCCGGCGCCGGCCGGATGCAGGAGGCCATGGGCGGCCCGGAGGTGGCGCCCCTGCTGACCTACCACGGCGAGGGCCACAGCGCGTACACCACGGGCGACACCTGCGTGGTCAACACCGTCAACGCCCACTTGCTGGAAGGCACCGTCCCGCAGGACGGACACACCTGCGGCGAGTGACCGCGGGGACCGGCCCCCGGGCTTCTGCCGTCAGTAGACGGGCTTCTCGGGCTCGATCTGGTTGACCCAGCCGATGACGCCGCCGCCGACGTGGACGGCGTCCGCGAAGCCGGCGTTCTTCAGCACCGCGAGCACTTCCGCGGAGCGGACGCCCGTCTTGCAGTGCAGGACGATCCGGCGGTCCTGCGGCAGCCCGCTGAGCGCGTCCCCCATCAGGAACTCGTTCTTCGGGATCAGCCGCGCGCCGGGGATGGAGACGATCTCGTACTCGTTCGGCTCCCGGACGTCGATGATGTCGATCTTCTCGTCGCCGTCGATCCACTCCTTGAGCTGCGCCGGAGTGATCGTGGAGTCCTTGGCCGCCGCCTGCGCCTCGTCCGAGACGACGCCGCAGAACGCCTCGTAGTCGATCAGCTCGGTGACGGTCGGGTTCTCGCCGCAGACCGCGCAGTCGGGGTCCTTGCGGACCTTGACCTGGCGGTAGGTCATCTCCAGGGCGTCGTAGATCATCAGCCGCCCGACCAGCGGGTCGCCGGTGCCGGTGAGGACCTTGATGGCCTCGGTCACCTGGATCGAGCCGATCGAGGCGCACAGCACGCCGAGCACGCCGCCCTCGGCGCAGGAGGGGACCATGCCGGGCGGCGGCGGCTCCGGGTAGAGGCAGCGGTAGCAGGGGCCGTGCTCGGACCAGAAGACGGAGGCCTGGCCGTCGAAGCGGTAGATGGAGCCCCAGACGTACGGCTTGTTCAGCAGCACGCACGCGTCGTTGACCAGGTAGCGGGTCGCGAAGTTGTCGGTCCCGTCCACGATCAGGTCGTACTGGGCGAACATCTCCAGCACGTTGGAGGAGTCCAGGCGCTCCTCGTGGATGTTCACCTGGACGTAGGGGTTGATGCCCTCCACCGTCTCCTTGGCCGACAGCGCCTTCGGCTTCCCGATGTCCGCCTGGCTGTGGATGATCTGGCGCTGGAGATTGGACTCGTCCACCACGTCGAACTCGACGATCCCCAGCGTGCCCACCCCGGCCGCGGCGAGGTACATCAGCGCGGGCGACCCCAGGCCGCCCGCGCCCACACAGAGCACCTTGGCGTTCTTCAGCCGCTTCTGCCCGTCCATCCCGACGTCCGGGATGATCAGGTGGCGCGAGTACCTGCGAACCTCGTCGACGGTGAGCTCGGGGGCCGGCTCGACCAGCGGTGGCAGCGACACGGTGACTCCGTAGGGTCGGGGTGGGTCAGTCGTTCCGGCTTCAACACTGCCACGGCCCTCCCCATTCCGAGACTCCCCTTCCACAGTCCGGGCAGCCACAGTCCGGGCAGCCGGGGGCCGGCCGGCCCCGCGGCGACGGCCCCGCTACGCGGCGCGCGGTCTCACATCCGGCAGGCCGCCTCCATCCAGATGTCGGCCAGCGACTCCTCCAGGCCGATCCGGGCCCGCCAGCCCAGCCGGTCCCGGGCGGTGCGCACGTCCGCCTGCTGCCAGGGCCCGCACCCGTCCGGATAGGGAACGGCCGGGGCGGCAGCCGCGGGGCCCTCCCCGCCGTGCCGGGGCGGCGGGGGCGCGTCCAGCTCGTGGAGCGTCCCGGCGAAGCCGGAGATCCGGGCGAGCGCGGCGGCGGCGTCGCGCAGCCGTACGGCGTGGCCGGTGCCGATGTTCACCACCCCCTGGGCGGCCGAGAGCGTGGCCGCGTGGACGGCCCGCGCGATGTCCCGCACGTCCACGAAGTCCCGCTGCACGCCCAGGCCGCCGAGCTTCAGCTCGCTGTCCCCGTGCTGCATGGCCCTCCGCAGCGAGTCGGCCAGGCGGCCCAGGGGCGAGCCGGCGGGGGTGGCCGGGCCGGTGGGCGAGAAGATCCGCAGGACGATGGCGTCCAGGCCCGAGCCCAGGACCAGCTCCGTGGCGGCCAGCTTGCTGACTCCGTAGGGGCCGCCGGGCCGGGCGACGGCGTCCTCGGCGATGGAGGAGCCGTTCGGCGAGGGGCCGTACTCGGCCGCGCACCCCAGGTGCACCAGGCGGGCCCGGCAGCCGCTGCGGCGCAGCGATTCGCACAGCGTGGCGGTGGCCACGGTGTTGTGCCGGGCCAGCTCGGAGGCGGTGCCGCGGATCGCCCCGGCGCAGTTGACGACGACGCCCGGGTGCACGGCGTCCAGGAAGCGGGTCAGAGCCCCGGGGCTGCCGGTGGAGAGGTCGAAGCGGACGTCGGCGTCGTCGCCGCGGCCGAGCGCGGTGAGCTGGACGGCGGGATCGGCGAGCAGCCGGTCGGCCACGAACCGGCCCAGGTAGCCGCCGGCGCCCAGAAGCAGCACTCTCATCGGTTTCTCTTGCTCCTTGCGTTGCGTGTGCGTGTGTCGGGTTGGTCGGGGGGCCTCGGGGCCGTGCGGGGCGGCGTGCGGTGGAGCGGCGCGCCCTAGGGCCCGCCTCGGGGCGCGTGGTGCGCGGCGGCGCGGGGCAGGGCGCGGGCGGCGTGCGCCAGCAGCGCCAGGGCCGCGCCGCCGCAGGCCAGGGCGGGAACGGCCGCCGTGCCCTGCGCGGCCAGCAGCCGCAGCAGCGGGCCCGCCGCCTCGGCGGTGCCGGGCAGCGGCAGCCACGCGGCGGCGGCCAGTGCGAGGGCCAGCAGCTCGACGGCCCCGGCCGAGGCCAGCCCCGCGGCGGCGGCCCGGCCCTGGCCATGGGCGGCCAGCAGCACGGTGAGGCCGAGCAGCAGCCCGGCCGCGGTGACCGAGGCGACCCCGGCGGCGCTCGCGGACAGGCCCCCGGCGGCGGCCTGCACGGCGAGCAGCCAGGCCAGGAACGCCAGCAGCGCGGCGGCCAGCAGCCCGCGGGTCCGGGCCGTGAACTCCGCGACGCCGCGGCTGGCCGCGAGCAGCCCCGCGGCCCGGCGCGCGAACCACCCGCCGCACCAGACGGCGGGCGCCGCCGCGAACCCCAGGGTCAGGGCCACGGCCGCGGGCCCTGGCGCCCCGGCCGCGGCGCCCGGCGCCAGCGCGGCCAGGGCCGCGTCCCCGCCCAGGGCGAACCCCAGCGGCGGCAGCGCCCACAGGGCCGCGGGCCCCGGCGGCCTGCGGCGGAAGAGGACCACCCGCGCGGCGCCGATCGCCGCCGCGCCCAGCACGGCGGCCAGCGCCGGGCGTTGGCCCCCCGCGGCCAGCGCGGCGGCGCACAGCGTTCCGGGCAGCAGCGGCGCCAGGTGCCGCAGGGGGCGGCGGCGCGGCGCGGGCGCGGCGGGCTGCGGGGCCTCGGCGGGCGCGGCGGCGCGGGCGTACAGCTCCTCGGCCAGCGAGAAGAGGTCCCGGTGGCGGAACCGGGCGGCGGCCCGGTCGGTCAGCCCGCTGGCCTCAAGCCCCGCGGCGATCTCCAGCGGATCGACGGCCCCGGCGCACAGCGCCCGGTGATCCGCCAGCAGCTCCCGCACCGGGTCGGCGGACCCCCTCACGTCCCCTCCCCCCACGCCAGGCTCGCGGCCACGCCCCCGCCCGCGCGAGACCCGCCCGGCAGGCCCACGCTCCGCAGGCCCGCGCGCGAACCGGCACCCGCGGCCTCCGGGCCCGGGGCGCGCGCGGCGGATATGGGCGGGTGCGGCAGCGGCGTCCCGGGGTCCGGCGGGCCGGAGGCCGCGGGGGCGAGCTCGCGGTAGATCGCGTCGAAGGCGGCGATGCTGCGCTCCACCGTGAAGAGGTCGAGCGCCCTGGCGCGCGCCGCCGCGCCCAGCGCGGCGCGGCGCGCCGGGTCGCGCAGCAGCGCGAGGCAGGCCGCCGCGAGCGCGGCCGGATCCTCCGGCGGGACCAGCACGCCGGTGTCGCCCAGCGCCTCGGGCACCGCGCCCGCCTCCGCTGCGACCACGGCCCGCCCGGCGACCATGGCCTCGATCAGCGGCACCGGGAAGCCCTCGGCGGCCCCGGCGAGCACGGCCACCGCGCCCGCGGCCCAGGCCTCGGCCGGCGTGGGCACCGCGGCGCTGCCGACCTCGGTGAAGACCACCGGGCCGACCCCGGCGCCCCGCGCGGGGCCGCCGGGGCTCCCGGGGAACAGCCGCGCGGCCAGATCCCGGCAGTGCGCGAGGTACGACTCGTCCGCCCGGCCGCGGGCCGGCGCGCCCACGATCCACAGCCGCGCGCACGGCTCGGCCTCCCGCACCGCGCGGAAGGCGTGCAGCAGCCCGGTCAGCCGCGCCTCGGGCCCCGGGCGCCCGGCCCAGACCAGCGCGGGCCCGGCCGGACCCGGCGCGGGGGCGGGGAACGGCCGCGCGTCGGCGCCGGGGTAGACGGTCCGCAGCCGCGCGGGGTCGGCCCCGCACCGCTCCTGCCAGCGCCGGGCCAGGCCGTCGCCCGGCGTGATCAGCGCGGCCCTGGCGTACGCCTCCCGCGCCAGGCGGACCTGGAACGCCGCGAGCAGCGCCCGCACGGGCGCCCCGGCGGCCGAGGGCGCGAGGGACAGATAGTGCTCCCGCAGCCGCACCCGGTACTCGGTGATCAGCAGGGGCGTTCCGAAGAAGCGCCGGGCCAGCAGCCCGGGCAGGGCGGCCGGCCCGCCGCCCACGGCGTGGCACAGGTCTACCCCGGCCAGCCCGTCGCGTCCGTACCAGGCCAGGGAGAGCGGGCGCAGCGCGCGTTCGAGGCGCTCGGCCACGGCGAGCAGGTCCGCGACCTGGGCGGCGTGCACGGCCCGGGGCGCCCCGGGGCTGCGGCAGGCGGCCTGGAGGATGCGGACGGCCTGTTCGGAGTAGAGCCAGGTGGAGAGGCCGCCGTGCCGGGCCGCCGACTCGGCCAGCCCGTACAGGCCGTTGGCGAAACGGTCCGCCTGAGGTCCGTCCCTGTCCTCTCCCAGCGGCTGGTACCCGGGGCACAGCGCGGCCGTCAGCTCGGTGAAGCACTCCGCGAACCGGCGGGCCAGGCGCCGCCCGACGCGCCCGGCGGGCGGCGGCCCCCACAGCGGGGCGGTGCGCACGCGGCGGACGTTGGGCGGCTGCGGGCGGCGGGGGCCGAGCACCTGGCGGCGGCTGCGGCTGAGGGCGCAGACGTGGAAGTCGTGCCCTGCCAGGCCGCGCAGCAGCCGGTCGCTCCAGGCCACCGACTCGCCCTGTGCATACGGGTATCCACCCTCGGTAAGCAATGCGACGCGCACCGGCGCACCCCCAGCCTCTCCCCGGTCCCCGGTCCCTGTCTGGCTCATGTCGGGAAGACGGTATGTCTACATGTGGCTGGTGCGACGGACGGTTGTCCGTCGCACCATCAAAAGGGGTGAATTATCGTGACCCTGCCCCGGGGCGTGTCGTTAGGACACGGCCGCCGGGGCGGGGAAGGGCCGGGACAACGGCCGGAGGCGGGCCCGGGGAAAGGCCCGTCCGAGACCCGGCGGAGGCTCAGTTCTCCGGGTGCGGCCAGGGGTTGGGCGTGCAGGTCAGGCCCTCGGTCTCCAGGAACTTCGTCTGCTGCATCATCACCGGCGCCGGCTCCCCCTCGCCGGGGCAGAGCACGTGGTTGTACCCCAGGCGGTGGCCCACCTCGTGATTGACCAGCATCTGGCGGTACCCGGCGATGTCCTCGCCGTAGGTCTCGGCTCCCCGCGACCAGCGCCAGGCGTTGATCATCACCCGCTCGGTGCTCGCGGAGTCGCAGGAGACGTTGTCCTCGGTGGTGTCCAGCCCGGAGAGGGCGCACCACTCGGCGGTGGTGCCGGGGCTGGCCAGGGTGATGACGAAGTCGTAGTCCCCGCCGGAGACCCGGGCGAAGCCGCGCTCGCCGCCGTTGCCCCAGCCGCGTTCGTCGTTGAGCGTGCGGTGCACCATCTCGGCGAAGAACTCGCCGTCCAGGCCCAGACCCGACTCCACGTCCACCCGGTAGCGGTAGACGGTGGCCGCGTCCGGGTCGGAGGCCGGGTCGCTGCCGCCCACGGGGACCAGCTCCCCGGAGCCGGTGGCCTCGGGGTCCATCCGGAACATCGTGTGCAGCAGCTCGTCGTAGGCCGGGGCGGCGCCCGGCTCGGCGTTCGTCCCGCCCGGGCCGCCCTGGAGCGTGTCGGGCGCCGGCGTGCCCCCCTGGTCGGCTCCCCTGCCGCCGGCCGGCTCCTCCTGCCCGGGCCGCTGCCCGTCGGCCACGGCCGCCGCGCCGGGCTCCGGGCCGGCCAGCCGCAGCGCGGCGAAGACGCCGAGCGCCGTCAGCGCCGAGGCCGCGGCGATCCCGGTGATCATCCTGGTCCCGCGGCGGGACCTTCCGGGGCTATGCACGGGCGCCGCCCACCGGCGCTGCTTCGGCTTCGCGTGCCGGCCGCGGCGCGGCGCCGTCCCCGCGGAGTGCGCAAGGCGCTCCGCGGGGTCGGGACTTCGCTGCTGCGGGACGTGCGGCACGGCACGCCCGGCGAGGGCGTCCGCGCCGCCGGGGCCGTCGGGCCCCTCGGAGGCATCAAGGGCATGGGGATACTCCTGGTGCGGCGCCGGGGTCTGACGGTGATCCATCGGCGTCCTCAACCGCCCGGCGCCGCGGCGGCGAGGAACTCGCGGAACGCGCCCGCCACCTCGTCCGGGTATTCCATCATCGCGACGTGCCCAGCCTCGGGAAGCACGACGAGACGGGAGGAGGCGAACGCCCGAGCGGCCCGCTGCGCCATGCGGAACGACACCAGCCGGTCGCGTACCCCGTACACCAGGAGCGTGGGGGCCAGCACCCGTTCGGCCTGCCGCCACAGGGAGTGCTGGCCGCCGAGGGTGTAGGCGTTGACGATGCCGCGGGCGGTCCTGCTCAGCGACTCCCAGAAGTAGGGGAGGGTCTGGCGCCGCTCCAGCTCCGCCTCGGCGGCCGAGAACTCCTCCGGCGTGATCCGCGCCGGGTCCCCGTAGCACAGCCGCAGCACGGAGCGGGCGCGCTGGCCGGCGGGCAGGTCCCGCGTCCAGCGGCCCAGCAGCCGGCCCATGCCCGGCATGCCGAGCAGGCCGGTCGGGAGGGCGGAGCGCTGCGGCGGCAGCTCGGGCATGGCCGGGGAGATCAGGGTGAGGCTGCGCACCAGGTCGGGGCGCAGGGCGGCGACCCGGGTTGCCGCGGCGCCGCCGAGGGAGTTCCCGAAGAGGTGCACCGGGCCGCGCCCGCTGGTCTCCAGGCAGCGGATGACCGCCCGGGCGTGCCCGTAGACGGAGTAGTCGCCGCTGTCCGGGGGCGGGGAGGCGCCGAAGCCGGGCAGGTCCACGGCCTCGCACTCGACGTCGGCGGAAAGCAGCTCCATCAGCGCCGACCAGTTGCGCGAGGAGCCGCCGAGGCCGTGCACGAAGAGGGCGGGCTCCAGGTCGTCCAGGGCCGCGGCGCGGCGCCGGATCGCCAGGGACAGGCCGGGCAGGGCCACGGTCCGCAGGGTCTCGCCGTCCCGCACCCCGGGCCAGCCCTCGGCAGCGGCAAGAGCCGCGTTGGCCCGCTGCTGTTCGGTGGTCGGCATGGGCGCCATAGTACGAGCCCCGCTCCGCGGCTCCTACGCGTGCTTCCGCGCCACCTCCCGTTTCCTTCCCCTTTCTCCTGCCTTCCGCCGGGAATTGTGCGGCGGATGAGCCCTCCGGCCGGGGCGGGCGGGCCCCGGGAAGCGCCCCCGCCGAGCTCCCCGCCGCGCCCGGCGTGCGCCCGGGGCAGCGGCTCGCGGACCCGCCCCCGCCCGCCTAGGGTGGAAATGTCCCGCCGCCGGGCATGCGCGGCCCGGGACCGAGCAGAAGAGCGGGAGCGACGTCCGCCGCCGGACCCGGTACGGACGGATCACCAGAACCAGCAGACGAGCGGAGAGGTGGCGGCCGTGTCCCAGGACCCCAGGGAGCCGGAGACCCTCGAGGAATTCCTCGCGGAGGAACGCGAGGAGGCCGAGCTGTTCGAGCCCGGCCTGGCCGACGAGTCCCCCGAGGCGGACACCGCGGAGCAGCGCGCGGCCCTGCTGCCGCTCCCCGACGCCCCTCCCCCGGCGCTGCCCCCCGAGGAGGCCGATCCCGCGGACGCCGCCGAGCAGGCCCGGATCGTCGACCCGGGCGAAGACGAGTACCGCTGAACGGTCCCGGCTGTCCGCAGAGTGAAATCCTGGCCGCACAGTACTCCCCGCGCAGCTACTCGAACGTAGGATGACGGGCGGGCGTACTACCAGCACGCGTGGATCGCACCGACCCACACCACCGGGAGGCGGCGTGACAGCCACTGAGCAGACCGAGGCACGGCCGCGCGGCACGCGCCTGCCGCGCCGGGCCCGGCGCAACCAGCTCCTGGGGGCGGCACAGGAGGTGTTCGTCGCCCAGGGCTACCACGCGGCGGCGATGGACGACATCGCCGACCGCGCCGGGGTGAGCAAGCCGGTGCTCTACCAGCACTTCCCCGGCAAGCTGGAGCTGTACCTGGCCCTGCTCGACCAGCACTGCGAGGCCCTGGTCAACGCCGTGCGCCAGGCCCTGGCCTCGACGCACGACAACAAACTGCGCGTGGCCGCCACCATGGACGCCTACTTCGGGTACGTCGAGCACGAGGGCGGCGCCTTCCGCCTGGTCTTCGAGTCCGACCTGACGAACGAGCCCTCCGTGCGCGAGCGCGTGGACCAGGTCTCCCTGGACTGCGCCAAGCTGGTCAGCCAGGTGATCGCCGAGGACACCGACCTGCCCGACGACGAGTCGATGCTGCTGGCCGTCAGCCTGTGCGGGATGGCGCAGATCACCGCCCGGCACTGGCTCAGCTCCGGCCAGAAGATCCCCCGGGACACCGCCCGCAACCTCACCGCCTCCCTCGCCTGGCGCGGCATCGCCGGGTTCCCGATGCAGCACTGAGGGCCACGCCCCGGCCCGGGGAACGCCCCCGGGCTGTTCGCTGTGGGCGTGGCCGCCCGCGACCAGGCCGCGCGAGCGGCGCGGCTAACCTGTGCTGGTACGGCGCGGATCACCGCGCACGTCAGGGAGCAGCGGAGGAACAAGCCGTGGAGATCAAGATCGGCGTCCAGCACACGCCGCGCGAGATCGTTCTGGAGAGCGGGCAGTCTGCCGAGGAGGTCGAGGGCGCCGTCGCCACCGCGCTGTCCGGGGACGGGAAGCTGCTCACGCTGGTCGACGAGCAGGGCCGCAAGATCCTCGTGCCCGCCGACCGGGTGGCGTACGTGGAGATCGGCACGCCCACGCCCCGCCGGGTGGGCTTCGGCGCGCTCTGACTCCCGCTGACCACGCCGCGGCGGCCGGGTCCCCCGGCCGCCGTTCAACGTCCGGGTGCCCGCCGGGGAGCGGTGCGCAGCCCGGCGCGGGACCGGGACCGCGAGGGGAGGAAGGGCGGTGTCCGCCACCGCGGGGAGCCGTGCCCGGCGCGACGGGCCGCTGCTGGCCGTCGCGGTCGCGGGCATCTCGCTGTCGGGGCCGCTGATCGCGGCCACCGCCGCCCCGGCCCTCGCCATCGCCTTCTGGCGCAACGCCCTGGGCGTGGCCGCTTTGGCCCCGGCCGCCGCGCTGCGCCCCCGGCTGCGGGCCGAGGCGGCCTCCGTGCGCGGCAGGGCCCTGCTGCTGAGCCTGGCCTCGGGGGCGGCGCTGGCCGCGCACTTCGCGCTGTGGCTGCCCAGCCTGAGCCTGACCTCGGTGGCCTCCTCGGTCGCGCTGGTCACCACCACCCCGCTGTGGACGGCGGTGCTGCTGCGGCTGACCGGCCGGCGGCCACCCGCGGCGGTCTGGGCGGGCTCCCTGCTGGCCTTCGCCGGGGTGCTCGCGCTGACCGGCGTGGACCTGGCCGCCTCCCCCCGGGCCCTGGCCGGGGACGCGCTGGCCCTGGCCGGCGGGATCACCTCGGCCGTGTACGTCCTGCTCGGCGCCGAGGTGCGGCGCACCACGAGCACCACCGCGTACACGCTGTGGTGCTACGGAACGGCCGCGGCGCTGCTGCTGGCCGCCTGCCTGGCGGCAGGCGTTTCCCTGGGGCTGGGCGGCGGGGCCGGGGGCTATCCGGCGGAGACCTGGCTGCGGCTGCTGGCCCTGACCGCCGCCTCCCAGCTCCTGGGGCACTCGCTGCTCAACCGCGTGGTGCGCGGCCTGGGCCCGTCCGTCACCTCCACGGCGCTGCTGCTGGAGACGCCGGGCGCCGCGCTGGTCGCCGCGGCGTGGCTGGGGCAGGCGCCGCCGGCCGCGGCATGGCCCGCGCTGGCGCTGATCCTCCTGGGCCTGGCGCTGGTCGTCCGGGCCGAACGCGCCCCCGGCGCGCCCCCTTCCGCGCCCCCGGGCGCGGCCGACGCGCCCCTTCCCCGGCCCCGACGACCGGGACGACCACGACGACCGGAACGACCCGAGCGAGGCGAGACCACGAGATGACCGGCGGCACCGAGGTGACGAAGCTGGTGGAACGGCGGCTGGCCGAGGCGTTCGGCGAGCCCGGCGCGCGCGCGGCGGTGACGTTCCTCGGCACCGACCGGATCGAGGTGCTCCGCTTCCTCGACCCCGGCCAGGGCCTGGTCAGGTACGCCACGCTCGGCATGTCCGCCGCGCCCATGGCCGACCCCGCGGCGCTGCTGGCCGACCCCGAGCGCGGGCCGCGCGCCGAGCTGCTGCTGACGCTGCGCGGCGGCCGGGCCGCCACCGACGGCGTGCTGCGGGCGCTGGCCGTCTTCGCCGCCACCCCGCAGGTGGAGGGCCTGGTGGTCGCGGCGGGCGGCTCGCTCGACCTCGGGGAGCCGCTGTGGCCCGGGGCGCCGTTCACCTCCGTGCTGGTCGGCGAGGGCGGCGGCCTGGTGCCCGACCTGGACCTGGAGGAGCCGCGCGAGCCCGTGCGCTTCCTGCCGCTGCTGCCGATGACGCCGAACGAGGCCGCCTGGAAGCGGGTGCACGGCGCGGAGGCCCTGCAGGAGCGCTGGCTGACCGGCGGCACCGACCTGCGCGACCCGCTGCGCTCCGGGGTGGCGCTGGGCGCCTGAGCCCGCCCGGGAGAACGCCCGGCCTGCGCGTGTGACAACGCTTGACGCGCGCCCGGCGCGGGGGGACCGTTGGACACCGTGAAAGGGGAACCCAGGTGCCCCAAGTGCGGCGGACGGGTCCGTGAGCCGGGCCTCTTCGCCGACGCCTGGGAGTGCGCCGCGCACGGCCCCGTGCACCCGCTGCAGCCGGTGCTCCCGCCCAGCGTCAACGCCCTGGCCGCGACCGTCGCGCGGACCCTGGTGCCGGTGTGGATGCCCTGGCCGCTGCCGGTGGGCTGGCTGTTCACCGGGGTCGCCTCGGCGGGCGCAGACCGCGACGGCGGCCGGGCCAGCGCCGTGGCCTGCACCGGGCCCGGCCCGCTCGGCGGGCCCGGGGAGCTGCTGCTGATCGCCGAGGAGCCGGGCGTGGGCCTCGGCTCCCGCTACGCGGGCCTGGACGGGCCCGACCCCGGGCCGCTGCTGGACCCCTCGCGGCCGGCGAAGGCGAAGGTGCTGGCGGGCGGGCGGCCCACGCCGCTGTGGCTGCTGGACGCGGCGCCCGCGGACCGGGCGGTCTTCGCGGGCGAGGCGATGGGCCTGTGGCTGTGGGCGGTGGTCTGGCCGCAGGAGTGCGGGCTGCTGCTGTACGACGACCTGGTCCTGGCCGACCTGCGGGACGCGGGCTCGGAGCTGGACCTGGTGCCGTGCGGCGCCCTGTCGCCGCGCATCCTGGCGTAGCCTGTTCGGGTGCTCATCGACCTGCACACGCATTCCACGGCCTCCGACGGCACCGACTCGCCCGAGGAGCTGGTCCGCAAGGCCGCCGCGGCCGGGCTCGACGTCGTCGCCCTGACCGATCACGACACGGTGGCGGGCCACGCGGCGGCGGCTGCCGCCCTGCCGCGGGGGCTGACCCTGGTGACCGGCGCGGAGCTGTCCTGCCGCCTCGACGGGGTGAGCCTGCACATGCTGGCCTACCTCTTCGACCCCGAGGAGCCGGCCCTGGCCGCGGAGCGCGACCTGCTGCGCGACGACCGCGTGCCGCGCGCGCGGGCCATCGTCGAGAAGCTCCAGGGCCTCGGCGTGCCGATCACCTTCGAGCGGGTGCGCGAGCTGGCCGAGGGGGCGGTGGGCCGCCCGCACATCGCCGCGGCCATGGTCGAGGCGGGCGTCGTGGAGGACGTCTCGGCGGCCTTCACCCCGGAGTGGATCGCCGACGGCGGCCGGGCCCACGTCGATAAGCACGAGCTGGACGCGTTCGAGGCGATCCGCCTCATCCACGGCGCGGGCGGGGTCGCCGTCTTCGCCCACCCGCTGGCCGAGCTGCGCGGCCGGGTCGTCCCCGACGACGCCATCGTCCGCCTGGCCGCGGCCGGCCTCGACGGCGTCGAGGTCGACCACATGGACCACGACGAGGCGGCCCGCACCCGCCTCCGTGCCCTGGCCACCGGCCTGGACCTGCTGACCACCGGCTCCAGCGATTACCACGGCACCGCCAAAACGATCGGCCTCGGCGGCAACACGACCTCCCCCGAGTCCTACGCCCGCCTCATCGCCCGCGCGACGGGCGCGAAGCCTCTGACGGCCTGACGGCCGCCCCGCCCGGCGCCGCCCCGGGCGAACGGCCAACGCCCGGCTCACCGGAAGCGGGCGACCACGACCATCCGCGCCGCGCAGGCACCCGCCGCGGACGCCCGTCCCGCGCCGCCCGTGGCCGGGGGGGCCTTCGCCGAGGCCCCGGTCGTTCCTCTCCGGCTCGGCCCGCTCCGCAGGGCACCGCGCGCCGATCTGCCGGTCGCAGGCCTGAGGACCCGCACACGGACGCCGGTCCCGTCGCTCCCAGCCGGAGCGGCATCCGGAGGCCGTGGTGTGTGGCACGTCCGTGCCGGGGCGCTCTCTCCCCCCGTGCGGACCGGTGCGACGGCCGGCGTTGGCCGGCAGCGACGCCTCGCGTCCGGCGGCGTCTTTGCCGCGCCGGGACGCGGGCGAATCCGTGGCGCGGTACCGCGCGTGGCGCGGTACCGCGCGCTCAGGCCGGGGCGGCCGTTCTCCGGCCGGCCGGCGCCGGGCGGGAGGTGGCCGTCAGCCAGAAGTCCGTGAGGGCCGCGGCCGTGGCCTCGGGCTGCTCCGCGTTCGGGGAGTGCTCGGCGTCGCGGATCACGGTGCGGCGGGCGTTGAGCCGGCGGGCCATGCGGTCCAGCAGGGGGACCGGCCAGGCGCCGTCGCGCTCGCCGGAGAGGACGTGGACCGGCAGGCCCGCCGCGGCCAGGCGCGCGACGCGGTCGGGCTCGTGGCGCAGCGTCCGGCCGGTGGCCAGCAGTTGCTGCGGCGTGTGGGCCAGCCAGCGGGTGCGCAGAAACGCCCCGATCTCGCCGGCCTCGGGGCGGGGGTTCCACATCCGCCACACCGCGGAGGGGCCCAGCACCGGCAGCGTCGCGACCAGCAGCCGCACCCGCCAGCGCTGGAACCGGGCCACGCGGGCGGGGCCCGAGGCCATCAGCGTCAGG
This sequence comes from Streptomyces boetiae, assembly GCF_031845405.1. Taxonomy (NCBI): domain Bacteria; kingdom Bacillati; phylum Actinomycetota; class Actinomycetes; order Kitasatosporales; family Streptomycetaceae; genus Streptomyces; species Streptomyces boetiae. The sequence continues at coordinate 37,427 of NZ_JAVREN010000014.1, forward strand.
GAGGCGAAGGGCGCCGGCAAGGTGCCCGCGGCCATCGCGCGCAGCACCGCGCCGCGCGCGATCAGGCCGCCGAGCGAGTGCCCGGTCAGGTGCACGGGGCCGCCGCCCGCCAGGGCCTCGCCCTGCGCGAGCACGTCCTCGGCCAGCGCGCCGAGCCCGTACGCGGCCCGCGAGCCGGGGCCCAGCGTCTCGTACTGCCCGCGGCCGTCCACGGCGACCGCGCGGAACCCGGCCGCCGCCAGCGGCCGGAGCAGCGCGATGAAGTCCTCCTTGCTGCCGGTGTACCCGGGCACCAGGAGAGCCGTGCCGGCGCACGGGATGCCGGGCGCGGGCCCGGCATCGAGAACGGCGAACTCGCCGCGCCGGGTGGCGAGCCGGTGGGCCCGCACCCCGGCCGGCGGGACGCAGAAGGGAGGGCGGCTCACTCCGCTTCGGGGGCGGCGGACTGGCCGCCCCGGGTGCGGCGCCGCCTGCGGCGGCGCGGGGCGCGGGACCCCTCGGCCCCGTCCGCGGCGCCGTCGGAGGATGGCCCGGCCGCTGCGGACGGCCCGTCCGGGGACGCCTGCGGCGCCTGGGACGCGCCGTCCTCGCCCGCGACGGCGAGGCCGCCCCGCGTGCGCCGCCGCTGCCGGGGCGCGCGCGCCCGCTCCGGGCGCGGCTCGCGGCTCTCGCGCGCGCCGCGCTTGCCCCGGGCGCCGGGGCCGCCGAGGTCCTCGACCTCCTCCGCGTCCAGGCCCGCGCGGGTCCGCTCGGCGCGCGGCAGCGTGCCCTTGGTGCCCTCGGGGATGTCCAGCGCCTCGAAGAGGTGCGGCGAGGTGGAGTAGGTCTCCGGCGGGTCGGGGAAGTCCAGGCCCAGCGCCTTGTTGATCAGCTGCCAGCGCGGGATGTCGTCCCAGTCGACCAGCGTGACGGCGATGCCGGTGGCCCCCGCGCGGCCGGTGCGGCCGATGCGGTGGAGGTAGGTCTTCTCGTCCTCGGGCGTCTGGTAGTTGATCACGTGCGTGACGCCGTCCACGTCGATGCCGCGGGCGGCCACGTCCGTGCAGACCAGCACGTCGACCTTGCCGTTGCGGAACGCCCGCAGCGCCTGCTCGCGCGCGCCCTGGCCCAGGTCGCCGTGCACGGCCCCCGAGGCGAAGCCGCGCCGCTCCAGCTGCTCGGCCACGTCCGCGGCGGTGCGCTTGGTGCGGCAGAAGATCATCGCCAGGCCCCGGCCGTTGGCCTGGAGGATGCGGGAGACCATCTCGGCCTTGTCCAGCGAGTGCGCCCGGAAGACGTGCTGTGTGGTGTTGGCCACCGTGGCGCCCTCGTCGTCGGGCTCGGTGGCGCGGATGTGCGTGGGCTGGCTCATGTAGCGGCGGGCGAGCCCGATCACCTGGCCGGGCATCGTCGCCGAGAACAGCATGGTCTGCCGGGTGGACGGCAGCCGCTCGATGATCTTCTCGACGTCGGGCAGGAAGCCCAGGTCGAGCATCTCGTCGGCCTCGTCCAGCACCAGGCAGCGCACGTGCGAGAGGTCGAGCTTCCGCTGGCCGGCCAGGTCGAGCAGCCGCCCGGGGGTGCCGACGACGACGTCCACGCCGCGGACCAGGGCCTCGACCTGTGGCTCGTACGCGCGTCCGCCGTAGATCGACAGGACCCGGACGTTGCGGACCTTGCCTGCGGTCAGCAGGTCGTTCGTCACCTGCTGGCACAGCTCGCGGGTGGGGACGACCACGAGGGCCTGCGGGGCGTCGGTCAGCAGCTCGGGGCCGGCGCGGCCGGCCTCGACGTCGGCGGGGACGGTGACGGCCTCCAGCAGCGGCAGGCCGAAGCCGAGCGTCTTGCCCGTGCCGGTCTTGGCCTGGCCGATGACGTCCCGGCCGTTGAGGGCGACGGGGAGGGTCATCTCCTGGATGGGGAACGGGGTGATGATGCCGACGGCCTCCAGGGCCTCGGCCGTCTCGGCCAGGATCCCGAGATCTCGGAAGGTGGTAGCGGACAGGGTGGTTGCCTCTTCTGTGTGACGCGGCGCGCGGCGGCGAGGCGGGTCTGCTCACCGAGCCGTCGTGGAACGTCCGCCCCTGCGTCGGGGCAGGCCGCCCGTCCGGCGCGGGACCCGGTCGTCTCGCTCAAGCGCACGCACCGCGCGAGCGGGTCCCTCATGCCGCGGCCCGTGCGGGGAGCACGCGCCGTGCGGAGGGCTGGTCAGGTCGGAGCCGATCGGGCCACCGACCGGGCATCCTCGGGGATCCTGGGCTCCGGTCGTCCGGGCCCAGGGGTCTCCAGCATGGGGATGGGCCCACCACCTAGAAGCGGGCCTCTATATCACTGTACCTCGGAACCGCGCACATGTGTCAGGCCGTGTTTCCGGGGGACTGTGCGCGGGTGACTGTCCGCCCGGGGCGCCCGGGCGGGGCCAGGCTATTGTTCACACGCGCCGCAGAGCCGCCCGCGAAGGAGAACCGCCAGATGGAAGCACCCACGCCCGACGAGCCGGTCACCGTCGCCGCGGCCGACTGGCCGCGCGCGTCCGCCGACCCGCGGTACCGGGCGGCCGTGGTCGACCTCCTCGGCGCGCTGGCCTACGGCGAGCTGGCGGCCTTCGAGCGGCTGGCCGAGGACGCGAAGCTGGCGCCGACGGTGACGGACAAGGCCGCCCTGGCGCGGATGGCCGCGGCCGAGTTCCACCACTTCGAGCAGCTGACCGAGCGGCTGCGGCAGATCGACGAGGACCCGGTCACGGCGATGGAGCCCTTCGCGGCGCCGCTGGAGGAGTTCCACCGGCTGACGGCGCCCTCGGACTGGCTGGAGGGCCTGGTCAAGGCGTACGTGGGCGACGCCATCGCGGCCGACTTCTACCGCGAGGTGGCCTCCCGGCTGGACACCGACACCCGCTCCCTCGTCCTGGGGGTGCTGGACGACACCGGGCATGCCTCGTTCGCCGTGGAGAAGGTGCGCTCCGCGATCGAGGCCGAGCCGCGGGTCGGCGGGCGGCTGGCGCTGTGGGCGCGGCGGCTGATGGGCGAGGCGCTGTCCCAGGCGCAGCGGGTGGTCGCGGACCGCGACGCGCTGTCCACGATGCTGGTGGGCGGCGTGGCCGACGGCTTCGACCTGGCGGAGATCGGGCGGATGTTCTCGCGGATCACCGAGGCGCACACCAAGCGGATGGCGGCGCTGGGCCTGTCGGCCTGAGCCGGGCGGCCGTTACGCTCCCCCCATGACGCACGACGCTCCGTCCGCGACCGCGCGGCACCTGATCGAGGAGGCCGCGCGCAAGTCCTCCCTGGCCTGGGTGCGCGGCCCCCAGGGGCCGGCCCGCCCGCTGTGGCACGTCTGGCACGAGGGCGCGCTGTGCCTGGTCGGCGGCCCCGGGGAGCAGCCGCTGGACGGCCTGGGGCTCGTGGACGGCTCAACGGCCACGGTGACGCTGCGCAGCAAGGACAAGGGCGGGCGGCTGGTGGTCTGGCCGGCCGCGGTGCGCGAGCCGGAGCCGGGCGGCGAGGAGTGGCGGGCGACGGCCGCGGAGCTGGCGGGCAAGCGGCTGAACGCCCCGCGGGACGCGGAGGCGCTGACCGCGCGCTGGGCCGGGGACTGCCGGGTACTGCGGCTGGTCCCCGCGGGCGAGCCGGAGGAACGCCCGGGAACGATGCCGTCCTCCCTCCAGGCGGCCCCGCCCCCACCGACCTCCGCAACCACCCGCGGCCCCCTCCCCACGGGCCTCCCGGCCCGCCGCGGCCCCGGCCGCCGGCCGGGCTGACCAGGGGGCTTCGCCGGCAGGCCCGGACAGCCTCCCGGACCCGCCGGACGCCAGGCCGGGCGTGGTCTCCCCGCCGGGCCGAATGGCCTCCCGGCCCCCGGGCGGCCGGAACGCATGCGGGCCCGAGCCGCCCGGCAAGGGCTACTCGGGCGAGATGACCTCCTCGCCGTAGTCGACGATCTGTTCCTCGTCCGGTGGGGTGAGGGGGAACTCCTCGCCCCAGGCGTTCAGCGTCACCGTGCCGGCGTCGCCGCCGCGCTCCAGGCGCAGCGGGTAGGGCTCGCCGATCAGCGCGACCTCCATGGCACCGCCGGTGCCCTCGTCGCCCTCGACGCGGATGGTCCGCACGCCCTCCCGCTCGCCCCGGTCCCCGGCCTCCAGCTCGCCCTGGAGCGAGAGCAGCCCGTCCAGCAGCGTGTTCTTGTCCGTGAAGCCGCTGAACTCCGCGTACGCCGGGTCCTCGGGCGGGACCCGGACGTAGCGGCCCTCCAGCGTCTCGGCCGGGTCGGTCTCCAGCTCCTCGGGCAGCTCCGCGGCCTCCCAGAACGCCGCGTCGGCCCGGATGTACAGCTCCTCGCCGATCCGCAGCAGCTCGAAGGTGGTGCCCTCCGCGGAGACCTGCCCCGCCGCGCCCTCGGTGCCGAGGCGGACGTCGAGCTCGTAGGTGACCCCCTGGGTGAGCACGGTCCCGGAGAGCCGGACGGTCTCGGCGGAGGCGGCGGCCCGCCGCGCGCGTTCCGCGATCTCCTCGGGCGGCAGCTCGCCGACGCCGTTGGTGCCCTCGTCGGGGTCCTCGGGGGAGGAGCAGGCGGCCGAGGTCAGGGCCAGCAGCCCGGCGCAGGCCAGGCTGGCCGCGGCCCTGCGCCACCGGGACCGGCGTACGCGGGTGGCGGGGGCGGTTCGGATCACGACGCAGCAGCGTACCGGCTGCCCCGCGGGCCCCGTGACGGGCCGGTCCCCCGCCGCACCGGCCGCGCCGTACCATCGGGGGCATGGCTACCGATACTCCCACCGCCCCGGGCGCGGCCGGCACCGTCCCCACCGAGGAGGCCGTGCGCGCGGCCCTCGCGCGGGTGAACGACCCGGAGATCCACCGGCCCATCACCGACCTCGGCATGGTGAAGTCCGTGGAGATCGCCCCGGACGGCTCCGTGGCGGTCGCCGTGTACCTGACCGTCCAGGGCTGTCCCATGCGGGAGACGATCACCTCGAACGTCGCGGAGGCGGTGCGCGGCGTGGCCGGTGTGACCGGGGTGCGGGTCGAGCTCGACGTGATGAGCGACGAGCAGCGGCGGGAGCTGGCGACCACGCTGCGGGGCGGGCAGGCCGAGCGGGAGGTGCCGTTCGCCAAGCCGGGCTCCCTGACGCGGGTGTACGCGGTGGCCTCCGGCAAGGGCGGCGTCGGCAAGTCCTCGGTCACGGTCAACCTGGCCGCGGCGATGGCGGCCGACGGCCTGAAGGTGGGCGTCGTGGACGCCGACATCTACGGCCACTCGGTGCCGCGGATGCTCGGCGCGGACGGCAGCCCCACCCAGGTGGAGAACATGATCATGCCGCCGTCCGCGCACGGCGTGAAGGTGATCTCGATCGGGATGTTCACGCCGGGCAACGCGCCCGTGGTCTGGCGCGGCCCGATGCTGCACCGCGCGCTCCAGCAGTTCCTGGCGGACGTGTACTGGGGCGACCTGGACGTGCTGCTGCTCGACCTGCCCCCGGGCACCGGCGACATCGCCATCTCGGTCGCGCAGCTCGTGCCGGGAGCGGAGATCCTGGTGGTCACCACCCCGCAGCAGGCCGCGGCCGAGGTCGCGGAGCGCGCCGGGGCCATCGCGGTCCAGACGCACCAGAAGGTCGTCGGCGTGGTGGAGAACATGGCCGGCCTGCCCTGCCCGCACTGCGGCGAGATGGTGGACGTCTTCGGCAGCGGCGGCGGCCGGCAGGTCGCCGAGGGGCTGACCCGGACGACGGGCGCCGAGGTGCCGCTGCTGGGCTCGATCCCCATCGACGTGCGGCTGCGGGAGGGCGGCGACGGCGGGAAGCCGGTCGTTCTCTCCGACCCGGACTCCCCGGCGGGCGCGGCGCTGCGCTCGATCGCGTCCTCGCTGGGAGTCCGGCAGCGCGGCCTGGCGGGCCTCTCCCTCGGCCTGACGCCGCGCAACAAGTTCTGACGGCCCCGCCCGGGGCCCGCCCCTGCCCGTCCGGGCAGGGGCCCCAGGGCGAGCGCCCTAGGCGTAGCTCTCGATGTCCTTGACCACGGCGAAGCCAAGGCCGTAGGCGCTCATCCCGCGCCCGTACACGCCGATGTGCACGTCCCGGTGCGTGGAGCCGGCCAGCACCCAGCCGTACTCGGACTCCCGGTAGTGGAAGTCGGTGGGCACGCCGTCCACCGGCAGCGAGAGCCCGGTCCAGCTCCCGCCGTCCAGGTCGTCGGCCAGCTCCCAGGCGATGGCGGTCTGCTGCTCCAGCCAGTCCTGCCGCAGCGCGCGCTCCATCTGGGTCGGCCAGGTGCAGGACAGCAGGCCGGACCCGGCCAGCCAGGCGGCGGAGGAGACGGATGTGGCCTCCAGCACGCCGGTGCCGTCGGGGCTGCGGCGCACCGGCCGGCTGGCGACCGTCACCACCACGGCGAATCGCTGCTCCTCCTCGCCCAGCTCTCCCCGCAGCGACGGCTCGTCGCCGTGCCCCGTGGAGCCGTGCTCCACCGCGCCGTCGGCGGCCACGCCGACCTGCATCAGCCAGCGCGGGCCGGTGAACGCGTCGTCCAGCCCGTACCAGGGGAAGCCGGCCATCAGGTAGCCCTCGACCGCGCGGCGCGCGCCCGGCACGCCCTGGCCCTGCTGCTGCGGCGCTGCCTGCCCCCCGGACGCGTCCTGCGGCTCCGCCCGACTCGTCGTCTCCATGTAACGCGACGCCTCCTCATTGGCCTCGAGATTGGCCTCGTCCTGGGCACACCCCGGACATAGGGAGGATAGCCACACTGGTTGGACGGGCGGGCGGGGCGGGAGACCGGTCGCCGTCAGGTGCCCCCGAAGGGGCCGCATCCACTCAGGTGGCGTCGGAGTCGTAGGGCGCCGGGTCCTTGGGGGCGGAGGGGCCGGCGGTGCCCTTGTCCAGCCGGACGGCTCCCCCGGCCGCGGGACGGGGGACGCCGGTGCCGTTCCTGCGGGCCGGGCGGCCGTTCGCCGCGTCCGTGGCCTCGGAGAGGTCCTGGCGCACGTCCAGGCCGCTCGTCAGCTCCTTCAGCTCCTTGAGGCCGTACTCGTCCTTGTCGTTGAGCAGGTGCTTGCGGGCGAAGGTGCGGGGGTTGAGGTCCTCGAAGTCGAAGTCCTGGAAGTCGGGGCCCAGCTCGCTGCGGATGTCCCGCTTGGCGTTGTCGGAGAACTCGCGGATCTTGCGCAGGAACGCCGCGGCGTCCTGGATCATCTTCGGCAGCTTCTCCGGCCCGAACACGAGGATGGCGAGGATCACCAGGACCAGGAACTCAAGGGACCCTATATCGAAGAACACCTGGCAGCTCCCTCACGCATGCGGTAGACGGCCACGGTACCCCGCCGGGGGCGGCCCGCGGGAGACGATGCGGGCCACCGCGGGGTGAACGTCCGGCCACGCGCCCGCCGCCGTCCGCGCGCCGGGGGCCGCTCCGGGCCGCGTGCGGAGGCGGCCGGCTCAGTCACCCGAGGACTCGCCCAGGGTGACCGGCAGGGACAGCTCCTGGCCGCCGCGCTGGACGGTCAGGGTCAGCTCGTCGCCGGGGCGGCGGCTTCGGATGCGGACGATCAGCTCGTCGCCGCTGCGCACCCGGTCGCCGTCCACGGCCGTGATGATGTCGCCCTCGCGCACGCCCGCCCGCTCGGCCGGGCCGCCGGGGACCACGGCGGGCTGGCCGTTGGAGCTGCCGATGCGGGCGCCGTCGCCGAGGTACCCGGTGTCGAGGGTGACGCCGATGACGGGGTGGGTGGCGCGGCCGGTGTTGATCAGCTGCTCGGCGACGTCGCGGGCCTGGTTGACCGGGATGGCGAAGCCGAGGCCGACGCTGCCGGCCTGCCCGGCGTCCAGGCCGCCGCTGTCGGCGGTGCGGATGGCGCTGTTGACGCCGATGACCCGGCCGCCGATGTCGACCAGCGGGCCGCCGGAGTTGCCCGGGTTGATCGGGGCGTCGGTCTGGAGGGCGTTGACGTAGCTGACGTCGGAGCCGTCGGCCTCCTCGCCGCCCGCCGTGATGGGGCGCTCGGTGGCCGAGATGATGCCGGAGGTGACCGTGCCGGCCAGGTCGAAGGGAGCGCCGATGGCGACCACCGGGTCGCCCACCCGCACGGCGTCGGAGTTCCCCAGGGTCAGCGGGCTCAGCCCGGAGACGCCGGAGACCCGCACGACCGCGAGGTCGTAGCCGCTGTCCTGGCCGACGACCTCGGCCTGGGCGGTGTCCCCGCTGCTGAAGGTGACCTCTATCACGCCGGCGGCCCCCGCCGGGCGGACCACGTGGGCGTTGGTGAGGATGTGGCCCTGGTCGTCGAGGACGAAGCCGGTGCCGGTGCCAGAGGAGCCGCCGCCCGAGACGTGCAGGGTGACCACGCCGGGCAGCACGGCGTCCGCGATCCCGGCGATGCTGCCGTCGGCGGGCGGGCCCTCCGAGCCGCCGGCCTGCGGGAGCCGCACCTCGCTGAAGGCGCCCTCGCGCTCCAGGTAGACGCCGAGGACGCCGCCGAGGACCCCGGCCAGCAGCGCGATCGCGGCGGCGCCGGCCACCAGCCGGGCGAACGGCGGGCGTCCCTCGCGGGGGGACGGCGGCGCGCCGGGGCCGGGCGGGGGCGGGGCGCCGGTCGTCCCCGAGGTGGCCCAAGGGTCGTACCGCACGGGCTCGGCGCCCTCGGGCGGCGGCGGCAGGTCCGCGGGCACGGGCTGCGGGGGCGGCACGTGGGTGCCGGCCGGCGGGGTGGGCGTGGGGCGCTGCACCGGCGGCGCCGGGGCCCAGGGGCCGGGCTGGCCGTACGGCGGGGTGCTGTACGGGTCCTCGCGGTCCGCCTCCCGGCCCGGAAGGCCGTTCCCCTTGTCCATGGCAGCTTTCCCCATCGTCTTCACGCCGTGCTTACCCGGAACTGAATTGAACCAGGTCAGTCGGCGGAAATCAGCGGGGGCTCACGGCGGGCAGCACCGACGGCTCCGCCGCGGGACCCACCGCCGGGTCGGGCGCGGACACCAGCTCGAACCGGGCCCCCAGCAGGGGAAGCAGCTGACCGCCGTGGCCGACCGGCCCGCTGGGCGCGCTGAGGGCGGCAAACCCGGCGGCCTGCGCGGAGTACACCAGCGGGAGGCGGTCCTCGGCCTCGGCCTCCGAACGCCCGCCCGCCGGGCGGCCCGTGCTCGCCGGGGTGACCCCGGCGCCCGCGGCCACGGAGCTGAGCGCTCCCTGGGCCCCGCCGGGCGCCTGGCCCGCCCCGGCACCCGCGCCGCTCACGGCGCCGCCGATGGCGAAGGCCGCCAGCGAGACCGCGCCCGCGGCGGCGAAGGCCAGCCGGTGGCCCCGGTGCGCCCGGAGGGCGCCCGGCTCGTGGATCCGGAAGCCCCGGCCGCCGGTCAGCGGCGGCGGGCCCAGCAGCGCCTCGCGGCGCCTGCCGCCGAGGACGAGCTGGAGGCCGGGCGAGGCGCGGGGCGTCTCGCGCGCGGGCGGGTCGCCGCCGCGGTCGCCGCGCGGGTCGCGGGGCTCGCGGGCGGAGGGCTCGGCCCGGCCTTCGGCCGGAAGGCTCTGCAGACGCGCGAGAAGCCCGTCCGGAGGGGCGGGCAGGGGGCTGGCGGCGAAGGCGCTCTTCAGCTCGCGCTGGGCGTCGGCCTCCGCCTTGCAGCTGGGGCAGGTGGCGAGGTGGGCGAGGACGCGGTCCCTGCTGTCATGGGACAGCTCGCCGTCCACGAGGGCGGCCAGGCTCTCGCCGAGGTGGTGGTCGGCCTGGCCCGGCTCGGCGGCACTGGTCACTCCCTGCCGCCTTCCTCCGCGGCCCCGCCGGCGGGGACGGCCACGAGGCCGGGGCTCTCCGGCGCGGCGGCCCGGGCCCGGGGCGAGCGGTGCAGCAGCGCCTTGCGCAGGTGGGAACGCCCGCGGTGGATGCGGCTGCGGACGGTGCCGAGCTTCACGCCCAGGGTGGCGGCGATCTCCTCGTAGCTCAGGCCCTCGATGTCGCACAGGACCACGGCGGCGCGGAAGTCGGGGGCCAGGGTGTCCAGCGCCTGCTGCACGTCCGCGTCGAAGTGGGTGTCGTTGAAGTGCTGCTGGGGGGTGGGCTCGCGGCTGGGCAGCCGGTCGGCGGCGTCCTCGGCCAGGGCGTCGAACCGGATGCGCTGCCTGCGGCGCACCGAGTCGAGGAAGAGGTTGGTCGTGATGCGGTGGAGCCAGCCCTCGAAGGTGCCGGGGGTGTACGTGGACAGCGACCGGAAGACCCGGACGAAGACCTCCTGGGTGAGGTCCTCGGCGTCGTGCTGGTTGCCCGTGAGGCGGTAGGCCAGGCGGTAGACGCGCGCGCTGTGCGTGCTGACGATCTCCTCCCAGCTGGGCGCGGCCCAGGCGGAGCCCTCGGCGGTGTCGTTGAACGTGGCGACAGTCGCGGCAGGGGCAGAGGTGGAAGCGGGAGTCTCGTCGGTGGTGGCACGCGCCTGGTGGGCGCCGGCGTCCAAGTGCTCGGTCACGGAATTCGGCCCGCCGGAGGACCGGAGGAGCCGCTTCAGCACCCCCCGGCCGGTGGACGTGGCCGCACCTCCCCTGTCGGCTCTGGTGGTGTCCAGTCGGGTCCCTACCATAGCCACCTCGCCCGTTAGCTCCGGATAAGCATTCCTGACGCTCCCGAAACGGCGCACCTGTCGCTGCGGGCGCCGCCCGTGGGATTCAACGTCCCATCCCGGCGCCCTGTTCCCCGGCGGAGTCGATACCCTCAAAGCGCGTGACAGACGGGGACAGGAGAGGGCGATTACCGGCAACCGGCTGACGAGCTGGGCGTTCGCCGAGGCGTACGGCGCACCGGACGCCGAGAGCGCCGAGGGGGCGGCGCTCCGCTGGGCCCGCGAGCGGGCCGCCGACGCCGGGGTGCGCCCGGTCTCTCCGGGGACGGGAGACGCCCTGCGCCTGCTGGCCGCCGTGGCGGGGGCCAGGGCGGTGGTGGAGATCGGCACCGGCACGGGGGTCTCGGGCATCCACCTGCTGTCGGGCATGCGGCCGGACGGCGTGCTGACGACCGTGGACGTGGAGCCGGAGCGGCTGCAGTTCGCGCGGCAGGCGTTCCGGATCGCGGGGTTCGCGGGAAACCGGGCCCGGCTCATCCCCGGCCACGCGCTGGACGTGCTGCCGCGGCTGGCCGACGGGGGCTATGACCTGGTGTTCTGCGACGGCGACCGGCTGGAGTGCCTGGAGTATCTCGCAGAATCGTTGCGGCTTCTGAGGCCCGGCGGGCTGATCTGCTTCGCGGGCGTGTTCGCCGGCGGGCGGACGGTGGACTCGGCGGCACAGCCTACCGAGGTGCGGCGGCTGCGCGAGCTGCTGCGGGCCGTCCGGGAGAGCAAGGACCTGGTGCCCGCGCTGCTGCCCGCGGGCGACGGGCTGCTCTGCGCGGCCCGCGCCTAGGACGGGCGGGCCGGGGCGGCGGCCCCGCGCGGGGGGCGGAACGCGAGCGGCGCCGCCCCGGGGCGCGTCCGGGGCGGCGCCGGTGTGTCGGCGCGGGGAGCGGCGGCTCAGCCGGTCACCTTCTTCAGCTCCTCGTCGAGCGCGACCGCTTCGTCCGGGGTGAGCTCGACGACGAGTCGGCCACCGCCCTCAAGCGGAACGCGCATGATGATGCCCCGCCCCTCCTTGGTCACCTCAAGCGGACCATCGCCCGTCCGCGGCTTCATGGCCGCCATGCTCGTTCCCCTTCCTGAACCAGCCCGTCGAAGCCGGCGGCGCACCCGGCACCACCGGGGGCACCGGCCTCGAACACATTGCTTCAGGTCATTATCCCGCATGGAACGTGCCGATGACCAACATTGGGCGGTATCCCTTCGGCAACGCACACGCGCAAAACCACTCAATCCGCCGATCGGTGCGGAGATAGCGCCCCGCCGCGTAACCGACCGTCCCGCCGGCGTCACGGGGAATCGCGGCCCTCCCGGAACAGCGGGGAAGGCCCGGATCTCGCGCGGGGAAGGCGCGCGGAAGGAGACCTCAAGGGAAGCGGAAGGAGGCCGCGAGGGAACGCAAGGGAACGCAAGGGAAGGGGAAGGCGCGCGGAAGCGGGAGAGGGGAAGGCGGCCGGAAGTGAGCCGGAAGGCCGCGGAATTCCCCGCCCGCCCTCAGCCCGCTCAGCCCTCGTCCGCCGGGGGCGGGATCTCGCGCGGCGGGAGCGGCGGGCGCCCCGGCCCGGGCGGCCCCCCGGCCGCCAGCCCCGCGCCGGCCCCGGCGAGCGCGGTCTCCAGCTCGGTGATGCGGGCGTCCCGCTCGGCCAGCTCGGCGGCCAGCCGGTCCAGCACGTCGTCCACCTCGGCCATCCGGTACCCCCGCGGGGCGACGGGCAGCCGCACCCGGACCACGTCGGCGGGGCCGACCGGGCGGTCGGCGGGCAGCGGGTCGGCCAGCCGGTCCGGCTCCGCGTCGGCCATGCCCCCGGCGGCCGGCCCTCCCGAGCCGTCCCCGCTGCCGAGCACGGCCAGCGTGACCGCGGCGATCACCACCACCATCGCCGCCATCAGAAACCAGAACACCACGCCTCCCCTGGGCCCTCCGCCCGGTCCTCCGCCGGGCCACGTCCACCTCCCGATGGTCGCACGCCGCACTGACAGCGCCCGCGCGCCGCACGCCGGGCCGGAGGTGTGCGCACCCCCGTGCCGGGCGCCGCCCCGGCCGGGGCGGTCAGTAGGCTTCGCCGAATGGGACTGGCTGAGCGGCACAGGAGCCACACGAGCGGGGAGCGCGGCGTCCGGCAGGGCCCGCTGCGCCTGGGGACCCGGGAGTTCGGCCCCGACGAGCCGGTGATCATGGCCATCGTCAACCGCACGCCCGACTCGTTCTACGACCGCGGCGCGACCTTCGCCGAGGACGCGGCGCTGGCCCGGGTCGAGCGGGCGGTGGCCGAGGGTGCGCAGATCATCGACGTCGGCGGGGTGAAGGCCGGCCCCGGCGCGGAGGTGGACGCGGCCGAGGAGATCCGCCGCACGGCCGGCTTCGTCGCCGAGGTGCGCCGTCGCTTCCCCTCCGTGGTGATCAGCGTGGACACCTGGCGGCACGAGGTCGGGGAGGCGGCCTGCGCGGCCGGGGCCGACCTGCTGAACGACGCCTGGGGCGGGGCCGACCCACGGCTGGCCGAGGTGGCGGCCCGGCACGGGGTGGGCCTGGTGTGCACCCACGCGGGCGGCGCGCGCCCCCGCACCCGCCCGCACCGGGTGGCGTACGAGGACGTGATGGCGGACGTTCTGCGCGTGACCACGGGCCTGGCCGAGCGGGCCGTGGGGCTGGGCGTGCGCCGGGACGCGGTGCTGATCGACCCGGGGCACGACTTCGGGAAGTCCACCCGGCACTCGCTGGAGACCACGCGACGGCTGGACGAGATGGCGGCGACGGGCTGGCCGGTGCTGGTCTCGCTGTCCAACAAGGACTTCGTCGGCGAGACGCTGGACCTGCCGGTCCGGGAGCGGCTGCTGGGAACGCTGGCCACGACCGCCGTCTCGGCCTGGCTGGGCGCGCGTGTCTACCGGGTCCACGAGGTGGCCGAGACCCGGCAGGTGCTCGACATGGTCGCCTCCATCGCCGGCCGCCGCCCCCCGGCCGTGGCCCGCCGCGGCCTGGCCTGACGCGGCCCGGCCGGGCGCGGGCAGAGCGCCGTCAGGGCTTGGTGACCAGGGCGATGGCCTCCTCCGGGTCGTCCGTGACGTGGAACAGGTCGCTGTCCACCGGCGCCGCCTTGCCCTCCGCGACCACCGTGTCCCGCAGCCAGTCCACCAGCCCGCCCCAGTACGCGGAGCCGACCAGCACGATGGGGAAGCGGGTCACCTTCTTCGTCTGCACCAGCGTGAGCGCCTCGAACAGCTCGTCCAGCGTGCCGAAGCCCCCCGGCAGCACCAGGAAGCCCTGCGCGTACTTGACGAACATCGTCTTCCGCACGAAGAAGTAGCGGAAGTTGATCCCTATGTCGACGTATTCGTTCAGCCCCTGCTCGAAGGGCAGCTCGATGCCCAGGCCCACCGAGACGCCGCCCGACTCGCTCGCGCCGCGGTTGGCCGCCTCCATCGCGCCGGGCCCGCCGCCGGTGATCACGGCGAACCCCGCCTCCGCCAGCCCGCGCCCGATGCGCCGGCTCAGCTCGTACTCCGGCGCGCCGGGCCGGGTCCGGGCGGAGCCGAAGACGCAGACGGCTGGCCCCAGTTCGGCGAGCGCGCCGAAGCCCTCCACGAATTCCGACTGGATGCGCAGCACCCGCCAGGGGTCCCCGTGCACCCAGTCCGAGGGCCCGCGGGTGTCCAGGAGCCGCTGGTCGGCGGTGCCCGGCGTCACCTGCTCGCGCCGGCGCACCACCGGGCCCAGGCGCTGCTCGCGCCGCTGCTCGCCCGCCCCCGGCGGGTCGCTGTCGCCGCTCATGCCCTGCTCCTCACTCCGCCTCCTGATACGTCCTGGTGCAGCCTACGGCCGGGCCGCGGCGGGCGGCGCGGTCAGCCAGGCCCGCAGCCGCTCCTCGCAGCGCAGCACGTCCGCCACGCTCACCCGCTCGTCCGCCTTGTGGGCCAGGTTCGGGTCGCCGGGGCCGTAGTTCACGGCCGGAACGCCCAGCGCGCTGAAGCGGGCCACGTCCGTCCAGCCGTACTTGGCGCGCGGCTCGCCGCCGACCGCCGCGATGAACGCCCGCGCCGCCGGGTGGGACAGGCCGGGCAGCGCGGCCGGCGAGTGGTCGTCCACGACGAACTCCGCGACCCCGCAGTCCGCGAAGACCTCCCGCACGTGGGCGACGGCCGCGGCCTCGTCCCGGTCGGGCGCGTAGCGGTAGTTGACGGTCACGGCGCAGGCGTCGGGGATGACGTTCCCGGCCACGCCCCCCTCGATCCGCACCGCGTTCAGGCCCTCGCGGTACTCCAGGCCGTCGACCACGGGCCGGCGCGGGCGGTACGCGGCGAGCCGGGCCAGCACCGGGGCGGCGGCGTGGATGGCGTTCTCCCCGGTCCACGAGCGCGCCGAGTGGGCCCGGCGGCCCGGCAGCCGCAGCAGCATCCGCAGGGTGCCCTGGCAGCCGCCCTCCACCTCGCCGCCCGAGGGCTCGAGGAGGACGGCGAAGTCCCCGGCCAGCCAGTCGGGGTGACGCGCGGCCAGCCGGCCCAGGCCGTTGAGGTGGGCGGCGACCTCCTCGTTGTCGTAGAAGACGAACGTCAGGTCGCGGTTCGGCTCGGGAACGGTGGCCGCCACCCGCAGCTGGACCGCGACGCCCGACTTCATGTCGCAGGTGCCGCAGCCCCACAGCACCCCGTCCGCGTCCAGCCGGGAGGGCAGGTTCTCCGCCACCGGCACGGTGTCCAGGTGCCCGGCGAGCACCACCCGCTCGGGGCGGCCCAGGAAGGTGCGGGCGACGACGTTGTTCCCGAGGCGGTCCACGCGCAGCCAGGGCAGCTCCCGCAGGGCGGCCTCCACGGCGTCGGCCAGCGGGCCCTCCGCGCCGCTGACGGAGGGGATGTCCACGAGCCGGGCGGTGAGGGCGGCGGCGTCGGGGCCGAGGCGGAGCGCGGGCGGGGCGGAGGTTTCCATGGGCCTCACCGTAGCCGCGGGCCCCTTCCCTCGCGGGTCCGGTGCCCCGCCCCACCCGTTACTCTCTTCGCGTGCCCGAGCCGACGACGCCGACGACACCGACGCCGACGAACGACAGGCGGCCCCGCCGCGCGCTGCGCCGCGCCCTGGCCACGTTCGTCGTGCTCGCCACGCTCGCGATGCTCGGGGCGGGCGCCTGGTTCGTGATGCAGGTGCTGCGGTTCCTGCCCGAGGAGCGCCCGGACCCGCCCCGCTGCGCGGTGGCCGCGCGGGACGGCGGGGAGGCGGCGTACACGCTCCAGCCGCAGCAGGCGGCGAACGCGGCGACCATCGAGGCCGTGGCCTCCGCCCGCGGCCTGCCGGAGCGCGCGGTGACGATCGCCCTGGCCACGGCGATCCAGGAGTCCACGCTGCGCAACCTCGGGTACGGCGACCGGGATTCCCTGGGCCTCTTCCAGCAGCGGCCCTCGATGGGCTGGGGCACGGCCGAGCAGGTCACCGACCCGGTGTACGCCGCCGGGGCGTTCTACGACGGGCTGGTCGAGGTCCCCCGCTGGGAGACGATGCCGCTGACCGAGGCCGCGCAGGCCGTCCAGCGCAGCGCCTACCCCGACGAGTACGCCGGGCACGAGGAGGAGGCCGCGCTGCTGGCCGCCGCCCTGACCGGCCGCGCCGGGGCCACGCTGACCTGCTCCTGGGACGAGGAGGCCGCGCCCGTGGCGGACCCGGCGCCCGAGGGCGACGCGGGAACGGTGGAGGCGGAGCTGGCGCGGCAGTTCGGCGCCGACGTCGGTGCCGTCACGGACGGCGAGTTCCTGAGCGTGCCGCTGGAGGAGGCGGACGCGGCCCGGACGGCGCGCGGCTGGGAGCTGGCGCACTGGGCGATGGCGCACGCGGCGGAGCTGGGCATCGAGCGGATCACCCTCGGGGACCGGCTCTGGGAGGCGGAGCGCTCGCAGGAGGGGTGGCAGCGGATGTCCGAGGAGAACGTGGCGAGTTCGGAGCCGGGGCTGCGCCTGTCGGTATTCCCCGCCGCCTCCTGAGCGCCGCCTCCCGCGCCCGCGCGGCGTAACCCGTCCGGCCCCACGGCGACCGGCACACCCGTGCGGCAATTCGCCCCCCGGGTGACGGGAAGGGAAGCCGGAAAAACGCGGAAAACACGGAAAACGCGGCCGGAAACGCTTTCCCCGGCGCCGGAGAACGCCTTTCCGTTTCCCGGTCGCGCACGCCCCGGGCGCCGCGAAATCCGGCCGCATTACCAATCCTTTACCCGGGGCAGCCGCAACCTCCCCGCGCTCCGGAGCGATAGGCACAGCGTCCGAACCGACGAAGGCTAAGGAGCATCATGTCTCACCCCCTCAAGCGCCGCATGGCCCGGGCCGCCCTGCTGCTCGCGGCCGGCGCCGCGCCCGTGATCGCGGCGGCCGGCCAGGCGAGCGCCGATTCCCACGGCGCCCGGCCGAGCGGCCTGGCGGCGCTGGAGGGCGACGGGGTCGCCGAGGTCCTGGAGGGCTCCGTCGGGGTCGCCAACGAGCTGGCCGCGGAGGCGGGCGGCGACCTCGGCAAGGCCGTGATGCCGGTCGCGGGCCCCGTCGTGGAGGAGGCCGGCTCCGGCGCCGCGCGGACCACGGGCAACCTGGTCGGCGGCGTCTCCCGCACGGTCGCGGAGAACGGCCCCTCCCCCGAGGCGCTGGTGGACTCGCTGCCCTCCATGGACCGGCAGCTCAACAACCTCAGCCTCTGACCCGGGCCGCGCGCCGCGGCGGGCGCCCCGGGACGCCGCTCACGCTCCCGGGGCGCCGCTCAGGCCGCCAGCCGGCGGACCGCCGCCGCGATCCGCTCGTCGGTGGCCGTCAGCGCCACCCGCACGAACTCCTCGCCCCCGGGCCCGTAGAACTCCCCCGGCGCCACGAGGATCCCCTGCTTGCTCAGCCCGCCGACCGTCTCCCAGCACGGCTCGCCCCGGGTGGCCCACAGGTACAGCGAGGCCTCGCTGTGCCGCAGGCTGAACCCCTGCCCGAGCAGGGCCTCCCGCAGGACCGCCCGCCGGGCCGCGTACCGCTCGCGCTGCTCCTCCGCGTGGGCGTCGTCCTCCAGCGCCGCCACCATCGCCGCCTGCACCGGCGCCGGCAGCATGAACCCCGCGTGCTTGCGCACCGCGAGCAGCTCGCCCAGCACCGCCGCGTCCCCGGCGAGGAAGGCCGCCCGGTACCCGGCGAGGTTGGACCGCTTGGAGAGGGAGTGCACCGCGACCAGGCCCTCGGCCGAGCCCCCGCACACCTCCGGGTGCAGCACCGAGACCGGCTCCGCCTCCCAGCCCAGCTCCAGGTAGCACTCGTCGCTGACCACCAGCACGCCGCGCTCCCGCGCCCACGCCACCACGGCCCGCAGCTCGGGCACGCCGAGCACCCGCCCGGTGGGGTTGGACGGGGAGTTCAGCCACAGCAGCCGCAGCCCCGGGACGTTCTCCAGACCCGTCGGCTCGGGGCCCCCGGGGCCCGTGCGGTAGGGCACCGGCTCGGCCCCGGCCAGCAGCGCGCCGACCTCGTAGGTGGGGTAGGCCGGGACCGGGTACGCCACCTTCTCGCCCGGCCCGATGCCGAGCTGGGCCGGCAGCCCGGCGACCAGCTCCTTGGAGCCGATCACCGGCAGGACGTTGGCGTGGTCCAGGCCGCGGGCGCCCGTGCGGCGCCCGCACCAGCCGAGGATCGCCTCGCGCAGCCGGGGCGTTCCCCACACCGTGGGGTAGCCGGGGCTGTCCGCCGCAGCCGCCAGCGCGCGGCGCACGGGCTCGGGCACCGGGTCGACGGGGGTGCCGACCGACAGGTCGACGATCCCGTCCGGGTGCCCGGCCGCGGCGGACTTGTACGGCTCCAGACGGTCCCAGGGGAAGACCGGCAGGCGGGCCGAGACGGCGACGCGCGTCACTCGTCGTGGCTCTGCGGGGGCAGCGCCGCGATCAGGGGGTGGTCGCGCTCGATCAGGCCCAGCTTGCTGGCCCCGCCCGGCGAGCCCAGCTCGTCGAAGAACTCGACGTTGGCCTTGTAGTAGTCCTTCCACTCCTCGGGGGTGTCGTCCTCGTAGAAGATCGCCTCCACCGGGCACACAGGCTCGCAAGCACCGCAGTCCACGCACTCGTCGGGGTGGATGTAGAGGGCGCGCTGGCCCTCGTAGATGCAGTCGACAGGGCACTCCTCGATGCAGGCCTTGTCCTTCAGGTCGACGCAAGGCTCCGCGATGACGTAGGTCACGCTGTCTGTCCTCCTCGATGGGGGCGGTCGGTCCGCCATTGGGGCGCGCGGGAGCGCGGGGTCGGCGATGCTCAGCCCTAGTATCGCCGCTGCGGGCCACTGGGCGAACAAGAGGGGGCTGATCGAACCGTGCAGTTCTCCACGGGCGGACATCTCGTCGTGCGGATCACGCCGGACGACGTGGGCAAGCGGGTCTCGGTCAGGACGCTGGCCGGCCCGGGCGAGCACCCGGCGCGGTTCACGGACACCGTGGGCCTGCTCAGTTCCTGGAACGGCGGGGTGCTGGTGGTCCTGCGGCGCGACGGGCGGGTGGCGCGGCTCTCGGAGTCCGGCCTGGTCGCGGGGAAGGTCGTGCCGCCGGGGCCCGCCGCGGGCGTTGCCGAACTCACCGCCGCCGGGGCGCGGTCCTGGCCCGCCCCCGAGGCCGAGCGGATCGGCGGCTGGCTGGCGCGGGCCGCCGGGGGCTGGACCCGGCGGGCCAACTCCGCGCTGCCCGTGGGCCGCGACCTGCCCGACCTGGAGCGGATCGCCGCCTGGTACGCCGCCCGCGGCCTGCCCGCGCTGCTGCACGTCGTGGAGGGCTCGGCGGCGGAACGCGAGGCGGCGGCGCGCGGCTGGGCGCCCGAGGCACACGCCGTGGTGCAGGTGGCGCCGCTCGCGCCCCTGGCCGGGCTCGGGGCCGAGGGGCCGGCCGCGGAGGTGCGGCTGCTGCGCGAGCCGGACGGGGAGTGGCTGCGCGGCTGGCCGCGGGCCGGCGAGGCCCCGGAGGCCGCGCGGAAGGTGCTGGCCGGGGGGCCGGCGACGCTGTTCGCGCTCGTCCCGGGCGGGGAGGGCGCGCCCGCGGCGGTGGGCCGGTGCGTGGTGGACGGCAGGTTCGCGGGCCTGAGCGCGATGCGGGTGGACCCGGGGCGGCGGCGCGAGGGCCTGGGCACGGCGGTGCTCGCCGCGCTGGCCCGGGCGGCGCTGGCCGAGGGCGCCGAGACCGCGCACCTCCAGGTGGAAGCGGACAACGACCCCGCCCGGGCCCTGTACGCCTCCCTCGGCTTCGCGGCCCACCACCGCTACCACTACCGGGTGGCCCCTGGGGCGGGCGGCTGAACGGCGGCGCGCGCCGGGAGCGTTCGTCGGTCAACGCCCCCGGCGCGGGCCGGTGTCCTTCCGCCCCTCGGGGCTACGGCCCGACCGCGCTGTCGACCACGGCCTCGCGGCGGCCCACGCCGCCGTCCACGGTCGCGGTCTCGCGCAGGGCCTCGATCATCGCGGCGGCGGCGTGCTCGGGCTGCATGGGGACCTGCCCGGCGCCGCCGTCGATCACCACGCCGTCGAACGCCCCGCCGTAGGCCGCCGCCAGGCCCTCCAGGTCCATCACCGGCTGGAGGGTGCCGCTCTCGCTCGGCACCATCGTCAGCAGCCGGCTCAGGGTGTCCGGGCTGAACGGCACCTCGGCGTTGCCCGCAACCAGCCAGAGGAAGCCGGACATGGCGGGCTCTCCGAACTCCATGAGCGCGCGCTCCACCTCGTCGGCGCCGATCAACGGCTCCTGGGTGGTCATGGGGAGTTCGACGGCCGGGTTGCGGCCGGTGGCGGCGCGGTCGCGGAAGGCGCGCTCCACCGCGTCGGCCGCGGCCTCGATGTCCACGGCGGTGCCGGGCTCCCCGAGCCGCCCGATGGCCTGGCCGCTCTCGAAGACCACGGTGCCGTCCACGGGCCCGGCCGCCCCGGCCTCGCCCCCGGCCACGTCGCGCAGGGCCACGGTCAGCTTCTCGCGGTCCACCGCGAAGACGGCCTCCTCGGTGCGCTCGGCGCCGAAGAGGGAGCCGATCACGGCCACGGGGTTGTAGTCCTGGCCGGAGGAGGCGCGCACGGTGGCCTCGGTGTCCACGGACAGCCCGGCCACGTCCGGGGCGAGCTGCACCTCGCGGTCGCCGAGGATCAGCGTCAGCGGGTCGTTGTTCGCCCGCTCCAGCGCGGTATCCAGGCGGCTGCGGGCGTCCTGCGAGCTGAGGCCGCCGATGTCCACGCCCAGGACGGTCGTTCCCTTGGGAACGTCCTCGGGGCTGAGGAAGAGGCCGGCACCGTAGGCGACGACGGCCACGCCCACGACGCAGACGGCGAGGAGGCGCAGGCGCCGGGAGGAGCGGCGGGGGGCGGCCTTGGGCGCGGGGGCGGGCCGTTTCTCCTCCTCGGCCGGGGCCGCCTGTTCTGCCTTCTCCGCCTCCTCGGCCGCCCGCTCGGCCTCGTGCCGCCCGACCACGGCGGGCGGGCGCGGGCCGGGCGGGGGAACGGCCGGGCCCGTCGCCTCGGTGGCCTTGGGGAGCGCGCCGGTGTCGGGGCCCTCGTCGGGGGCGGACTCGGCGGCGGCCACCCGGGGCAGGGCGCCGGTGGTGAACGGGTCGGTGAGCGCCGCCATCGGCCCGGTGCCGGTCAGCTCGGGCGGGGGCGCGGGCGGGAAGGGCCCGCCGAGGTCCATGGTGGCCGCGGCCGGGTCCTCGGGAAGGTCGGCCAGGCGCGGGCCGCCGGCCAGGCCGGCGAGGGAGGCGCGGCCGGGCGCGGGCGCGGGGGCGCTGCCCCAGCCGGCCTCGGGGGAGCTGTCCGCGCCCCGGCCGCCGGGCATCTCGCCGGTGGCCGGCCCGGTGGTGGGCCCCACCGGCCTTGGCGGCAGCGCCCCCTCCCCGACGGGCCCGGGCCACGGCGCGGGCACGCCCGGCACGGGCGTGCCGAAGGCCGGGCTCCCGCTCGCGGGGGTGTCCCCGAACCCGGGAACGACCGTCGCGGACGCGCCCCCTGCGGCGTCGCCCGCCCGTCCACCGGCTCCGCGACCGGCTCCGCCGGGACCGTCGAACGCCGACGTGTCACCGGCTGCGCGACCGGCTCCGCCGGAACCGTCGAAGGCGGGCGTCCCGGAGGCGGGAGTACCGGCGGCTCCGCCGAAGGCGGCTGCGCCCGAACCGCCGGAGGCGGACGCGCCGAAGGACGACGTGTCCCCGAACCTGGAACCGTCGAAGGCGGGCGTCCCCGAAGGGGGCGTGCCGCCGGCTCCGCCGGGACCGCGGAAGGCGGGGGTACCGGACGCGGGCGTGCCATCGAAGCCCAGGCCACCGGACCCGGGCCGGCCGGAACCGCCGGAGGACGGATCGAAACCCGAGGTGTCCGCGAAGCCGGAACCGCCGAAGGCCGGAGTCCCCGAAGGGGGTGTGCCCCCGGCTCCGCCGGTAGCGCCCAAGGCAGGCGTGCCCGACGCGGGCGTGCCATCGAAGCCCAGGCCACCGGACCCGGGCCGGCCGGAACCGCCGAAGGCGGGCGTACCGCCGGCTCCGCCGGAGGCGGCTGCGCCGGGACTGCCCGAGGACGGACCGAAGGGCGACGTGTCCCCGTACCCGGCACCGCCGAAGGCCGGGGTTCCCGAAGGAGGGGTGCTCCCGGCTCCGCCGGGACCGCCGAAGGCCGACGTGTCCCCGAAACCGGGGCGGCCCGAGGCCGGGGTCCCCGAAGGGGGCGTGCCGCCGGGGCCGTGCGCCGGGGTCCCCGAGGGGGGCGTGCCGTCGAAGGGGGCCGGGCGGGGGAGGCCGTCGGGGCGGGGGGCGGGGCGTTTGCGGGGTTCGAACCAGGAGCTGGAGCGCTTCTCCTCGCCGCCGTCCGCCGCGTCGCCGCCCTCCGTCGCTCCCCCGGGCCGCTCCGGGACCGCCACGGGAGCGGGGGCCGCGGGGGCGGCCGGCTCGCCGCTGACCGTCTCGCGCACGACGATGGGCGGAATGGGCCGGGAGCCCGGGATGGTGATCCGGGCGCGGGTCGTCAGCGTGGTCTCGGTCTTCTCCTCGGCTCGCGGCGCTCGCGGGAGGGCGGCGTCCCCCTCGCTGCGCTGCGGCTCCCGCCGGCCGGGCGCTCCGGGCGGCGGATTGTCAGTGTCACGACTCAAGGCAGGGTCTCCCGTTGGCTTACCGGCTTCTCCCGCAGGCGGACCGGGACCGGGCGGTTGGGCCCACCATACTGGGGCGCGGAGGCCGCCACGTCCCGACCACGAGATCGCCACATGGCCGACGCGCACAGGCCGCCGCGGGGACGTTCCCGCGTGTGCCAAGGGCGTTGACCGGCCCCCGCCGGAACGCCGCGAGGGCGACCCCTCAGGCCCCCGCGCCGGACCGGGGCCGCGACTCGGGCAGGGCGAACATCGGCCGTTCCGTGGGCGCCAGCGTCCCGCAGGCCACCGCGATCGCCATGCCCCCCAGCAGGAACAGGTAACTGCTCGCCCCCGCCGCGAAGATGAAGTCGCCCTGCGGCCGGGTCACCGTCAGGGCCAGCACGGCGACGGACCAGCCGCCGGCGGGAGCGGCGGCGCCCACGCGGGTGCGCGTCAGCAGCGCACCACCCCAGAAGAGCCCCCCCGCGCCCCCCAGCGCGAGCAGCAGCCCGAGCGGGAACCACCCGCCCTGCACCAGCGATCCCGCCACCCCGGCCAGGACGCCGAGCAGCCCGAGCCCCACGTACGCCACGAACCTCATCGCGCCTCCTCCGCGAGCCCGGCCAGGACGTCCCGCGCGCCCTGCGGCACCGGCTCGCCCTCGCCCAGCAGGTAGTACTCGGTCTCCCACAGCGGCTGCGCCAGCCCGTTGGACAGCGCGAAGGCGTCCCCGGCGACGGTGAGCTGGGTGGCGTGCGCGGCCATCGCCGCCGCCTTGGCCGCCACCTCGGCCGCGCCGCCGGGAACGGCCAGGGCCACGTCCCCGTCGGGCACCAGTCCCGGCAGGTCCCCGGGCCCGGCGACGGCGGGGAACGGCCCGGTCCCGGCGGCGCGCAGGGCCGCGAGCCGGGACTCGGCTCCGGCGCGGGGCAGGCAGTTCCACAGCACGCGGCGCACACGGTGGCGGGGGGTGGCGAGGGCCACGGCCCGCATGGCCGCGCGGTGGGCCTGGACGTGGTCGGGGTGCCCGTACCCGCCGTCGGGGGTGTAGGTGATCAGGACCGCGGGGCGCGCCTCGGCGATCACCTCGGCCAGCGCGGCGGCGGCCTCCTCGGGGTCGGCGCGGCAGAAGGCGTCGGGGTGGTCGTTGGAGGGCAGCCCGCGCATCCCGGAGTCGCGCCAGCGGCCGGTCCCGCCCAGGTAGCGGTGGTCGGTGACGCCCAGCGCGCGCAGGGCCGCGGCCAGCTCCCGCGCGCGGTGCGGCCCGAGCGCGTCGTCCCGGCCGGCGGCGAGGTGCGCGAGGGCGGGCGGGATGACCTCGCCCTCCTCGCCGAGCGTGCAGGTGACCAGCGTCACGCGCACGCCCGCGCGCACGCACGCCGCCATCGTCACGCCGTTTCCGATCGACTCGTCGTCGGGGTGCGCGTGCACCAGCAGCACGCCCGGGGGTGCGGGACTCATGGGGCCGAGCCTAGAGCGTGGCCGGGCCCGCGGCCCGCCCGGCTAGAAGCTCAACTCGTTGATCATGTCCGCGATGCTGGAGGAGAAGCCGTCGATCGTGGGGGCCATGTTCGAGCTGGCGAGATAGAACCCCAGGAGCACGCAGACGATGGCGTGCATCACGTTCAGCCCGGCCCTCCTGACCAGCAGAACGACAATGACCGCAAGCAGCAGGACCGCGGAGACCTCGAGCGCCACCCAGGATCACCTCCATGACGAAGTCGTGCCCGTTTCAGGGCAGGCCGGGAGTCCCTTCCCTTCCTGGAAGTTACCTACCCACCATGCGCTTGGGATCATAACGATCAACGGGGCGGACATGCCTCGGTGCACAGGAGCAGAGAAGGGGCGCACGCCCCCCGGCTCACGAGGTGAACGGCGGGCGCCGTACGGGGAAGTGACAGGCAGTCAGGTGCCCGGGAGCGTTCCCCTCCAGCCGGGTCAGCGGGGGCTCCTCGGCGGCGCACAGGTCGGCGGCCTTCCAGCAGCGGGTGCGGAAGCGGCACCCCGAGGGCGGGTCCGCCGGAGAGGGAACGTCCCCGGTCAGGCGGATGCGCCGGCTCGCGCGCGGGGTGGTGCGCGCCCCCTGCGGGGCCCCTTCCGGGTCCCCCGGTTCCGGCCCGGAGGCGCCCCCGGGGAAGAGCCCCGGCTCGGGTACGGCGGAGAGCAGGGCGTGGGTGTAGGGGTGGCGCGGGCGTTCGTAGATCGCGGCCCGGTCGCCCGCCTCGACGATCTTCCCGAGGTACATGACGGCGATCCGCTGTGAGAAATGCCGCACCACGGCGAGGTCGTGCGCGATGAAGAGGAACGCGATCCCCCGCTCGCGGCGCACCCGTTGCAGGAGGTTGACGACCTGGGCCTGGATGGAGACGTCCAGCGCGGAGACCGGCTCGTCCGCGATGATCAGCCGGGGGTTCAGGGCCAGCGCCCTGGCGACCCCGACGCGCTGGCGCTGGCCCCCGGAGAACTCGTGGGGGAAGCGGTTGTAGTGCTCGGGGTTGAGGCCCACGGTCTCCAGCAGCTCGCGGACGCGGGCCTCCCGGCCGCCGGGCGGGCGGATGCCGTGGATCTCCAGCGGGGCGCGGACGATGGCGCCCACGGTCTGCCGGGGGTTGAGGGAGGCGTAGGGGTCCTGGAAGATCATCTGGATCTCGGGGCGCACGGACGCCAGTTGGCGCCGGCCGGCGTGGGTGATGTCCCGGCCCCGGTAGGTGACGGTGCCCGCGGTCGGCTCCAGGAGCCGGGCCAGCAGGCGCCCGGTGGTGGACTTGCCGCAGCCGGACTCCCCGACCAGGCCGACGCTCTCCCCGGCGCGCACGGTCAGGTCCAGGCCGTCCACGGCCCGGACCGCCCCGGCGGCGCGGCGGAAGGGGAGGCCGCCGCGCTGCGGGAAGTGCTTGGTCAGCCCGGACGCGCTCAGCAGCGGCCCGTCCGGCTCCGGCGTGCTCATCGGCGCTCCTCGCCTCGGTGCCGGCATCGTTCTTCGCCCGCGGTCCCTCGGGGGTGGGGCATTCACGGCCGCCCGGTCAACCGGGGCAGGACGCGCTCGGCGAACAGGGCCTCGGCCCGCGCGGGTTCCAGGTGGCAGGCCGGGCCGTGGCCGGGCGGCGCCTCGGGCCGGTCGCGGGCGCACTCCAGCGGCCCGCTCACCTCCTTCGGGTAGGCGCAGCGAGGGCGGAACGCGCAGCCCGGCGGCGGGTGGATCAGGCTGGGCGGAGCGCCGGGGATGGGCACCAGGTCCCGGCCGGCCTCGGCGGACAGGCGCGGCATCGAGGTCAGCAGGCCCCAGGTGTACGGGTGCCGGGGGCGGCCCAGGACCTCGCGCGCGGTGCCGTGCTCGGCGGCACGCCCGGCGTACATCACCAGCACCTCGTCGGCGAAGCCGGAGACCACGCCCAGGTCGTGGGTGATGAGGACGATCGCGGAGCCGGACTCCTCGCGCAGTTCCATCAGCAGGTCGAGGATCTGCGCCTGCACGGTGACGTCGAGCGCGGTGGTGGGCTCGTCCGCGATCAGCAGGTCGGGCGCGCAGACCAGGGCCATGGCGATCATCACCCGCTGGCGCATTCCGCCGGAGAACTGGTGCGGGTAGTCGTCGTGCCGGCTGCGGGGCCGGGGGATGCCGACCCGGGCGAGCATCTCCACGGCGCGCTCGCGGGCCTCGCGGCGGGAGGCGCCCCGGTGCCTGCGGTACGGCTCCGCGATCTGCCGGCCCACGGTGTGGTACGGCGAGAGCGCGGTGAGAGGGTCCTGGAAGACGACTGCGATCCGGTTGCCGCGCAGCCGCGCCAGCCGGCGTTCGGGGGCGCCGATCAGCTCCTCGCCCTCGAAGCGCACCTCGCCGCCGACGCGGGTCCTGGCGGGGCTGTGCAGGCCCAGAACGGCCTGGGTGGCCACGGACTTGCCGGAGCCGGACTCCCCGACGACGCCCAGGGTCCGGCCGCGGGCGAGGTCGAAGGACAGGCCGTCCACGGCCTTCACCAGGCCGTCCTCGGTGGGGAAGTGCACGCGCAGGTCCCGCACCGAGAGGAGGGGAGGGGGTGGTTCGGGGCTCACGGGCCGCTCCTAGGCCGCCCGCACGCGCGGGTCGATCAGCGCGTAGCAGGCGTCGACGAGGATGTTGCACAGGACGATCACCGCCGCGGCGAAGAGCATCACGCCCATCAGCATCGGCAGGTCGGAGCGGATCACGGAGCCGACGGCCAGCCTGCCGAGCCCGGGGAGGGAGAAGGTGGCCTCCGTGATCATGGCGCCGCCGAAGAGCGAGCCGAGGTCGATGCCGAAGATCGTGACGACGGGGATCAGCGAGCCGCGCCAGGCGTGCCGGAAGAAGACCGTGGCCCCGGACATGCCCTTGGCGCGGGCGGTGCGCACGTGGTCCTCCTGGAGCTGCTCGACCAGCCCGGCCCGCGCCATGCGGGTGTAGTTGGCGGTGAAGATCGTGGCCAGCACCAGCCAGGGCAGCAGCAGCCCCTGGAACCAGCCGGCCGGGTCCTCGGTGAGGGGCACGTACTCGGGCTGCTCCAGGACTCCGAGGTTGTGCACGAGAACGGCCATGGCCAGCGGCCCGAGGAAGTAGATCTGCAGGGAGCCCAGCACCAGCGAGGCGGAGCTCATCGTCTTGTCCACCCAGGTGCCACGGCGCCAGGCGGCGAGCATGCCCAGGGCCAGGCCGAGGGTGAGGAAGACGGCCGCGCCGCCCACGGTCAGCGAGACCGTGGTGGGCAGCCGGTCGAGGATGGTGTCCAGGACGGGCCTGTTGTCGGCGAAGGAGAAGCCGAGGCAGGGCGCGGGGCAGTGCCCGGCCGGGAAGTCGCGCCCGGCGAGGATCCCGGCCAGGTAGGCCGCGTACTGCTGGGGCACGGGGTCGTCCAGGCCCAGGTTCCGCTCCACGACGGCCAGTTGCTCGGGGGTGCAGGTGCGCCCGCAGGAGAGCAGCGCGGGGTTGCGCGGGATGGCGTAGAAGAGGAAGAACGTCAGGGCGCTGATGATCAGCAGGATCGCGAGGGCGCCGAGCGTGCGCCGCACGAGGAAGCGGAGCATCGGCCGCTACTCCTGGATCACGTGGAGCCGGTTCATGTCCACCGTGCCCAGGTCGTTGTTGAAGACGGCCCCGCCGACCAGCGAGCCGTGCAGGATGTTCTGCCGGTAGGCGAAGAGGGGGATCATCGCCGCGTGCTCCTCCAGGATGGTGCGGCTGAGCTCGAACCACTCCCGCGCGGCCTCGGCCTGGTCGGTGAGGGCGGAGATGCGGTCGATCTCGGCGTTGACCTCCTCGTCGTCCAGGCGGGCGTAGTTGTTGCCGTCGTCGAAGATCAGGCGGCCGTCGAAGAGGGGCGGGATCACGGTGGAGGCGGAGAGCCAGTCGTGGCCCCAGTTGGCGCGGTAGATGTCGTAGCCGTTGTCCACCGGGCCGATCTCGTCGTAGTAGGTGGCCTCGGCGACCTCGCGGCGGTTGACCTCGAAGCCGGCCTCCTCCAGCGCCCCTTCGATGACCACGGCGGCACGGGCGTCCTCGGTGCCGGTGTGGTGGACGAAGTTCAGCTCCTGGCCGACCGCGCCGGCCTCCTCCAGCAGCTCGCGCGCCCGCTCGGGGTCGCCCCGGTCGTTCTCCACCAGCCCGTAGGGGTCGTACCCGGGCTGGAAGCCGGGCAGCAGGGGGCTGATCTGGCCGCCGGTCAGCTCGCCGCCGAAGGCGCCCCCGTACGCCTGGAGGATGCCGCTCAGGGGCAGGGCGTGGGCGATGGCCCGGCGCACGCGAACGTCCGTCACGCGCTGGGTGTTGATGGCCAGGGCCGCCACGTAGGGCTGGTAGCCGGAGACCAGGCGCTCGCGGTAGCGCTCCTCGGAGGAGACGGCCGGGGCGTT
The DNA here is from genome assembly GCF_031845405.1 of Streptomyces boetiae. Lineage (NCBI taxonomy): Bacteria > Bacillati > Actinomycetota > Actinomycetes > Kitasatosporales > Streptomycetaceae > Streptomyces > Streptomyces boetiae. Next base: position 65,917 of record NZ_JAVREN010000014.1, read on the forward strand.
GGCGGGGTCGACGCCGTTGTTGAACGAGATCGCGTACCGGTCGTCGCCGTTGTCGGCCATCAGGCGGGCGGTGGAGGCGGGGTCCTCGATGCCGAAGGTGATCTCCCAGCGGTCGGGGTAGGCGGTGCGGGCGGGGTCGGTCGCCGGGTCCCAGTAGTCGTTGCGGACCAGGGTCATGGACCGGTCGGGGCGGAACTCCTCGATCCGGTAGGGCCCGGAGGCCAGCGGCTCGCGGTCGTAGCCTTCGCGGGTGTCGCCCTCCTCGGAGACCACCGCGTAGCCCGTCATCGCCAGCGCGTAGGGCAGGTCGGGCCGCGGGGCCGGGAAGTGGAGGACGACGGTCCGCTCGTCGGGGGTCTCCAGCACCGAGTCGGGCAGGTGCGCCCCCTCGTAGGGGCCGCCGGGCAGCAGCCCGCGGTAGTCGGTGTCGTCGGCCAGCCACTGCTGGAGGTAGGTGGGGCCGTTGGTGACGAAGTCCGCGAACGTCCGCTCCACCGTGTGCCGGATGTCGGCGGAGGTGATCGGGCTGCCGTCCTCGAAGTAGAGGTCCTCTTTCAGCGTGAACGTCCACGTCCGCCCGCCCTCGGACATCCGGCCCGAGTCGGTGGCCAGGTCCCCGACCACGGCGTAGTCGCCCTCGGCGTCCAGCCGGACGCTGGTCAGGCCCCGGTGGAAGAGGCGGGCGATCGTGGACTGCGAGGAGACGTAGATCTGCGCGGGGTCCAGGTGCGCGGGGCTGGCCGCCTGGAGCACGCGGATCGTTCCGCCCGGCTCGGCGCCGGGGACCGGGTCCGCCGGGCCGGTGGAGGCCGCCTCGTCCGCGAAGGGGATGGTGTCCAGGCCCTCCGCGGCCGGCGGCGCGCCGCCCTCGCCGTCTCCCCCGCCGCCCCCGCTGCTGCACGCGCCCAGCAGCAGCGCCCCGGCGAGCGCGAGGGCCGCCCCGGCGCGGCGGGCCGCTCGCGGTGATCGTCCGCTCATCGTCCCTGTCACCCGTCCCTTCCCTGTCACGTGCGCGTCTCACGTGCCGCGGCCGCGGGTGCGGCCTGCCCCGGGGTGGCGCTCAGCGGTCCGCCTTGGGGTCGTAGGCGTCCCGGACCGAGTCCCCGAGCAGGTTGAAGGCGACGACGAAGATCACCATCGAGACGCCGGGGAAGAACATGTAGGTGATGTCGGCGCGGTGGACCTCGGCGCCGATGGCGAACATCCGCCCCCAGTCCGGGGTCGGCTCGACCAGGCCGACGCCGAGAAAGGACAGGGCGGCGGCGGTGGTCACGAAGTTGGGCAGCATGTACGTGGCCTGGACGAGCACGGGCGAGACCACGTTGGGCAGCAGCTCCCTGCGGATGATCCGCCAGGGCGAGGCGCCGCTGACCCGGGCCGCCTCGACGAACTCCCGCTCGCGCAGGGCCAGGGTGACGCCGCGCAGGATGCGGGCCAGGCCCATCCAGCCCAGCGCCCACAGGACCACGACGACGGAGGCCACCCGCACCCAGGTCGGCGTCTCCTCGCGCGGATCGACGAACAGCGTGGCCACGATGGGCAGGAAGGCCACGAAGAAGAGCTGGTTGGGGAAGGCCATCAGCAGGTCGGTGAAGCGGCTGATGAGGAAGTCCCAGCGCCCGCCGAGGTATCCGGCCGCGATCCCGAGCAGAACGGCCGTGGCGGTGGCCAGCAGGGTGGCGGCGAGCGCGATCCCGAGCGAGGTGCGGATGCCGTAGAGGAGCTGCGTGAAGACATCGCGCCCCATGAAGGGTTCCAGCCCGAACCAGAATTCTCCGTCGATTCCGCCGTTCGGCTTCACGGGATAGCCGAATTCGTTGAGCAGGCCCTCCTCGCGCTGTCCGTAGCGCGTGTAGGGGTCCTTTCCGTAGAGCCGGGCGATCAGCGGCGCGCAGAGTGCGATCAGAAAGAAGAAGAGCACCACGCAGGCGGCGGCGACGCCCACCCGGTCGCGGCGGAAACGCAGCCAGACGAGGCGGCCCGGCGATCTGCCCTCGTGCGAACCGGCCCCGGCGGCCGGAAGTTGGCTGGTCGTCACGTCTCCCCCGGCGGTTGCGATGTGCGACGGGCGATGCGGTGTCGGTGCGAGCGGTGTGATGCGCGAAGTGACCGCGACTGTCGCAAGGGGAGCCCGATCCGTCAAGAGATAACGGTGGTATAAGCCTATGACGGTCAATTAACGGGCCGATATTGCGCGGATTGACGCACAAACGCGCTTGACGCGATCGGCTGCCAACCGAAATGTTCCGACAAGTGATGACGCCGCCAGTTAACAAGGAGGCAACGTCCCAGACCCTACGCCGATATGCGGACGGCCCAGACTGAGGCGGTACGGCCGTGCGGGTGCCGTAGACCGGGGCGGCGCGGCCATCAGGCCCGCGCCGCCCCGGTGCATGTCCCGGCCACCTCGCGGCCGGCGTTCCCGTCACATGCGCGCCACGCGCCGCTTCTCCTCCGCGAAATGACAGGCCGAGGGGTGCGCCCCCGGCCCCGGCAGCCCCGCGAACTCCATCGGCACGGCCAGCGGCGGGTCCACCTCCGCGCACAGCTCCCGCGCCTTCCAGCAGCGGGTGCGGAAACGGCATCCGGAGGGCGGATTGGCCGGGGAGGGCACGTCCCCGGCCAGAATGATGCGCTCGCGCCGGTGACTCAGCTCCGGATCGGGGACCGGAACGGCCGACAGCAGCGCCTGGGTATAGGGATGGGTCGGGTGGTCGTAGATCTCCTCGTCCGTGCCCGTCTCCACGATCCGCCCGAGGTACATCACGGCGATCCGGTCGGAGATGTGCCGCACGATCGACAGGTCGTGCGCGATGAACAGATAGGCGAGCGAGAATTCCTCCTGCAGCCGCTCCATGAGATTCACCACCTGGGCCTGGACGGAGACGTCGAGCGCGGAGACGGGCTCGTCCGCCACGATGATCTCGGGGTTCAGCGCCAGGCCGCGGGCGATGCCGATGCGCTGGCGCTGGCCGCCGGAGAACTGGTGCGGATAGCGGTTGATGTACTCCGGGTTCAGGCCCACCACGTCCAGCAGCTCGCGGACCTTCTGCCGGCGGCTGCCCTTCGGCGCCGCCTCGGGGTGGATCTCGAAGGGCTCCCCGACGATGTCCCCCACCGTCATCCGCGGATTCAGGGACGTATAGGGGTCCTGGAAGACCATCTGGATATTGCGCCGCACCGCCTTCAGGGCCCGGCCCGACAGCTTCGCGATGTCCTCGCCCTTGTAGAGGATCTGCCCGGCCGTCGGCCGCTCCAGGGCCATCAGCAGCTTCGCCACGGTGGACTTGCCGCAGCCCGACTCCCCGACGATGCCCAGGGTCTCGCCCGGACGCAGGTCGAAGGAGACCCCGTCCACCGCCCGCACGGCCCCGACCCGGCGGCGCAGCAGCAGGCCGTGGGTGAGGGGGAAGTGCTTGACCAGGTCGCGCACCTGGAGGATCGGCTCAGCCACGGACGGTCTCCTCCCAGAAGTGACAGGCGCTCGAACGCCCGGCCTCGCCCTCGACCTCGTAGAGCGGGGGACGCGGATCGCTGCGGCACACGTCCCTGGCCTGCGGGCAGCGGGGGTTGAAGGGGCAGCCGGAGGGGATGGCGGTCAGGCTGGGCGGCAGGCCCTTGATCGCGTACAGCTCCCGCCCCTTGTGATCCAGCCGCGGGATCGAGTCCAGCAGACCCCGCGTATAGGGATGGGCGGGGCGCGCGTACAGCTCCTTCACCGGAGCCGTCTCCACGATCCGCCCCGCGTACATCACCGCGATCCGGTCCGCCACATCCGCCACCACACCCAGATCGTGCGTGATCAGGATCAGACCCATCCGGAACTCACGCTGCAACTCCGCCAGCAGATCCATCACCTGAGCCTGCACCGTCACATCCAAAGCCGTCGTCGGCTCGTCCGCGATGATCAGATCCGGCTCCAGAGCCAGCGCCATCGCGATCATGATCCGCTGCCGCATACCCCCAGAAAACTGATGCGGATAGTCATTCACCCGCTCCCTCGCCGCCGGAATCCGCACCCGGTCCATCAACTCAACGGCCCGCGCCCGCGCCTCCCGACGCGACACCCCCCGATGCACCCGGAACATCTCCCCCAACTGAAACCCCACCGACAGCACCGGATTCAGCGCCGAAAGCGCGTCCTGGAAGATCATCGCCATCCGCTCCCCCCGGATGCGCCGCCGCTCCTCCCGCCCCAGCGTCAGCAGGTCGCGCCCCTGGAAGAGGATCTGGCCCCCGGCGATCCGCCCCGGCGGCGCGTCGAGGATGCCCATCACCGCCTGCGCCGTGACCGACTTCCCCGAGCCCGACTCCCCCAGCACGGCCAGCGTCTCGCCCGCGTCCACGGAGTAGCTGACGCCGTTCACCGCGCGGGCCACCCCCTCGCGGGTGGCGAACTCCACCCGCAGGTCGCGGACTTCGAGCAGCATGCGGCGTTCCTCCTTGAGTGGCCGGGGGCTCGGGCTCGTGGCGGGCTCAGCGGAGCTTCGGGTCCAGGGCGTCGCGCACCGCGTCGCCGAGCATGATGAACGCCAGCACCGTCAGGCTGAGCGCGGCGGCCGGATAGAGCAGGATGTGCGGGGCGTTGCGGAACTGCATCCCGTCCGAGGCGGCCGAGATGTCCACGCCCCAGGACACCGTCGGCGGGCGCAGGCCCACGCCGAGGTAGCTGAGCGTGGCCTCCAGCGCGATGAAGGTGCCCAGCATGATGGTCGCCATCACGATCACCGGCGCCACGGCGTTCGGCAGCACGTGCCGCAGCAGCAGCCGGGCGTTGCCCGCCCCCAGCGCGCGGGCCGCCGCCACGTAGTCGTGCTGCTTGGCGGTGATCACCGCGCCCCGGGTGACGCGGGCGACGGGCGGCCAGCCGAGGGCGGCGATGACCAGCACCACCGGCCAGATGCCGGTGAGGGTGATCATGGACAGGAAGACGATGGCGCCCAGCACCATCGGGATGCCGAAGAACACGTCGGTGACCCGGGAGAGCAGCGTGTCCAGGACGCCGCCGAAGAAGCCGGCCAGGGCGCCCGTCACCGCGCCCACCAGCGCGACGCCCAGCGTGGCCACCAGCCCCACCGCGATCGAGGCCCGCGCCCCGTGCACGGTCCGGGTGTAGACGTCGCAGCCCTGGGTGTCGAAGCCGAACCAGTGCCCGGAGTCCGGGCCCTCCAGCGAACGCCCGAGCTGGCAGCGCTGCGGATCCTGGCCCGCGATGAGGCCGGGCCACAGCGCGATCAGCACCAGGAAGACGATCAGCAGCGCGGAGACCACGAAGACGGGGTTGCGCCGCAGGTCGTGCCAGGCGTCCGACCACAGGCCGCGCGGGGCGCCGGGCTCGGGCACGGTACCGCCGGCGGTGAGGCCCTTCGCGACGGCGTCCTCCTGGGCCTCCATCGGGGGCGGCTGCCGCGGGGAGGGGTCAGGCATAGCGGATCCTCGGGTCGAGCACGGCGTAGAGCAGGTCCACGAGCAGGTTGGCCAGGAGGTAGATCAGCACCAGGACGACGACGAAGCCCACCACCGTGGGCGAGTTCTGCCGCAGGATGCCCTGGAAGAGCTGGTAGCCCACGCCCTGGATGTTGAAGATCCGCTCGGTGACGATGGCCCCGGCCATCAGCGTGCCGATGTCGGTGCCCAGGTAGGTGACGACGGGGATGAGGGAATTGCGCAGCAGGTGGCGGACGACGATCCGGCGGCGCGGCAGGCCCTTGGCGACGGCGGTGCGGATGTAGTCGGCGCGGGCGTTCTCCGCGATGGAGGTCCGGGTCAGGCGGGTGACGTAGGCCAGGGAGACCAGGCTCAGGATCAGGCCGGGGACGAGGAGTTCGTCCAGCCGCGGGTCGGGGCTGACGGCCGGGTCGATCCAGCCCAGCTCCACGCCGAGGAAGTACTGGGCGGTGGTGCCGAGCACGAAGGTGGGGATGGCGATGACCACCAGGGTGAGCAGCAGCACGGAGGTGTCCAGGCCGCGCCCGCGGCGCAGGCCGGTGACGACGCCCAGGGCGATGCCCAGGATCATCTCCAGCACGAGCGCGACCAGCATCAGGCGGAAGCTGATCGGGAACGCCCGCTCCATCAGCGCGGTGACCGGCTCCCCGTTGAAGGCGGTGCCGAAGTCGCCGCTGAGGATGTCCCGCATGTAGAGCAGGTACTGCCGCCACACGGGCTGATCGAGGTGGAACTCCTCGCGCAGCGCGGCGGCGGTGGCCGGGTCGGGGCCGCGGTCCCCGAAGAGGGCCGAGACCGGGTCGCCCAGGGCGTAGACCATCAGGAAGATGAGGAAGGTCGCACCGAGGAAGACCGGGATCATCTGGAGCAGGCGTCGCAGGACGTAGCGCCCCATGAGGACTAGCTGACCCTGATGTCGGTGAAGACGGGCACGGAGAAGGGGTTGAGTCTGACGTCGCTGACCCGCTCGGAGTGGCCCGCGGTGCCGTTCTGGTACCACAGCGGGATGTTGGGCAGGTCGTGGGCCAGGACCTCCTCGGCGTCCTGGAAGAGGCGGATCGCGTCCTCCTCCTGGGACTCGGAGTTGGCGCGGTCGACCAGCTCGTCGAATTCCTCGCTGCTGTAGGCCGCGTCGTTGGAGGAGGCGTCGGTGTAGTAGAGCGGCTGGAGGAAGTTCTGGATGAGGGGGTAGTCCATCTGCCAGCCGGCCCGGAACATGCCGGTCATCTCCCGGTTGGTGATCTTGTTGCGGAAGTCCGCGAAGGTCGGCACCGGGTTGACGGTGCAGGCGCCGGTGTCGTCCAGGGCGTTGTTGATGCTGTTGCAGACGGCGTCCATCCACTGGCGGTGGGAGCCGGTGTCGACGTTCGAGGTGATGGTGACCCGGCCGCCGGGCAGGCCGCCGGCCTCCTCGATCAGCTCCCGGGCGCGCTCGGGGTCGTACTCGCAGGCCTCGCCGCACAGGCCGCGTCGGTAGCCGCCGGCCTCGCCGAGCACCGGGGAGGTGAAGTCCGAGGCCGGGGTGCGGGTGTCGTGGTAGATGCGGGAGGTGATCTCCTCGCGGTTGATGGCCATGGACAGGCCCTGGCGCAGCTTGCGGCCGTCCTCGCCCTGCCAGTCCCGGTCGTAGAGGGGGAAGGCGACGGTCTGGAGGATGCCGGCGGGCTGGTTGATGTAGCGGTCGCCCAGGTCGGCCTCGGCGTTGCCCAGCTGGGAGGCGGGGACGTCGTCGATGACGTCGAGGTTGCCGGCCTGGAGGTCGGTGTAGGCGGTGTTGTTGTCGGTGTAGACCCGCAGCTCCACGCCGTTGTTGCGGGCGCGGTCGTCCCCGGCGTACTCGCCGTAGCGCACCAGGTTCATGCTCTGGCTGCGCCGGTAGGAGTCCACGCGGTAGGGGCCGTTGCCGACGGGCTTCTCCAGCCAGGCGTCGTGGTTGTCGAAGAACGCCCGGGGCAGCGGCGCGTAGGCGGCGTAGCCCAGCGTCTCGGGCCACAGCGAGAAGGGCTCGCTGAGGCGGACGGTGAAGGTGCGCTCGTCCACCACGCGCAGGCCGCTGAGGGTGTCGGCGGTGGCGCTCGCGTTCTCCTCGTCGGGGTGGACCTCGGCGTAGCCGTCGATGAACTGGAAGAAGTAGCTGCCGATCTGGGCGTTGTCGAGGTGGGCGCCGTAGTTCCAGGCGTCGACGTAGGACTGGGCGGTGACGGGGGTGCCGTCGTGGAAGGTCCAGCCGTCCTCGATGGTGACGGTGAAGTTCTGCTGGTCCTCGGTCTCGATGGACTCGGCCATGGCGTTCTCGGCCTCGCCGGTCTCCGGGTCGTAGCGCTTGAGGCCGCGGAAGATCATGTCGAGGACCTTGCCGCCCTGCACCTCGTTGGTGTTGGCGGGCTCCAGCGGGTGCTGGGGGTCGCCCCAGGAGGCGCGGACGATGCCGTCGCCGCCACCCCCGCCGTCGCCACCGCCGCCGCCGCAGGCCGTGGCCGCCAGGACCAGGGCCAGGGCGGGGCCCAGCGGGCCGGCCAGGCGTCGGAAGCGGGATCGCATCGGGGTGCCTCCTCGGGACGCGGGGGGTCGCGTGAAGCACCATCAGAACCCCGGGGTCCCCCGGGAGAGGGGCCGCCGTCCCCGCCACGCGCGGAGTTTTACGGAAAATACCCCCATATGACGGAAGGCCGGGCCCGGGCCCCGCCCCGGCTCGGGGGTGGGGTCCGGGCCCGGCCCGGGGGCCGTGCCGCGGGGGTCAGGCGGCGTGCACCACGTCCTTGACCTCCGCGAAGTGGCAGGCCGAGGCGTGGGCGGCGCCGTCCTCGGCCTTGGCCAGCGCCTCGGGGACGGCCAGCAGCGGGGTCTCCTCGGCGCACCGGTCCTGCGCCTTCCAGCAGCGGGTGCGGAAACGGCAGCCCGAGGGCGGGTTCGCCGGCGAGGGAACGTCCCCGCTGAGCAGGATGCGCTCCCGCGTGTCCCGGGCCTCCGGGTCCGGCTGGGGGACGGCGGAGAGCAGCGCCTGGGTGTAGGGGTGGGTGGGGCGGTCGTAGATCTCGGCGTCGGTGCCGATCTCCGCGATCCTGCCCAGGTACATCACGCCGACCCGGTCGGAGATGTGCCGGACGATCGACAGGTCGTGCGCGATGAAGAGGTACGCCAGGTCGAATTCGTTCTGGAGGCGCTCCATCAGGTTGATGACCTGGGCCTGCACGGAGACGTCGAGGGCCGAGACGGGCTCGTCGCAGATGATGATCTCGGGGTTGAGCGCGAGGCCGCGGGCGATGCCGATGCGCTGGCGCTGGCCGCCGGAGAACTGGTGCGGATAGCGGTTGATGTACTCGGGATTCAGGCCGACGACGTCCAGCAGCTCGCGGACCTTCTGCCGCCGGCTGCCCTTCGGAGCGGCCTCGGGGTGAATCTCGAAGGGCTCCCCGATGATGTCCCCGACCGTCATCCGGGGGTTGAGCGAGGTGTAGGGGTCCTGGAAGACCATCTGGATGTTGCGCCGCACGGCCTTCAGGGCCCGGCCGGAGAGGCGGGTGATGTCCTCGCCCTTGTAGAGGATCTGCCCGGAGGTGGGGCGTTCGAGGTTCATCAGGAGCTTGGCGACGGTGGACTTGCCGCAGCCGGACTCCCCGACGATGCCCAGGGTCTCGCCCCGGTGCAGGTCGAAGGAGACCCCGTCCACGGCGCGGACCGCGCCGACCTGGCGCTTGAAGAGGATGCCGCGGGTGAGCGGGAAGTGCTTGACCAGGTCGCGCACCTGGAGGATGGGCTCAGCCATGGACGGTCTCCTTCCAGAAGTGGCAGGCGCTGGCGCGGCCGGGGACCGGCTCGCCGTCCGGCTCGGTGACCTGGACCAGCGGCGGCACGTCGGTGCGGCAGATGTCGCGGGCCCGGGAGCAGCGGGGGTTGAAGGGGCAGCCGGAGGGGATGGCGGTCAGGCTGGGCGGCAGGCCCTTGATCGCGTACAGCTCCCGCCCCTTGTGATCCAGCCGCGGGATCGAATCCAGCAGGCCCCGCGTATACGGGTGCGCCGGGCGCGCGTACAACTCCTTCACCGGAGCCGTCTCCACGATCCGCCCCGCGTACATCACCGCGATCCGGTCCGCCACATCCGCCACCACACCCAGATCGTGCGTGATCAGGATCAGACCCATCCGGAACTCACGCTGCAACTCCGCCAGCAGATCCATCACCTGAGCCTGCACCGTCACATCCAAAGCCGTCGTCGGCTCATCCGCGATGATCAGATCCGGCTCCAGAGCCAACGCCATCGCGATCATGATCCGCTGCCGCATACCCCCCGAAAACTGATGCGGATAGTCATTCACCCGCTCCCTCGCCGCAGGAATCCGCACCCGGTCCATCAACTCCACCGCCCGCAACCGCGCCTCCCGACGCGACAGCCCCCGATGCACCCGGAACATCTCCCCCAACTGAAACCCCACCGACAGCACCGGATTCAGCGCCGAGAGCGCATCCTGGAAGATCATGGCGATCTTGTCGCCGCGCACGCGGCGGCGCTGCTCCTCGCTCATCCGCAGCAGGTCCTGGCCGCGGAAGAGGATCTGCCCGCCGGTGACCCGGCCGGGCGGAGTGTCGAGGATGCCCATGATGGTCTGGGCGGTGACGGACTTGCCGGAGCCGGACTCCCCGAGCACGGCGAGGGTCTCCCCGGCGTCCACGGAGTAGCTGACGCCGTTCACCGCGCGGGCGGCGCCCTCGCGGGTGCGGAACTCCACGTGCAGGTCGCGGACTTCGAGCAGGGGCGCGGAGGACTGCGGGCCCTCCTCGCCGGGCGAGGCGGCCTCGGCGGGGCCCGTCGCCGGGTCGCCGGTCTGGGCGCTGGTCTTGGTGAGATCGGTGGACACGCGCGTTTCTCCCTCTTCTCCCTCAGCGCAGCTTCGGGTCCAGGGCGTCACGCACGGCGTCACCCAGCATCAGGAAGGACAGGATGGTGATGCTCAGCAGGATCGACGGGAAGAGCAGCACGTGCTCCGCGACGCGGATCTGGTCCTGGGCGCGGTTGATGTCGCCGCCCCAGGAGATGGCCGGCTCGGTCAGGCCGAGGCCCAGGTAGGAGAGCACCGCCTCGGCCGTGATGTAGCCGCCGAGCGCGACCATCGCCACCACGATCACCGGGGCGATGGCGTTGGGCAGGACGTGCCGCAGCATCAGCCGCCAGGTGCCGGCGCCCAGGGAGCGCGCGGCGGCCACGTAGTCGGCCTGCTTCACGGAGATCACCGAGCCGCGCATGACGCGGGCGACGACCGTCCAGCCCAGGAACGCCAGGGCGAGCGTGACGGTCAGCTCCGAGCGTTCGTCGAAGGAGACCAGCACGACCATGGAGCCCAGCAGGAAGGGGATGCCCATGAAGATGTCGGTGACGCGGGAGAGGACGGCGTCCACCCAGCCGCCGAAGAAGCCCGCGATCATGCCCAGCAGGCCGCCGAAGACCAGCACGATCGCCGTCACCGAGATGCCGATGACGATCGAGGAGCGGGTCCCGTAGATCATGCGGGCGTAGATGCTCTGGCCCTGCTGGTTGTAGCCCAGCCACTCCGGCGAGAAGAAGTGGGTGAGCTGGGGGTCCTGGAGGTAGTGCCCCTCCAGGTCGCCGAACCGGGGGTCGGCGGAGGTGAACCAGCCGGGGAAGGCCGCGATCAGCAGCAGCAGGACGATGACGGCGGCCGAGACGAGGAACGTCGGGCGGCGCCGCAGCTCGTACCAGGCGTCCGACCACAGGCTGCGGGGCTTGCCCGGCGCGGGGCCCGCCTCGGCGGCGGCCGGCCCGGCGGGGGCGGTCTGGGCGGGGACGGCGCCCTTGGCGAGCGACGCGGCGGGCGTTCCGGGGGCGCCGGGCAGGTCCGCGGTCTCAGGCATAGCGAATCCTCGGGTCCAGGACCGCGTAGAGCAGGTCCACGATGAGGGTGATGAAGAGGTACACGACGATGATGAACGTCACGATGCCGACGACGGTGGCACCTTCACGAGCCGCCAACGCCCTGTACACGGCGTTGCCGATTCCGTTGATGTTGAAGATGCCCTCGGTGACGACCGCCCCGGCCATGAAGTTGCCCAGGTCCACGCCGAGGAAGGTGACCACGGGGATCATCGAGTTGCGCAGCAGGTGCACGCCCACGATGCGGTGGGCCGGCAGGCCCTTGGCGCGGGCGGTGCGCATGTAGTCGGCCCGCCGGTTCTCCACGATGGAGGTGCGGGTCAGCCGCGCCACGTACGCCAGGGAGAGCGAGGCGAGCACCAGCGCCGGGAGCCAGAGCTGCGCGAAGTCCTGGTCGTCCTGCACCACCGGCTCCATCCAGCCCAGGCGGTGGCCGAAGTAGGTCTGGTAGACGTAGCCGATGACGAAGACCGGCACGGAGATCAGCAGCAGGGTCACGAAGAGGATGCCGCGGTCGGTCTTGCCGCCCGCGCGCAGGCCGGCGATCAGGCCCATGCCGACGCCGACGACCGCGGTGATCAGCAGCGCGAGGCCGGTCAGCCGCAGCGTGGCGGGCAGGGCCTCGGAGATGACGTCGTAGATCTCGCGGCGGGTGCCGATCTGCCGGCCGAAGTCCCCCTGGAAGATGCCGGTGAGGTAGTTCCAGTACTGCACGAGGAGCGGGTCGTCCAGGCCGAGTCTCTCCCGGATCAGCGCCATCTGGGCCTCGTCGGGGGCCCGTTCGCCCCACAGCGCCCGGATGGGGTCGCCGGGGAGCGAGTACATCATCAGGAAGATGACGAGGGTGGAGCCGATGAACACCGGGATCATCTGGAGCAGTCGCCTGGCGACGTAGCGCCCCATTCTTCCTCCCTGTTCCGTATGGAGGGGTGTGCGTGGGGGTGGGTGACGGGGCGGGCGGGCCGCTCCCCTGGGGGGAACGGCCCGCCGGCCCCGGTGGTGCCGCCGGTCAGCCGGTGACGGTGATCTCGGTCAGCACGGGCTGGCCGTTGGTGGTGAACCGGACGTTCTCGACGCGCTCGGAGAAGCCGCCGTTGACGTTCTGGAACCACAGCGGGATCGCGGGCATCTCCTGCCAGAGGACCTCCTCGGCCTCCTGGTAGGCGGCGACGGTCTCCTCCAGCGTGGGGGCGGCGTCGCCCTCGGCGAAGAGGCGGTCCACCTCCTCGTTGGTGAACCGGCCGTAGTTGGCCGCGGCATCGGACTGGTACAGGTCCCTCATGAAGTTGACGTTCAGGGGGTAGTCCTGCAGCCAGCCGCCGCGGTACATGCTCTGCACCTCGTTGGCGTCACGGGCGTTCAGGTCCGCCTGGAAGTCGGTCATCACGTCGGCGGTGCACTCGATGTCCAGGTTCTCGCGGATGTTGCCGCACACGGCCTCGACCCACTCCTGGTGCGGGCCGTCCGCGTTGTACTGGATCATCAGGTGGTCGTTCGGGACGCCGCCGCCGGCCTCCACGAGGTCCCGGGCGCGCTCGGGGTCGTACTGGGTGAACTCGTCGCCGATGCCCTCCTGGTAGCCGAAGACGCCGTTGGGGGCGAAGCTGTCGGCGGGGCGGGCGGAGTCGTGCAGCACCGTGCGGGTGATGGTCTCCCGGTCGATGGCCAGCGAGATGCCCTGGAGCACGCGCGGGTCGGGACGCCCGCCCCAGTTGTACCAGGCCGGGACGATGGTCTGGATGCCGTTGTAGTCCTGGGCGACGGCGCGGTCCCCGAGGTCGTCCTGGTAGACCGGCAGGTCCTGCGGGCCGATTTCGTCCATGACGTCGATGTTGCCCGCGACCAGGTCCTGGTAGGCGGTGTCCAGGCCGTTGTAGTGCTGGAAGACGACGCCGTCGTTCTGCGCGGCGTCGGCGCCCGCGTAGTCCTCGTAACGCGTCAGCACCACGCGCTCGTTGTGGGTCCACTCGGTGAACTCGTAGGGGCCGTTGCCGATCGGGTTCTCACCGAAGGCCTCCGGGTCCTCGAAGAAGGACTCGGGCAGCGGGGTGAACGCCTCGTAGCCCAGCTTGTAGTCGAAGTACGACAGGGGGGCGTTGAGTTCGACCTGGATGGTCAGCGGGTCGACGGCCGTCAGGCCGGACATCGTCTCGGCCGTGGGGGCGGCGCCCTCCTCGTCCGGGTGAACGTCCTCGTAGCCGGCGATGTCCACGAACCACGGGGCGTTGGTCTGCTCGTTGGTGACGTTGGCCGCCCAGTTCCACGCGTCCACGTAGCTCTGCGCCGTGACGTCGGTGCCGTCGTGGAACGTCCAGCCCTCGCGTAGCCGGATCGTCCAGACGGTGCTGTCCTCGTTGGGCTCCACGGACTCGGCGGCGATGTACTCCAGCTCGCCCTCGTCGGTGAAGTCGACCAGCTTGGCGAAGAGGTTCTGGATCACCAGCCCGCCGTACTGCTCGTGAGTGTCGGTGGGGATGAGCGGGTTCTGCGGCTCGCCGCTGCTCACCCGCACGAAGCTCTCGTAATCGTCCCCACCCCCTCCGCCGCAGGCGGACGCGGCCAGGGCCACGACTATTGCACCTGCGACCCACTGGGCGCCGCGCGCAGCACGCATGGGTATGCCTCCTCAGTACTTCTTCTCGATGCTGGGAGCCCCGGGACGGGCGGTGAATCTACACGCGTCAACCACGCCCGGATGGCAACGCCCCCAACTATTGGGCATGAGGCCACCCCGGAACCACCGGTCCGTCATTTCATTTTGATGAAGATGAGGAGGCAAGAACGCCCAAAATCGGACAAATTCGGGGCGAACGCTCTCCGGTATCCGGACCGAACCCCCACAGGAGGCGGTTCGAAGTCCGGATACCGGACGGAAGGGGCGGAGCGACGCCGGGCGCACGCGAGCGCTAGGCGGCTGCGAACGGGAAACGCGCCCCGTCGGCGTGCGCCCCCCGCGCGCTCAGCTCCGCTTCGCGCGGGCGGTCGCGCGGGCACGTTCCCGCTGGTCGAGGACCACCTTGCGGATGCGGACCTCGTTCGGCGTGACCTCCACGCACTCGTCCTCGCGGCAGAACTCCAGGGACTGCTCCAGCGAAAGCCGGCGCGGGGGGACCAGGTTCTCGGTGGTCTCCGCGGTGGAGGCCCGCATATTGGTGAGCTTCTTCTCCTTCGTGATGTTCACGTCCATGTCGTCGGAGCGGGAGTTCTCCCCGACGATCATTCCCTCGTACACCTCGGTGCCGGGCTCCACGAAGATCGTTCCGCGTTCCTGCAGGTTGAGCATGGCGTAGGCGGTCGCGACGCCCGCGCGGTCGGCGACCAGCGAACCGCTTTTGCGAGTGCGCAGCTCCCCGGCCCAGGGCTCGTGCCGCTCGAAGATGCTGTGCGCGATGCCGGTGCCCCGGGTCTCGGTGAGGAACTCGGTGCGGAAGCCGATCAGGCCGCGGGAGGGCACGAGGAACTCCATCCGCACCCAGCCCGAGCCGTGGTTGGTCATCGTCTCCATGCGGCCCTTGCGGGAGGCCAGCAGCTGGGTGATCGCGCCCAGGTGCTCCTCCGGGGCGTCGATGGTCATCCGCTCCACGGGCTCGTGGACCGCGCCGTCGATGGTGCGGGTGACCACCTCCGGCTTGCCGACGGTCAGTTCGAAGCCCTCCCGGCGCATCGTCTCGACCAGGATGGCCAGCGCCAGCTCGCCGCGGCCCTGCACCTCCCAGGCGTCCGGGCGCTCGGTGGGCAGCACCCGCAGCGAGACGTTGCCGACCAGCTCGCGGTCCAGGCGGTCCTTCACCAGCCGGGCGGTGACCTTGTGGCCCTTGCCGCCGCGGCCCACCAGCGGGGAGTTGTTCGTGCCGATGGTCATCGAGATGGCCGGCTCGTCCACCGTGATCAGCGGCAGGGGGACGGGGTTCTCCGGGTCGGCCAGGGTCTCGCCGATCATGATGTCGGGGATGCCGGCGACCGCGCAGATGTCCCCGGGCCCGGCCACCTCGGCGGGCTTGCGGGTCAGGGCCTCGGTCATCAGCAGCTCGGTGACACGGACGTTCTGGGAGCTGCCGTCCCGCTTCAGCCAGGCGACGGTCTGCCCCTTGCGCAGCGTTCCCTGGCGGATGCGGCACAGGGCGATGCGGCCGAGGAAGTTGTCGGCGTCGAGGTTGGTCACGTGGGCCTGGAGCGGGGCGTCCTCCTCGTAGACCGGGGCGGGAACGGTCTCCAGGATCGTGGAGAAGAACGGCTCCAGGCTGTCGCTGTCGTCCGGGACGGTCCCGTCGGCCGGCTGGGTCAGAGAGGCGATCCCGGCCCGCGCGGAGGCGTAGACGATGGGGAACTCGATCTGCTCCTCGTCCGCCTCCAGGTCGAGGAAGAGGTCGTAGGTCTCGTTCAGCACGTCCGAGATCCGGGCGTCGGTGCGGTCGGTCTTGTTCACGCACAGGATCACCGGCAGCCGGGCGGCCAGCGCCTTGCGCAGCACGAACCGGGTCTGCGGCAGCGGGCCCTCGGAGGCGTCGACCAGGAGCACGACGGCGTCCACCATGGACAGGCCGCGCTCCACCTCGCCGCCGAAGTCGGCGTGGCCGGGGGTGTCGATGATGTTGATGACGACGGGGGCGCCGCCGCCCTTGGGGTGGTACCGGACGGCGGTGTTCTTCGCGAGGATGGTGATGCCCTTCTCGCGCTCCAGGTCGCCGGTGTCCATCACCCGCTCGTCCACGTGCTGGTGGGCGGCGAAGGCGCCGGCCTGCCGGAGCATGGCGTCGACCAGCGTGGTCTTGCCGTGATCGACGTGGGCGACGATGGCGACGTTGCGGATGTCATGGCGCGTGGGCATGGCGGGGGTGCTTCTCCCGGGCTCGTGGCGGTCGGGCTCGGCCGGGGGCCGGCGTGGGATCCGCCCGGCGGAGCGGGGCCGTGGCACCGGCCTCACCCGTCATCGTACGGGGCGCCGCTCCCGCCCCGCGCGGGGCGGGAGCGGGGCTCAGCGCCGGTAGCCGATGTCCTGGTAGCGCGGGGTCTGGAGGCCGAAGGCCCCCGCCCCGGCCAGGTCCTCGCGCACGGCGACGAGCTGGGGACGCTGGTAGAGGGGGATGGACCCGGCCGCGGCCCAGATGCGGGCGTCGGCGCGGTTGAGGAGCCGGTCGTGCTCCTTCTCCTCCAGCTCGCCCGCGGCCTGGGCCAGTAGCTGGTCGATGTAGTCGGTGCCGACGCGGGTGTAGTTCTGCTCGATCATCTGCTCGCCGCCGGGCAGGGTGCGGGGCTTGGCGAACAGGGGCGCGGCGTCGGTGGCGGGGTAGGCGGTGGCGGGCCAGGAGAAGAGGGCGAGGTCGAAGGCGCCGCGGGCGATGTGGCCGGAGAAGAACTCCTTGGCCTCGACCTTGTCGATGCGGGCCTTCACCCCGGCCTCGGCGAGCATCTCGACGATGCGGCGGCCGGTTGCGCGCAGGTGGTTGGCGGCGGCGCCGTCGGGGAGGACGAAGCGCAGCTCCAGCGACTCGCCGTCCTTGGCGCGGACGGGAACGGCCGGGGGTCCGGCGGGGGCGCGCCCGTCGTCGGCGGCGCCGGCCCGGTCGTTGTCCCCGCCCTCGGCCCGGTCCTTCTCCTTGTCCTCCGCCCGGCCGTTCTCCCGGGCCTCGGCCTCGCCGTGCTGCCAGCCGGCCTCCTCCAGCAGCGCACCCGCCGCCTCGGCGCCGGTCTCGCCGAGGGCGTCGCTGTTGTCCTCGTACCCGGCCTGGCCGTGGACCCGCAGGTGGCTGCCCAGGGTCCGGGCGGGCAGCCCGGCCGGCTCGTGGACCCGCTCGGCCAGTTCGGCGCGGTCCACTGCGCGGGCCACGGCCCAGCGGACGCGCTCGTCGGAGAGCGCGGGCGAGGAGCCGTTCAGCGCGAGGTGGGTGGCGGAGGCGTCGTAGGCGCGGTGGACGGTGAAGCCCCGCAGCCGCTCGCGGTCCGCCTCCTCGCGGGTGGCGAAGGCGCGTTCCCTGGCCCGGTCGCGCTCGGCCAGCGCGCGGGCGTACGCCTCGGCGGCGGCCCGCTCGCCCCGGCCGGCCAGCCGGGCCGTGGCCAGGCCGTGCAGCGCCTCGACGGCCGCGGCGCCCGTGCCGTCCCCGCCCGCGGCGTCGTCGCGGTTCTCCTCGCGGCGGGCGGGGGCGGCCGGGGCCCCGGCCGCGGCGGTGATGCGGTCGGCGTCGGCGGGGGCCACCTCGGCGATGTCGAGGCGGCCCTCCAGCAGCGCCTCGCGGCGCCCGGCCGGGGGCACGGCGGCCAGCACGAGCTGGTCGAGCAGGGCGGGGTCGCCCCACCAGGAGTCGTTGCGCGCCAGGGTGATCGTCCCGGCCTTCCCGTCCCGCTTCTTCAGTTCGAACGGCCCTGCCGAGGCGGGGAGTTCGGTGCGGGCGCCCTCGTTGAAACGGTCGGCGTCCCCGGTGACGGAGCGCGGGTAGAGGGGGCTGAAGAGCGACTTCCAGTCGGCGTAGGGCTTGGCGAAGGTGACCTCGACCTGGTCGCGGCCGGGGCCCTCGGTGACGTTCTCGACGCGGTCGTAGCCGGCGTTGCGCGCGGACCAGAAGTCCTTGTCCTCGCCGTTGAGCGCCTTCCACTGGGAGACGAAGTCGGCGGCGCCCAGGGCCGTTCCGTCGCTCCACTCGGCGTCGGGGTGCAGGGTGTAGACGACCGTCTGCTTCGGCTCGCGCCCGGTGACCTCGGCGGAGCGCAGGTAGTCGGGGTTGAGCTGCGGGCGGCCCTGGGCGTCCACGGTGAACAGCATCGGGAGAACGGCCGCGGCGACCTGGTCGGTGACCTCGTCGGCCTCGAACTGGTAGGCGTTGAGGGTGGCGGGGAGCCGGTCGACGCCCCAGGTCGCGGAGCCGCCGCTCTTCAGCTGGCCGCGGCGGGCCAGCGCGAGGGACTGCGCGGCGGCGTTCTGGCCGGTGCCGCGCTCCTCGCCGCCGGTGCAGGCCGCGAGCGGCGGGAGAAGGAGGAGGGCGCCCAGGGCGCCCGCCGCGGCGCGGCGGGCGAACCGCGGGCCCGTTCTCCAGGGGATGGCCGTCATTCCGTACCTCCGGCTCCACCGGCGCGCTGATCACACGCTGATCACATTTCTCAGCGCCACTGAAGGCGAACCGGGCCGCCGGGCTGCGGCGACACGGCGCAGGGCCGCCCGGCGCCCACCCGAACGGCTCAGCGCTGAGCGGTCGCTGACCCCGCGTCGGGTGATGCCTGTTCGCGGCATGACCGCTGGCGTATCGTCTGGCATATGCGAAGGGGGGGTGAGACGGGATGAACAGCAGCAGCCTCCAGCCGTGGCAGGTGGTCCGCGAGGACGAGAACGGCAGCCGCTACCGCATAGGCCACTGCGCCACCCGCGCCGAGGCCCAGCGGCTCATCCAGCGCCTGCTCCGGGGCGCCGCGGGCTCCGCGGACGAGGGCGCGCGGTACGTGGTGGAGCGCGTCGAGCCGCAGAGCGGGGCGCGGCGGCACTAGGGCTAGGGGCGGCCGAATTACCGCAGAATCGGGTATAAGGGATTTTCCGCCCTGTATCCGAGGGGGACTCGCGTGCGCACAGACCCTCCCGGCCGAACCGGCTCCTCCGGGCGAGCCGGTCCCCCGGACGCGCCCTCCCGGCGTCCGCTCCTGGACGCCCTGGACATCGGCGGGCTGCTGCTGGGCGGAAACGGGAAGGTCGTGGCCTGCGACCCGGCACTCGCCGGGCTCCTGGGCAGGGCCCCGGAAACGGTGACCGGCCGCCGGCTGGCGGACCTGGCCGCGGACGGTCCCGGCGAGAGCGCCGGGGCGCTCGCGGAGCTGACGGGCCTCGCCGGGGACGTGGGGCGCGAACGCTGGGCCGGCGCGCTGGAGCTGCGGCACGCGGACGGCGGGCCGGTGCCCCTGGAGGGCCGCGCCGCACGGATCGCCGGCCCGGACGGGCGGCCCCTGACCCTGGTGCACCTGGTGGCGGCCGGACGGACGGGCGCGGTGGAGCAGGATCTCGCCGCGCTGGACGCCCTGTTCACCGCCTCGCCCCTGGGTATCGCCCTCTTCGACCGCGACCTGCGCTACACCCGCGTCAACCGTGCCCTGGCCGCGCTGCACGGCACCCCGGCGCACGCCCTCATCGGCCGCACGGTGCTGGACGCGCTGCCCCCGCCGGTGTCCCAGGAGATCCACCGGCTCCAGCGCCACGTGCTGCGCACCGGGCGTTCCGTCACCGACCTGGTCACCGCCTCGCCGGACGGGCGCGGCGCCCACTCCGTCTCGGTCGGCCCGCTCACCGACCGCGCCGGGGAGACGGCCGGCCTCGGCTGCACCGTGATGGACATCACCGAGCGCCGCGAGGCCCTGGCGAGGACCGAGCGGGCCCGGCAGCGCCTGACCCTGCTGGACGACGTGGGCACCGCGCTGGGCGACCTGCTGGACGTGGGCCGCGTCTGCGAGGCCCTGGCGGACGCGCTGGTGCCCCGGTTCGGCGACTTCTGCAGCGTGCAGCTGACGACCGCGGTCGCCACCGGCGGCGAGCCGCCCGATGCCGGGGAGGTGCCCGGCGCGCAGCTGATCCAGCTGGGCGTGGCGACCACCCGCGGCGGGCCCGAGGTGAAGGAGATCTTCCGGTACGGCAGCCGCGCGGTCCACCCGCCGGGCTCGATCCTCGGCACGGTGCTGGCCACCGGCGTTCCGCACCTGGCCCGGTCCCCCGACGAGATCCTGGCCGCCACCCCTCCCGGCCACCCCCGGGCGGAGGCCACCCGCCGCCTGGGCATCCACTCGATGCTGACGATCCCGCTGCGCGCCCGCGGAACCGTGCTGGGGCTGCTGGTGGTCAGCCGGGCGGGGCGGCGCGCGGCGTTCGACCGGGACGACCTGACGCTGGCCGCCGCGCTGAGCACCCGGGCCGGGATCACGCTGGACAACGTCCGGCTGTACGTGCGCGAGCGGGAGGGCGCGCTGATGCTCCAGCGCAGCCTGCTGCCGCGGGAGCTGCCCACCGTGCCGGGCGTGGAGGTCGGCCACCGGTACGTGCCCAGCAGCTCGGGCGCGGAGATCGGCGGGGACTGGTTCGACGTGATCCCGCTGGCCGGGGGACGGGTGGCGCTGGTCATCGGAGACGCCACCGGCCACGGGATGCGGGCCGCCGCGGTGATGGGCCAGCTTCGGACGGCGGTGCGCACCCTGGCCGGGCTCGACCTCTCCCCCGCCGAACTCCTGCGCCGCCTCAACGACATCGGCACCGACATCGCCCCGCACCCCGACCCGCTGATGGCCACCTGCGTCTACGCCGTCTACGACCCCGCCACCCGCGTGTGCACGATGGCCGGGGCGGGGCACCTGCCGCCGATGCTCGCCACCCGGGAGGACGGCGGGGGCCGGTGGGAGGCGCGGCAGGTGGACCTCCCGGCCGGGGTTCCGCTGGGCCTCGAGGACGTCCGGTTCGAGGAGCGGCGCGTGGAGGTGGCCGAGGGCAGCCTGCTGGTCCTCTACACCGACGGCCTGGTGGAGACCCGCGGCGAGAGCATCGCCGGGGGCCTGGAACGGCTGCGCCGCCTGCTGGCCCGCGCGGCGGGCGCGACGGCCGCCCACGACAGTCCCCTTGAGGCCCTGTGCGACGAGATCGTGGGGGCGCTGCGCCCCGAGGTCCCGGCCCACGACTCCGACGACCTGGCGCTGCTGGCCGTCCGGCTGGGCCGGCTGCCCGCGGAGCGGGTGATGACCCGCGCCTTCCCCGCCGAGCGGCACATGGTGCGCGAGGCACGCCACCAGGTCCGCGAGACGCTGCGGGACTGGGGCCTGACCGCGCTGGCCGACCGCGCCGAACTGCTGGTGAGCGAGCTGGTGACCAACGCCGTGCGCCACGCCCGCGGCCCCGTCGGGCTGCGGATGGTGCACGGCCCGACCCTGCTCGTGGAGGTCACCGACCCCGACCCGGCGCCGCCGCGCGAACGCACGGCCGCCCCCGAGGACGAGGGCGGCCGTGGCCTGCCCCTGGTGGCCCGGGAGTCCCGGCGGTGGGGCAGCCGCCGGGTGCCGGCAGGAAAGACCGTGTGGTTCGAACTCGGCCTCCCGGGTTAGGGCCGTCCGCGGCGGCGCCCGGTGCGGACGGCCCGATGTCCTCGACGCTACGGAGCGCGAGGGGCGGGAACGAGGGGCACAGGCGGCGGAACGGGGGTACCCGGCACCACCGGGGAAAGGGCGGGACCAGGCCCACCCGGGAGTGGGGACTGGGGCCGGTGCGGGGCGCGAGCGGGCATGCGGAAGCGGGGCGTTGGGCGTTCGGACGCGGGGCGTGCGGGCGTCGGGCGTTCGCCCGGCCGTTCAGCGCACCGGCAGGTGGTACGCCACGCGGAAGCGATCCGCGGGGACGACCACGTCGGCGGTCTCCACCGGAACCCCGCCGGCCTGGAAGGTCCGGGAGATCACCAGCACCACGTGCCCGGCCAGGCCGCCCAGCACCCGCGCCTCCGTGGCCAGCGCGGGGCGGGCGCCGACCTCCTCCGCGACGTTGTCCACCACGATGTCGATGGCGGCCATCCGCTCCACCACGCCCCGGCCCGCCAGCGGGCCCTGCTCGGGCAGCATCACGGGCGTGCGCCCGGTGATCCGCAGGGGCTCCCAGGAGGTGGAGACCATCGCGGGCTCGCCGCCGATCCGGAAGACGTAGTGCGTGCACATCACGGGGTCGTCGGCCTCGATGCGCAGCCGCTCGGCCACGGGCCCCGGCGCCCCGACCCGCTCGCTGTGCCCCTCCCAGGTGCCCACCACCCGCTCGTCCGCCTGCTCCTGCCGGAAGGGCGAGCCCTCGCCCACCGTGCGGAAGCCGCTGCGGGCCAGCGCGCGGGGCGCCGGGCGCTCCCGGACGTACGTCCCCGAGCCGGAGCGCCCCTCCACCAGCCCCTCGGCCATCAGCACCTTGCGCGCCTCCAGCGCGACGGTGTCGGACACGCCGTACCGGGCGCGGATGGACGCCTGCGAGGGCAGCCGGGTGTGCGGCGGCAGGGTGCCGTCGGCGATCTGCTGCCGGAGGTCGTCGGCCACGCGGAGGTACGCGGGCTGCTCACCGAACGGCACAAGCCCCTCCCACGGATGCTCCCGTCTCACGCTGACACTGGGCAACAGCTTGGCAACAGAGGGTTGTCACCCGCAACACACGGCCACGGTTTCACCCGAAGTGATGACGGAAGGCGTACGCGCCCCCGCGCGCCCGACGAGCGCGCCCGCCATGGGCGTTCGGCTGAGCGCGTGGCGTACGCCTGACACAATGTGCCGCCGGAGAGCCGGAGGGGCCGGTGCGGCCGGCACGAGGGAAGGACAGCGAGCGGGCATGAGCGCGTCAGGCGGAACCAAGGCGATCGTCGCCGCGTTGTGCGCGAATCTCGCCATCGCGGTGAGCAAGTTCACGGCGGCGGCGTTCAGCGGATCGTCCTCCATGCTCGCCGAGGGCGTGCACTCGGTGGCGGACTCCGGCAACCAGGCCCTGCTGCTGCTCGGCGGCAAGCGGGCCAAGCGGGAGGCGAGCGAGGAACACCCCTTCGGGTACGGGCGGGAGCGCTACGTCTACGCCTTCCTGGTCTCGGTGGTGCTCTTCTCGGTCGGCGGCGTCTTCGCCCTCTACGAGGGCGTGGAGAAGATCCGCCATCCGCACGAGATCGAGCACTGGTACTGGCCGGTGGGCGTGCTGGTCTTCGCGATCATCGCGGAGACGATCTCGTTCCGCACCGCCATCAAGGAGTCCAACGTCCTGCGCGGCAGCCAGTCCTGGTCACAGTTCGTGCGCACGGCCAAGGCGCCCGAGCTGCCCGTCGTGCTGCTGGAGGACCTCGGCGCGCTGGTCGGCCTGGTGCTCGCGCTGGGCGGCGTGGGGCTGGCCCTGGCCACCGGGGACGGGGTGTGGGACGGCGTGGGCACGCTGTGCATCGGCATCCTGCTGGTGGCCATCGCCCTGGTGCTGGCGGCCGAGACGAAGTCGCTGCTGCTGGGCGAGGCCGGCAGCAAGGAGTCGGTCGCGAAGATCCGCGACGCCCTGGTGGACGGGGAGTCCGTCACCCGCGTCATCCACATGAAGACGCTGCACCTGGGCCCCGAGGAGCTGCTGGTGGCCGCCAAGATCGCGGTGCGCGCCGGGGACGACGCGGCCACCGTGGCCGCCGCCATCGACGCGGCGGAGGCCCGCATCCGCGAGGCCGAGCCGATCGCCCGCGCCATCTACCTGGAGCCCGACATCTACCGCGAGCAGCCGGCCCCGGCCGAGGCGACGCCGTAACGAACGCCCCGCGCGGGGCCGTTCACCCTTCCCGGGCCGAACGCCCCGCGCCGCGGCGGCCGTTGCCCCTCAGGCGCGTACCGCTCGCGCCGCCCGGGCGGCGCGCGCCCTGCGGGCGGGGATCACCGCGGCGCGCAACGCCCCGCCGGCGGCGCCGCGCAGCAGGGCCAGCCAGTCGAAGTAGTCGCGCCACAGCGTGATCCGCCCGTCGTGGACCTCGAAGATCCCGCACACCCAGAACCGCGCCCGGAACGCCCCGAAGACCAGCACGTCGGTCCGCTCGGTCAGCACCACCGGCCCGTTCCCCGCCACGCGGTGCACGCGGGCCTCGAAGTCCGTGCACGTCCTGGCCAGCAGCCGCAGCACCCGCCCCACGGCCCGCCTGCCGCGCACCGAGGGCAGCGAGACGTTCTGGTAGAGCACCCCGGGCGCGAGGAACGTCAGCGCCCGGTCCGCGTCCAGCTCCTCCAGCGCTTCGAGAAAGGCGGTCACGACCCGCACGGGGTCGTCCCGGTCCTCCTGGCGCTCCTGCCCGGGTCCGGACATGTCACCTCTCCCGCGCCGTGCCTTCGGCCCCCCGACGCCGTTCATGATAATGCGGCACCGGCCGCGGTCCGCGGCCCTTGCGCCGCGGCGGAAGGGAGCGAGGGCATGGAACGCCCACCGGACGCGGCGGCACCTGGTCGGCGGCACGGGGTGACCGTGCTGGTCCTGGCGGTGCTGGTGCTGTTCATCGACGGCTACGACCTGTTCGTGCTGGGAACGGCCGGCCCGGCGCTCGTCGCGTACGAGTCCTGGGACGTCAGCACCGCGACGATCGGCACCCTCGGCAGCATCACCGCGCTGGGCATGCCGGTGGGGACCTTCCTCGCGGGCCGGGTCAGCGACGCGCTCGGCCGCCGGGTGCCGATCGCGGCGGCCCTGGGCTGGATGTCGGCGTGCATGCTGCTGAGCGCCCTGGCCCCCAGCCTCTTCCTCTTCGCGGCCAGCCGCTTCCTCACGGGCCTGGGCCTGGGCGCGCTGATCCCGCTGGTCATCGCCCTCGTCGTGGACTGGGCCCCGCCCCACCGCCGCAGCCTGCACGCCGGGATCGCCCTGTCGGGCATCGGCCTCGGCGGCGTGGCCGTCGCCTGCGCCGGGCGAGTGGCCCTGCCCGAGACGCACTTCCAGTGGCTCTTCGCGGCCGGGGTGCTGCCCCTGATCCTCGTCCCGCTCTACGCGAAGCTGCTGCCCAAGACGCCCCCGCCACACGCGACGGCGCCCGACCTCGCCACGCCACCCGAGGCCCTGGAGGTCACGGACGCCCGGGCGGCCCTGTTCGCCCCGGCGCGGCGGCGGGCGACCCTGGCGTTCTGCCTGGCCTCCTTCCTCGGCCTGGTCCTCATCTACGGGGCCAGCTCCTGGCTGCCCACCCTCCTCATCCGCGCGGGCTACGACCTCGGCTCGGCGCTGGAGTTCACCATCGCCTTCAACGCCGGGGCCATCGGCGGCACACTCCTGCTCTCCCTGGCCGCCGACCGCGGCCACCAGAGGTCCGGCATCGCCCTGCTCTTCCTCGGCGCGGCCGTCGCGATGCTGGCCCTCACCACGCACCAGCCGCGCTGGCTGCTGCTGTCCCTGTGCGCCCTGGCCGGCCTCGGCACGCTCGGCACCCAGAACCTGATCAACGCCTACGTCGCCCGCTACTACCCCCCGCGCCTGCGCGGCACGGCCCTCGGCTTCACCCTCGGCACAGGCCGCTTCGGCTCGGTCGCCGGCCCCAGCTACCTCACCCTGGTCACCGCCCTCTTCACCACCCCCGACGCCGCCTTCTACGCCTTCGCCCTCCCGGCCCTCCTGGGTGCGACGACGATGGCCCTGATCCCGCCCCGCGCCCGGACGTGACAACACACCACGGCCGGGGATCAGTAGTGGTAGCGGGCCGCCAGGATGATGATCTCCCGGTCCGTGACGAGATAGACGAGGCGATGTTCGTCATCGATCCGCCGCGACCAAGCCCCGGGCAGGTGGTACTTCAGCGGCTCGGGCTTGCCGATCCCGGTGAACGGGTCCCGCAGGACGTCCTCGATGAGCTTGTTGATCCGGGCGAGCATCTTGCGGTCGTTGTTGAGCCAGGAC
This sequence comes from Streptomyces boetiae, assembly GCF_031845405.1. Lineage (NCBI taxonomy): Bacteria > Bacillati > Actinomycetota > Actinomycetes > Kitasatosporales > Streptomycetaceae > Streptomyces > Streptomyces boetiae. Next base: position 91,611 of record NZ_JAVREN010000014.1, read on the forward strand.
GTGTAGTCCTCCCAGCCGCCCTCTTCGAGGACGAGCCTCACGCGGCATCGTTCTCGGCACCCGGCGCGTCGGGATCGATGAGCCCCCGTTCGGAGAGCCCCACGCCACCGAGCGCGTTCTCGTACGCCTTGAGCAGCCGGCGGGCGTTCGCCGGCGAGCGCAACAGGTAGGAGCCTTCGCGCAGGGCGGCGTAGTCCTCAGCCGAGACGAGTACGGCGTTCCCGTGCTTGGAGACGATCTCAATGGCCTCGTGATCGTCGTTGACCTTCTTGATCAGCGGGAAGAGAGCCTTGCGCGCCTCGCTGGCCGTGATCGACATCGACGGAACTCCCTCCAGGACTGGTACCACATAACGTACCACCGGGGGGCAGGTGAATCGAACGGTCACACGTTGAAGCGGAACTCCACCACGTCCCCGTCGCGCATCACGTAGTCCTTGCCCTCCATGCGGGCCTTGCCCTGGGCTCGGGCCTCTGCGACGGAGCCGGTGGCGAGGAGGTCGTCGAAGGAGATGACCTCGGCCTTGATGAAGCCCTGTCGGAAGTCGGTGTGGATGACTCCGGCGGCCTCGGGGGCGGTGGCGCCCTTCTTGATGGTCCAGGCGCGGGCCTCCTTGGGGCCCGCGGTGAGGTAGGTCTGGAGGCTCAGCTCGGCGCTGGAGTTCACCATCGCCTTCAACGCCGGGGCCATCGGCGGCACGCTCCTGCTCTCCCTGGCCGCCGACCGCGGGCACCAGAGGTCCGGCATCGCCCTGCTCTTCCTCGGCGCGGCCGTCGCGATGCTGGCCCTGACCACGCACCAGCCGCGCTGGCTGCTGCTGTCCCTGTGCGCCCTGGCCGGCCTCGGCACGCTCGGCACCCAGAACCTGATCAACGCCTACGTGGCCCGCTACTACCCCCCGCGCCTGCGCGGCACGGCCCTCGGCTTCACCCTCGGCACAGGCCGCTTCGGCTCGGTCGCCGGCCCCAGCTACCTCACCCTGACCACCACCCTCTTCACCACCCCCGACGCCGCCTTCTACGCCTTCGCCCTCCCCGCCCTCCTGGGCGCGACGACGATGGCCCTGATCCCGCCCCGCACCAGGACGTGACGAGCGGTGAGCCCGCGCCCGCCCGGTCGATAGCGTTGAACCATGGCCGAACTCCCCGACTGGATGCGCCCGCCCCGCCCGGAGGGCGGTTCGCGGAGGACTTGGACCGCCTCCCGGAGGCGCCACGTCACACCGAACTGATCGACGGAGCCCTCGTCTCCATGATGTCGCCGCGGCGGTGTCGGGAGAGCCGTCTGCTCACCGCCCTGACCACCACGCTCAAGGGGCAGGCGCCGGCGGGCATCGAGGTCGAGCAGGGGATGACCATCCGCCTCGACGAGCGCAACCGCCCGGAGCCGGATCTCCTGGCGACCAGCGCGCCTTACGAACCGGACCGCACCTGGTACGCCCCCGAGGACATGCTGCTCGTCGTCGAGGTCGTTTCCCCCGAGTCCGCGCACCGCGACCGCACGGTCAAGCTGCGCAAGTATGCCGAGGCGGGAATCCCCCACTACTGGTGCATCGAGGACGAGGACCGCCTCCCGTTGGTCCACGCCTACGAGCTGGACGGCCCGACCCGCTCCTACGCCCCCGCCGGCATCTTCCGCGACTGGCTCCGCCGCCCCGTCCCCTTCGAGATCACCCTCGACCTCACCGAACTCGCCCCACCCGGCCCCCGCGAACCGGGGCACGCCGGCGGGAGCTGAGACCGTTCCGCGCCCGGCGTCAACCGCGCCGGAGGGGGCGCCTGCGGGAGGCCCACAGAACGGTTGAGGAACGCATCGTGAAGACCTCGCCCGAGTGAAAGGCCAGGCGCTTCCCACCGCCCGGGAGAGCGGCCATGTCGCGAACGACGAACACCTGTCCGCCGAACAGCAGATGATCCCCGCAACGAACGGTGGAAGCGTCCACCGTCACGTGGTCCGTGATCGTGCCGGTCGACGGACTGCCGCCACGCCCCGACCGGCCACCTCCCGCCGATTCCCAAGCAGCATGCGTCATGCGGGCCTCGCTTCCTGCCGAGCGAACCCTGCGGCGGCCGGCCGGGACGCCGCGCGCTGACGTTCCAGAGAGGTGGCCAGGCGGGCGATGTCGCCGACCGCCGACGCCCCCGGCTGCCCGCCGCTGTCCGTCCGGGGGAGGACGACCAGGAGCACCTCCTGTCCGAGCGGCGCCAGTACCACCCAGCCCTCGGGGGTGCGCACCTCGATGTGGTGGACGTCCCCGCCGCCCGGTCCCGGCCGCGACAGCTGGCGGGCCAGACCGGCCACCGCGGAACCGGCCGCGGCGTAGTGCTCGACTTCCTTCCGGCCGCAGGGCCCGAAACCGCATCGGGCAAGGCCGTCCCGGCTCAGCAGGACCATCTCCACCGCCTGAGGCACCAGCCCGGCCACCGCGTCCCGCAGCGTGCGGCACCACGCCGCCTCGTCGTCGGAGCCGGGGACCACGGCCTCGCCGATGCCCAGCATGCCTTTCGCCATTGCGCTCACTTCCCTGCGTGTTCAGATATCGGGACCTTGGCGGCCGACCCGTCCGGCGGTGAACGCCGACGCCCAATCCGCGAGCTGTCAGCAGGTCCGGCCGTCGGCTGCCTAGGAGTTCGCAAGTGAAGTCGGTGGCCCGGGGGTCCGGCGAGGTCTTGGCGGAGGACATTCGAAGCGTCCGCAGGACTTTTGACGGCCCCCGGTCAATCCCCGGACTGTCGCGCACCGCGAACCGGCGGTTACGCTGGGCCGAAGTCCTGAAACGGAAGAGATCCCGTGGCCGGCCAGAGGAATCATCTGCCGCACCTGAGAGGGCGGCTGACACAGCAGGAAATGGTCGAACGACTCAAAGCGTGCGGGAACCGCATGCACCGCGAGGGCCGACTTCCGCACGTCTATGACTTGACAGTGCGGCAGTACCGCAGGTGGGAGTCGGCGCACCCGCCATGGCCGCGCGGCGACAACCGTGCCGTGCTGGAGGAGTACTTCGGGAAGGATCTCACCGAAATCGGCTTCACACCTCCGGGAATGCGGCCCCTTCCGAAGCCGCCGGCCACTGGCCGCCTTGAGGGACCGACCGCGCCGTCGACGGCAACCCCGAGCGGAGAAGGTGATCCTACGAAACGACGCAATGCCCTCGCCCTGATCGGTGGGACGGCCATGACGCCGTTGTTCTCACCGGAGTCCGCGCGAGCGGAGAGCGTGCACGCGTACACGCGGCACGTGTCGATCAGCGCGCTGGCCCCCCGGGACATCGAAGCGCTGGAGATCGAGGTGCACCGCCTCGGCTCCGCCTACTCCGCCTGGACCCCGGAAGAGCTATGGCCAGTGGCCGCCACGCTGCGGCACCAGGCCGCCGTCATGCTCGCCGCCCGCCACACCCTGCGCCAGGGCCGCGAGCTGTTCCGCCACGCCGGAATGCTCTCCGTCCTCCTGGCCTGGGTCGCCCATGACCTGGGCCGGCGGGATCTGGTCGCCGCCCTCTGCGATGACGCCTGGCACCACGGACAGGAGGCTGACGCGCCGGAGGTGTGTGCCTGGGCGGACGATGCCGCGTGCACCGATGCTCTTTACGCCGACCAGCCCCTGGTCGCCCTTTCGGCGGCCACGCGCGGCCTGGCCATCGCCCCCCGGAACAGCAACGCGGCCATCCGCCTCTCGGCACAGCTCGCTCGCGTTCGCGCCCGCATCGGCGATCGCGACGGCTTCGCCGAGGCGGCTGTCCGGGCCGATGGCTACCGCGAACGCGTCCCCCTGCATGGCACTGGACTCTTCGCGGTGGACGCTGTCCGTTTCTCCTCCTTCGACGCCTCCTCCTCCATCTGGCTCGGCGACTACCGACGCGCCTCTCGATCAGCGCAGGAAGCCATCGGCCACTACCGCGGCACTGCCGGTCCCGGGCTGGCCCCAACGCGCCTGGCCATCGCTCAGCTCGACCTCGCTCTGGCTCAGGCAGGGCTCGGCGAGCCCGACGAAGCCATGGGCACCGCCCGGCGCGCCCTGTCCGATGTCCGCTTGGTCCAGGCCGTCCGCGACCGCGCCGACCAGCTCCGTGGCGGCCTTCTGCGCCGGTACCCGACCTCCGCCCATGTCACGGCCTTCGGCGAGGAACTCCGCGGCATTACCGCATGACTTTCCTGCCACCGCGACAAGAGCAACGGCCGCGGTCCACCGCGGACATGCCGACCGCGCGACTCCGTGCCCCTGCCGCCCTCGGGCACTGGCCGCAGCCCGGGCAAGCCGCATACACCGATGTCCATAGACAAAATTGCCCAGTACAGAGCCATTTTGATACACGAAGAGCTTCGTTGCCTTGACCCGGCCCACCCGCTCGGAGAACGTCGCACCGCAAGACCCCGCAACCGACTTGGAACGGGAGGGCACCATGGCCCTAGAGTTCGTGGGAATCGACCCTGAGACCACCGGAGGCGGCTCGCCGACCGTGTGGGTGGACGAGGAGACCGCCGACCTCGTCCTCCAGGGCGAGGAAGCCGACAAGCTGCTCAAGGCCCAGGTGGGCGAGACGGAGTGGGTCGCCGGACACGACACGGGAATTCCGGCGCACGAGACCGTGATCCGCGTCCCGGCCCGCATGGCGCCGATTCTGAGGGAGGCGTGTGATGTCGCAGAACGGCGTGCCGGACTTCGCTGAGCTGCTGCGGTGCGCCCAGCGCACCGCCGTCCACCTGGAGATGCGCGACGTCTACAGCGTCGGCGACGAGAAGGACAGCTTCGAGGAGTTCCTTCGGACCGGCCGGACCGACCTCGACCCCGATTCGCCGTTCTGGCAGGGCTGGACCCCGCTGGTGCGCGAGACGGTCGCCAGGGGCGTCCAGATGCGCCGGGCCCGGATCGTGTCCGAGCCGGTGACCGATTACATCCGGTGGGAGCACGCCCTGACCGCGGTCAACGTCGCCGTTGGTGAGCAGGTCCGCTGGCTCCCGCGTCGTCTCGCCTCCGACATCGCCCTTCCCGGAAACGACCTGTGGCTGATCGACGACCGGCGGGTGATGTTCCACTGGTTCACCGGGGACGGCGACTGGGCAGGACATGAGTTCAACGAGGACCCCGACGTGGTGAAGATGGTCGTCGCCGCGTTCGAGGCTGTGTGGGAACGCGGCATCGACCACGAGAAGTTCACCGTCTGATCCCGCGCACGACCCCATGCCCGCCTCCCCCTCGTCCAGCGCCCAGGCGGCGCGTGAAGCCCTCGCGAAGCGCCTGCAGCACCTTCGCCAGGACGCCGGCCTCACCGGGAAGGAGCTCTCCTCCCGGTGCGGCTGGCACCCGGCGAAGACGACCCGCATCCAAAAGGGCGAGGCCGCACCCTCCGACGCGGACATCAGGGCCTGGTGCGCGGCCTGTGGAGCGGAGGACCAGACAGAGGATCTGATCGCCACGGCGCGGGCGGTCGACTCCATGTATGTGGAGTGGCGGCGCATCCACAAGAACGGCATGCGCAAGGTCCAAGAGGACTTCTACACCCTCCACGAGCAAGCGGCTGTGTGCCGCGTGTACTGCTCCAACGCCGTTCCCGGGTTCTTCCAGACCACCGACTTCGCCACCGCCCTCATGCAGTCGATCACCGACTTCCAGGGAACTCCCAACGACGTCGCCGAGGCCGTCGCCGCCCGCCTCGCCCGTAGTCGGTTCCTGTACGAGGGAGGCCACCGCTTCGTCGTGCTGTTGGAGGAGTGGGTTCTGCGCTCGCGGATCGGCGACCGGGAGACGATGGCGAACCAGCTCCGGCACCTGCTTGACGTCCTGCCACTGCCCTCGGTCTCGCTCGGTGTCATCCCCTTCACTGCCCAGCGCGTCATCTGGCCCCTGGAGGCGTTTTACGTCTTCGACGACGCCCATGCCGTGGTGGAGACCCTGACCGCCGAGATCAACATCAGGCAGCCGCGCGAGATTGCCGACTACCGCAAGGCGTTCGCCGCACTCGCGAAGATGGCCGTCTACGGCGCCCGCGCTCGTGCCCTCATCAACGCGGCGATCACCGTCCTCAGATGACGTTCCGCAATTACCCGCAATTTCGTTGAGCCCGATCTCGCTGCCTGCGTACGGTCGTTGACGCCTCCGCAGAGCCAGTCTGCCTCGGCCGACGGCCCGGCTTGTGGAGGGCTGACCGGCCGTCGACTCACTCACCCGTGACGTGGCGCTCCTCACCCACGTCCCAGAGGCCCTGCGTACCTCCCCGTAACCCACAGGCTCCGGCCGACGACCAAAGGGCAGCACCGGCCGGGAACGGCGCAGGGCGACTTCCCCCGAGGTACCCCGGCGCCATGCACAGCACAGCTCCATCAGACGAGCCCGGCCGGACGCGGCCGGGAGAACCGAAGAGGAAGGAGCACGAGGTGGCAGAGACCACGACACCGCCGCCGGCCCCGAGTGGCCTCCTGGTGGCGGTGGAGGAACTGACCGCCGTCCACGACCGGTACGACAGCCTCCGGTCCGACAACGCCGGGAGTTCCGGCGATGCCCCCTGGCCGGGCGGTGACGGCAACCTGACCGACATCGAGTAGCACCAGGCGGCGGGGGTCCGCGCGGTCCGCCGTGCGGGCCCCCCGCCGCAGCTGCGTCACGTGATTCAACTCATGAGGAGCAGTCATGGAGCACCAGTTGATCAACGCCATCGAGACGGCGCTCGGGTGGAACGGAGTGGACGAGCTCGGCAAGGGCTTCGTGCGCGGGAGCATCGACGACCCGGCCCTCGTCTCCCGCATCCTGACCCCGAACCGCTTGCTCGACATCGCCATGCGCCGGAGCTTGAACCGCCCGCAGTTCCGGTGCTTCCAGAAGGGCGAGGAAGTCCACCCGGCCATCTACTACACCGACACCGTCAGCCCCCGGGGCCAGAGCATCCCCATGGTCAACATGCGCAGCCTCGGCCGGCTGCTGGGGGAAGGCGCGACGCTCATCCTCGACCAGGTCAACGTCTTCGACCCGACGATGGAAGTCGCCTGCCGGGCATTGCAGTGGTGGTCACACGAGCGGGTGCAGGTCAACGCATATCTGACGACGAACGACGCCGCGGGCTTCCCGTTGCACTGGGATGACCACGACGTCGTGATCATCCAGCTCGCTGGCGAGAAGGAGTGGGAGGTACGCGGAACCTCCCGTGAAGTCCCCATGTACCGCGATTCCGACCCCAACAACACTCCGACTGAGGAGATCGTCTGGGTCGGGGTCATGAAGACCGGCGACGTGATGCACATTCCCCGGGGGCACTGGCACCAGGCGACCCGCAACGGCCACGGATCGGGGAAGAGCCTGCACGTCACGTTCGGGATCACCAAGCGCACGGGAGCGAGCTGGCTCGCATGGCTGGGCGACTGGTGCCGAGAGCACGAGATCTTCCGGCGCGACCTGGATCGCGTGCACGGGAGCGGCACTCAGGCCCTGACCGAGGCAGCCGTCCGGCTGATCGGCGAGCGCGCCCCGTCCGACTTCCTTGCCGCGTACGAGCAGGCGACGGCGCTCCCCCGGCACGTCCCGTTCCTCGACATCCTGGGGCCGCTCGACGCCGTGGCGTGCACCACCCACTTCCCGCCCCAAATCCGCGAGAACGGCGAGACCGTCGATGTCGTGGCCTCGGGGAAGAAGATCACCCTCACGGCCAAGGCCGTGCCCGCGCTTCGTCTGCTGCTGAGCGGCAAGCCGGTCCCTCTGGACCAGGCGGCGACCGTCGTCGGGGCTGAAGTCGCGGAGGTGGCCGAGATCCTCGTGAAGGAGGAGATGTGCGCGACTCTGACCCCCGAGTTGTCCTCGGGCTACACCGGTCTCGTCACGAACGCCGTCTCCTGACCGGAGCACTGGACCTCGGCGTCACGGCAATCGACACCAGCGCCAACTACCTCGGCTTCCGCTCTCATGAGGTCCTTGCACAGATCGCGAGCGATCTGCTGCCGAAGTTCACGCTCTCCACGAAGGTGGGCTACTTCCCGAGGGCGGACCGGGCCGAACACTCCCTGGACCCCACTCGGCTGCACAGGGCCGTGGAACAGGCGGCCCGGGACCTCGGACGAGAGCCGGACGTGGTGTTCCTGCACAAGCTGGAACACTCGCTCCAAGAAGCCGCCCCTCACAACCGGGATGTTCTGGCCTTGGCGTGCGCCGCCCTCGCCGACGCCGCGACACAGGGAATGTGCGGGGCCTGGGGCATCGCCTCCTGGGACCCGTCACCCCTTCCGGAGCTGATCGACGCGACCACGCCGAAACCGTCCGCCCTCATGGTCCGTGCCGGCCTGCTGGTCGGCATCAGAACACTCGACGCCGCAGATGCTCTCGCTTTGGCGTTGGGCATGAGCGGCAGGGTGTGGGGCATGAGCCCCTTCGGAGGCAGCACGGGCACCCCAGTGTGGGACCGGATCGACCCCCGCGTCTTCCTCCGAGGCGGCGCCGGGCTCTCCCGCGTACAGGCGGCCTTCAGGGCCGCCTACCGCCTCCCCCAAGTCGACATCATCGCCGTGGGCACCGACGAACCCGCCCATCTGAGCGAACTGATCGGTGCTCTGGCTGGCGAGGTCGACGAGCAGGCGATCCGCCAATACCGGAGCCTCCTCCGAGGCCGGTCGCCCGGTCAGCCCGTCTGAAGCTCCGCGACGATCTGTTCGGCCATGCGGCGTGCGGGCTCCAGTCGAGGGTCCTCCGGGTGCGCATCCGGCCCGAGGATCTTCGAGCACACGAACAGAGTCATCAGCTTGCCGTCCCGGCTCTCGAAGTCACGGCGCCGCTCTTGCCGTACGCGATCGGCCAGAGCTGGGACGGCAAGCGAGCTTCCCCACAGCGAAGCGGAGTCCAGCCCGCGCGGCGCGTTCCCCCAGTCCTCCCAGTCGAACAAGCAGAACGTCGGCGCGGTCATGTTGGCCCAGTTCAGATCCGCGTGGGCCGGCACCCACCGCTCAACGGTCGTGTCGAAGTCACCAGCGAACGCGTCACGGATGGACTCGGTGACGAGGGCCTGCGTGATTGTGAGGGTGTCCGGGGTGGCGACGCGCCTCGTGTCCTGAGCCGCGAGCGCGTCCAGCGAGGTGTTGAACGCCTTCCACCACTCATCTGGCAGCTTCGGGTCCTCGCTCAGCACGGCAGTGCCGATCGGCGTCCCCGACAGAAGCTCAGTCTCGTCGGCCCGCCACATCACCGGCTCGCTCGCGTCCCGCCAAACCACACACCCCTGCCACGCAGGCTGAGCAATGCCCTTCAGTCGAGCAGCGCACTCGGTGCCGTTCCAGCCCTGGACGCCGATCTTGTCGAGCCCACGCCGCTCGATACGCACCCACGTATCACGGTCCGTCTGCGCCCCGACCGAGCGGCGCTTCCGTACTACTGTGTCCCGGTCCAGGCGTGTCTGAAGCGACTGCTCCACGCGATCAAGAATCCCGTCAACGGGCTCAACCCGCAGGTCGACGGCACGAGCCGTAGATACCGAGAGCGTCATAGGTGGGACCGTAGCAGCGAACCGGCCCGGGCAGGCTCATGCGAGCCTCTCTAGCTCATCTCGCGCGACTCAGAGACTGCAGCCCTCCCCCAACGGTAGGGTCAGACATCTGGCGCAACCAGGGGAAAGGCCCAAGGTGGAGAGCGTCGGCGTGAGTGAGAGGATGCACGTGGGCAAGTCGCTTCTGGAGCAGCTGCCGGGCATTGTCGCTGCGGGCAAGCGGCAGGCCGCTCAGATCTTGGAGCAGCTGGAGGGACGGAACCGGGTCACCCTGCAGACACGCGAACTGGTTATCCCGTCCAAGGACACTGCGAATTTTGACCTGTTCCGCCAGGCGCAGCAGACCGAGGCCGGGGGTGACATCACCTCAAGCGGTGAACGACTGAACCGCCTCATCTACGGCGATAACTTGTTGGCGATGGCCGCTCTCTTGGCTGGTGATGAAGAGACTCCGAGTTTTCGGGGCAAGGTCGACCTCATCTACATTGATCCGCCGTTTGACTCCAAGGCGGACTATCGCACGAGCATTACACTTCCGGGCACGAAGATAGACCAGAAGCCGACCGTTCTTGAGCAGTTCGCCTACTCGGATACCTGGTCCGACGGAACAGCCTCCTACCTAGCGATGATCACGCCACGCCTCGTTCTCATGCGTGAATTGCTCGCCGAAACCGGCTCAATCTTTGTTCACCTTGATTGGCACGTTGGCCACTACGTGAAGATCGTCCTCGACGAGATCTTCGGTCGGGAAAACTTCACTAACGACATCGTTTGGTGGTATTACAACAAGATGCAGGGGAACATTAAGAGGTTCCCCAGCAATCACGACATGATCATGTTTTATCGCAAGAGCTCCGAATTCACATTCAATCCCCAGAAGGAGCAACGCGATAAACCGGTCCGCCAGATTAAGCGAATTTGGTCGAGCGAGAAGAAGGCCATCGTCAACGCGAAGGATGAGAACGGGAAAGTCATCTATATCGATTCGACTCATCGGACAGTCGACGATGTCTGGCGTCTCTCCATGCTTCAGCCTGCGGACAGAACTGAAAATCTGCGCTTCAATACGCAGAAGCCCGAGACGCTTCTTGAGCGGATCATCTCCGCTACTACAGATGAGGGTGCACTGGTTGCGGATTTCTTCATCGGCTCAGGCACAACTGCGGCCGTGGCCGAACGTCTGGGCAGGCGTTGGATTGCGTCTGATCTCGGAAAGCCCGCTGCGATGATCACCCGCAAGCGTCTCATCGACCAGGACGCCAATCCATTCCTTTACCAAGCCATTGGTGACTACCAGGTGGAGCAGGCCCGTTCGACGCTCGGCCGTTCGTTTCGAGTCGGTGACCTTGCCAAGGTAGTGCTCGACCTGTTCGGTGCGCTGCCACTACCCCCTGAGGACAATGTCAACGGAAGTCTCGGCCGCCTGCCGAATTCGCGCACCTTGGTATTCGCCGATAGCCCATCTAAGCTCACCACGATTTCCACGCTCCGTCGTGCTCAAGGTTACCGCGACAGCAAGCTTGGAGGATTCGACAAAGTTACAGTGCTCGGCTGGAACTTCTCAGCCGGCATCGGACAGGACATCGCAAGCCTTCAGGACCCAAAACTCGAAGTCCTGGTAATTCCGCCGGATCTGCTCGACCGCCTCAAGAAAAAGGGCCTCGACAAGCTGGCCGGCGAAGTCCGCTTCTCAAGTCTCCAATATCTTGAGGCCGCAGTCACCTCTCGCAAAAATGTCGCCGATGGTGAGGAGTTGGCGGTCGATCTCCGGAACTACATCCTGCTTTCACCAGAGGCAATCAACCTAGACGAGAAGAACCGGTCGGCTCTGCAGAAGGTCATGAACGATGAGCCGCTGACGCTAATCGAGTACTGGGCAGTCGATCCCGACTATGACGGTGAGGTTTTCCGCTCTGTTTGGCAGGACTATCGGGGCAACACCGAGAACGAGAGCGACCCGCTGCGTGTCGTCACGACGGCCTGGCTCCAGTTGCCGAGGAAAGAAGTTCCGCGGCGCGTCTGCGTACGCGCAGTGGACGTCTTCGGCTTCGAATCCGAGGTCGTTGTCGATGGAGTTGAGGTTGACCGATGACTCAGAATCGTGATCTCTTTCCGCTCGCGACCGGAATTTCGAAGCTGGTCAACCACCAGATCCCTGACTTGGTGGCGGGCCATGGTCCCGACCTTCTGGATCAGGTCACGCCAACAACGTCAGAACTGTTGAAGTTCTGGTTTCAGCAGGATCACTGCGACACGCGAGCCCTTAACTTTCATGAGGGGCAGCGTGCCGCGATTCTGCACATCATCTACGCCCATGAAGTCGTCGGAGCGAAGAACCTGCGTGAGCTGTACGAGGCTGTCGCAGGAGAGGCCATGCTCGACGGTGGCGTGCTCGGCGAGGTTACCCGGGACCGCCACGCCCATCCGAAGTACGCCGCCAAAATGGCAACCGGAACTGGTAAAACATGGGTGCTGAACGCACTGCTCGTTTGGCAGTACCTCAACAAGCTTGCTAATCCGAAAGACGAACGTTTCACCAGCAACTTCCTGCTCGTGGCTCCGGGGCTGATCGTCTACGATCGGCTCCTGGATTCGTTCCAAGGCAAGATGGTCAACGGGGATCGCGACTTCACGACAAGCGATATCTACCAGCAACGCGATCTCTTCATCCCAGAGAACTATCGCACGCCTGTATTTGGCTTCCTTCAGTCTTCTATCGTGACCAAGGGCGAGATCGGGCAGAAGGTCACAGGCTCCGGCTTGGTTGCTATTACCAACTGGCATCTGCTGGCCGGGGAGGAAGATCCGGACTTCATCGATGAGGACGACATTGACGCACCGGGTCGTGAAATTGACGCCAAGGCGGCTGTAGAGAGCCTCTTTCCGCTAACACCGGGAACGGCAGCCGGAAACGCCCTGAACGTCCTTGATCGCCGCTTCCTGCGTGGCGGACCGCTCGGGGCGCTTACGGATGTGCCCGACCTGATGGTCTTTAACGACGAGGCCCACCACATCCACGAAGTCCGTAGGGCCGAAGAGGTCACGGATGTGGAGTGGCAGAAGAGCCTCATGGAGATCGCCTCGACCAAGGGATCACGCTTCATCCAGGTCGACTTCTCGGCAACCCCGTACAATGAAGTGGGATCTGGCAGAAAGAAGAGCCGCCAGTACTTTCCACACATCGTGGTCGACTTTGACCTTACCTCTGCCATGCGCGCCGGCTTGGTTAAGGCGCTGGCGTTGGACAAGCGCAAGGACGTGGCGGCCTTGCCTCTGGACTTCAAAGCAGAACGCGACGAGCAAAAGCGCGTGACTGGCCTGTCGGAAGGGCAGCGTGTCATGCTGCGGGCCGGTTTGAAGAAGCTGCAGATACTGGAGACCCAATTCGTTGACGCCGACCCTGAAAAGCACCCAAAGCTCTTGGTGGTCTGCGAAGACACCACAGTAACACCACACGTTGTGGAGTTCCTGCAGAGCATTGGGCTCTCTGGAGACGATATCCTCCGCGTCGATTCCGGCCGCAAGTCGGAATTGGGCACCAAGAATTGGGAACCGATCCGCGAGCGCCTCTTTGATGTCGACCGGCATAAGCAACCGAAGGTCATCGTCTCGGTGCTGATGCTCCGCGAGGGATTCGACGTAAACAACATCTGCGTCGTGGTGCCATTGCGTTCCTCGGAAGCCTCAATTCTGCTTGAGCAGACCATCGGACGCGGTCTACGGCTCATGTGGCGAGGCAATGACACCATTGACGAACTCAAGCGGGAAACTCGCGAGCGCATTGCTCGTCGCGAGGAGCCAACCAACTACTTCGATGTACTATTCATCGTCGAGCACCCGGCGTTTTCGCGGTTCTACGAGGAGCTGCTCGGTGGTGACCTCGTCGGTGAGGTTGGCGACGAGGCGGACTCAACAGACGCCACTGGTGATCTAGAGAACGTCGACCTGCGGGCGGGCTACCAAGCGTACGACTTCGAGATTCCTGTCATTGTCAGGGACGCCGATGAGGAGCTGAGGCAGCCGAGCGTCGACCCGATGACGCTCCCTGTCAGCAAGTACCAGGTCGACTGGCTGATTCGACAGATCGGACAGGGTGACCGGTTTGTTTCGCACGACGCCCAGACCGGCACTCAGTACGGCGATTATCGCGTTGATGGCGGGATCCTCACGGCCACTGGTTACAACGACTATCTCTCGCGTATGACGACCCGCATTTCTGAGGCTCTCGGCCGCAACCTCACCAGCAGCGCGGGCAAGTACAAGGAGATTAGCCAGTACCCGATGATGCAGGCGTACAAACCACTCCTGACCGGTTGGCTGGACGTCTACATTCGTCGGCGGATGTTCAAGCAGGACTTCAACCCTCTTGAGGGTGAGAACTGGCGCGTGCTACTGCTCGACGACGTCGCGCACGAGATCGCTGGAGTGTTTGCCACCAAACTAACTGAACTTCAGGAAATCCAGTCGGTTTCCGAGGCAATCGTGCAGCACCGACTCTTGTCGGAAGTAAAGACCATCCCGGTCCGCTCCAGCTCAAGCGTCGACGTCAGGAAGTGCATTTATCCGAAGCTCCCGGTTCCTTCGAAGAGCGGCGGCTTGGAACGGCTGTTTATCGAGTGGGCTGATCAGGACTCCCATGTGGAAGCACTGTTGAAGGTTCACGAATACCGACATGACTTCCTGCGTCGTCCGTACCTCAAGGCGGACGGCATGCCTGCCCAGTACTCGCCGGACTTCCTTGTGCGCACGGACACCGACGTCTACATCGTTGAAACCAAGGCGCAGTCGGCACTGAGCGATGAGAACGTCAAGCGCAAGCAGCGGGCTGCCCTAGCCTGGTGCGAACAGCTCAACCAGCTACCGGATCACCTCCGCGGGAACCTCCAATGGAACTACGTCCTACTCGGCGAAACCATCGTGCGTGAATGGAAGGCGAAGAACGTTCGGGCCAGCGAGCTTCTTGACTACGCGCGTCTGCGGCGTACAGATCAGTCGGCACAGGAGAGGATGTTCTGACAAGGCTCTCTGCATGCCGACCAACCTGGTTGTCTGGTGATCATGCCAGGGTCGGTGCGTAGCGACAGGGCCTCTGGTAGCTGGGTGAGCCGATCCGAGCACCGGGGCCCTGCTAGCGCTTGTGTACGCGCGCGCTTGTGCGTCCACACCGCATCTCTCCCCATGTAGCACCGACAACCCACTCCACAGGTTCAAGGGCCCATCAACGAAAAGCCAGCACGAAACCAGCACGGGAGGGGTGCAGAGGGGTGATGAGCGGTGCCCACAGGTCAGCACCAAGTCAGCACGGGCATGAAAAGGGGGCCTGCCCCCGAAGAGACAGACCCCTATGACCTGCGTATTTGCCAGATCAGTCACGCCATGCTATGTGACCCGCTACACGTTGAAGCGGAACTCCACCACGTCCCCGTCGCGCATCACGTAGTCCTTACCCTCCATGCGGGCCTTGCCCTGGGCTCGGGCCTCGGGGACGGAGCCGGTGGCGAGGAGGTCGTCGAAGGAGATGACCTCGGCCTTGATGAAGCCCTGTCGGAAGTCGGTGTGGATGACTCCGGCGGCCTCGGGGGCGGTGGCGCCCTTCTTGATGGTCCAGGCGCGGGCCTCCTTGGGGCCCGCGGTGAGGTAGGTCTGGAGGCCGAGGGTGGCGAAGCCGACGCGGGCGAGGGTGGCCAGGCCGGGCTCGTGCTGGCCCACGGTCTCCAGCAGCTCCAGGGCCTCGTCCTCGGGCAGCTCCGCGAGGTCGGCCTCCAGCTTGGCGTTGAGGAAGATGGCCTCGGCCGGGGCGACCAGGGCGCGCTGCTCCTCCTTGAACGCCTCGTCGGTCAGCTCGTCCTCGTCAACGTTGAAGACGTAGAGGAAGGGCTTGACGGTCAGCAGGTGCAGCTCGCGCAGCGGCTCGGCGCGCTCGGTGCCGTGGGCGATGCCGGCGGCGTAGAGGGTGCGGCCCTCCTCCAGGATCGCCTTGGCCTCCTCGACGGCGGCGACCATCGGCTGCTTGTCCTTCTTGATCCGGGCCTCCTTGACGAGGCGCGGGAGGACCTTCTCGATGGTCTGGAGGTCGGCGAGCATCAGCTCGGTGTCGATGGTCTCGATGTCGCTCTTGGGTGAGACCTTGCCGTCCACGTGGACGACGTTCTCGTCCTTGAAGGCGCGGATGACCTGGCAGATCGCGTCGGACTCGCGGATGTTGGCGAGGAACTTGTTGCCCAGGCCCTCGCCCTCGCTGGCGCCGCGGACGATGCCGGCGATGTCGACGAAGTCGACCGTGGCCGGGACGATCCGCTGGGAGCCGAACACCTCGGCGAGCCGGCCCAGGCGGGCGTCGGGGACGCCGACGACGCCGATGTTGGGCTCGATGGTCGCGAACGGGTAGTTGGCCGCGAGCACGTCGTTCTTGGTGAGGGCGTTGAAGAGGGTCGACTTGCCGACGTTGGGCAGGCCGACGATTCCGATCGTGAGCGACACGTGTGACTTCCCGGAGAGGGTGCGAGACGTAAGGGCCGAGGTCCCAGTCTACGGGCGGCGGGGCCGGGCCCGGCGGGGCGGGCGGACGGGACGACTGTCATATGGGCGGCTCGCGTGTCCACCCGGCGGTCCCGGCGCGCCCCGGCTTACCGTGGCGCCGTGGAACACAGTACGCACACGATTCGTCACCCTCGGCTGTCGTCCGCCGGGGTGCGCACCCGGGTGCCGCGCCCGGCCGGTCCCCCGGCCGCGCGGGCCGGGGCCAGGCGGCGGCGCAGGCTGCCCCGGCCGCGGCTGACCGGGCTCGGCTGCGGCGTCCTGGCCCTGGCCGGGATGGTGTCCTGGGCCCGGCTCTGCGAGCTGCTGGGCGGGGTGCCCGCGCTCTACGGCACGCTGTTCGTCGCCACGGCGGGGGCCACGGCCCTGTGGGTGCGGCCGGCAGACCTGATCTGCGCCCCGATCGCCGCGCCCATCGCGTTCGCCGCCGGGCTGATCACCACCGAGGGCCTGGTCGCGACCGTGACGGAGCTGGCGCTGCGGGCGCCCTGGCTGTTCGCCGGAACGCTGCTGGCCACCCTGATCGCGCTGGCGCGCAAGGCGCTGGTCCTGCTCCGGCGGCGGCTGGCGGGGGCGCGCCGGGCGGCGAACGCCGGGCGGACGGCGCGGCGGCGCCCCTCCTAGGACCCGTCGGCGGAGGCTCCCGGGGCGGCGGACGCGGCGGCGACCTTGGCCGCGGCCTCGGCGCGCAGGTCCCGGCGCAACTCCTTCGGCAGCGAGAACTGGATGTGCTCGCGCATCGGCTGAACGACCTCCACGTCCGCGAAGCCGCGGGCGGCCAGCCACTCCAGGACCTCGTCCACCAGGACCTCGGGCACCGAGGCGCCGGAGGAGAGGCCGACGGTGCCGACGCCCTCCAGCCAGGCCTCGTCGATTTCCCCGGCGTTGTCGACCAGATGGGCGGCGCGGGCGCCGGCGCCGAGGGCGACCTCCACCATGCGGGCGGAGTTGGAGGAGTTGCGCGAGCCGACGACGAGGACGAGGTCGGCGTCCGCAGCGACGCGCTTGATGGCGGTCTGGCGGTTCTGCGTGGCGTAGCAGATGTCGTCGCTGGGCGGGCTGACCAGGAGCGGGAAGCGGCCCTTGAGGGCGTCGACCGTCTCCATCGTCTCGTCCACCGAGAGCGTGGTCTGGGAGAGCCAGACGACCTTCTCCGGGTCGCGGACCTGGACGTTGGCCACGTCCTCGGGGCCGTCGACGAGGGTGATGTGGTCGGGGGCCTCGCCGCTGGTGCCGATGACCTCCTCGTGGCCCTCGTGGCCGATGAGCAGGATGTCGTAGTCGGCCTCGGCGAAGCGGACGGCCTCCTTGTGCACCTTGGTGACGAGGGGGCAGGTGGCGTCGATGGTGGCGAGCCGGCCCCGCTCGGCCTCCTGGCGGACGGCCGGGGCCACGCCGTGCGCGGAGAAGATGACGATCTCGCCCTCGGGCACCTCGGCCGTCTCCTCGACGAAGATGGCGCCCTTCCTCTCCAGGGTGGCGACGACGTACTTGTTGTGCACGATCTCGTGGCGGACGTAGATCGGGGCGCCGTACTGCTCCAGGGCGCGCTCGACGGCTATCACGGCGCGGTCCACCCCCGCGCAGTAGCCCCGGGGGGCGGCGAGCAGGACGCGGCGGCGGTCGGTCGTATCGGCCATGGGGCCATCGTAAGGGGGCGCCCGGGGGTGCACCGGCGGGCGCCGGGGTCCCGCGGGGCGGCGGCCGGGGCCCGTTGTCAGTGGGCGGCGCTAGCGTTGCGGGCATGGCGAGGCGGACGACGGCGGAGGAGCCGATCCCGGTCGGCGAGGTGTCGCGGCTGATCGGCGGGTGGATCGAGCGGCTGGGCGCGGTGTGGGTGGAGGGGCAGATCACGCAGCTCTCCCGGCGGCCGGGCTTCGGGGTGGTGTTCCTGACCCTGCGGGACCCGGCGCACGACATCTCGGTGCGGGTGACGTGCTTCCGGGGGGTGTTCGACAAGGTCGCGGACGTCATACACGAGGGCGCCCGGGTCGTGATCCTGGCCCGCCCGGAGTGGTACGCGCCGCGCGGGGAGCTGTCGTTGCGGGCGAGCGAGATCCGCGCGGTGGGGATGGGCGAGCTGCTGCTGCGGCTCGAGCGGCTGAAGCGGGAGCTGGCGGCGGAGGGCCTGTTCGCGGCGGAGCGCAAGCGGCGGCTGCCGTTCCTGCCCGGCTGCGTGGGCCTGGTGACGGGCCGGGCCTCGGCCGCCGAGCGCGACGTGCTGGAGAACGCCCGGCTGCGCTGGCCGGCGGTCCGCTTCGCGGTGCGCAACGTCGCGGTCCAGGGCGTCCACGCGGTGCCGCAGGTGATCGAGGCGGTGCGGGAGCTGGACGCCGACCCGGAGGTGGACGTCATCGTCGTGGCGCGGGGCGGGGGCAGCGTGGAGGACCTGCTGCCGTTCTCCGACGAGCGGCTGATCCGGGCGGTGGCGGACTGCGCGACGCCCGTGGTCTCCGCGATCGGGCACGAGCCGGACAGCCCGCTGCTGGACCTGGTGGCGGACCTGCGGGCCTCGACGCCGACCGACGCGGCCAAGCGGACGGTGCCGGACGTGCGGGAGGAGCTGGCGCGGACCGAGCAGTTGCGGGACCGGGCGCGGTGGGTGCTCTCCTCCCGGATCGACCGGGAGGAGCGGGGGCTCGCGGCGATGCGCAGCCGCCCCGCGCTGGCGGAGCCCCACGCGCTGGTGGACGGGCGCGCGGAGCAGCTCGCGGCGCTGACCGAGCGGTCCCGGCGCACGCTGGGGCACGCGCTGGAGCGGGCGGACGCGGACCTGCGCCACACGCATGCCCGGGTGGTGGCCCTCTCCCCCGCCGCGACGCTGCGCCGGGGGTATGCGGTGCTCCAGCGGGCTGACGGCTCCGCGGTGCGGGCACCGGGCGAGGTGGCCGAGGGCGAGCGGCTGCGGGCGCGGGTCGCGGAGGGGGCGTTCCCGGTGACGGTCGGGCCCGTCGGCCCGGATCAGCGGCGGGACGGCGGCACGGACGGGGACGGAGAAGGGGCGGCATAGGGTGACGGACATGACGGAAGCGGACGCGGCTCCGGCGCTCAGCTACGAGCAGGCCAGGGACGAGCTGATCGACGTGGTGCGGCGGCTGGAGGCGGGCGGGGCGACGCTGGAGGAGTCCCTGGCGCTGTGGGAGCGCGGGGAGGAGCTGGCGCGGATCTGCCGACGGTGGCTGGAGGGCGCGCGGGCCCGGCTCGACGCGGTCATCGCGGCCGAGGACGGCGGCGGGGAGGACGGCGGCCCCGGGGGCGGCGACGGGGCGGCGCGCGGGGCCCGGGAGGCCGAGGCGGAGGGCGGCCCCGAGGGCGACACGGAGGAGTGGGACTGAACGAGCGGGGCCCGCGCGGGAATAGCGTGACCGTGGCCGCCGTTCCCGGCGGTGACCGCTGCTGCCGCGCCCCCGAAAGGTTCCCCGGATGTCCTTCGCCCTTGACGACGCCGCCCTCGACCTGCTGTTCCGCGAGGCGCACACCGCGCGCGCCTTCACCGAGGAGCCGGTGACCGACGAGCAGGTGCGGGAGATCTACGACCTGATCAAGCTCGCCCCCACCGCGCACAACACCTCGCCCCTGCGGCTGACGGTGCTGCGCAGCCCGGCCGCCCGGGAGCGGCTGCTGCCGCACATGTCGCAGGCGAACCGGCCGCGCACGGCCGCCGCCCCGCTGACGGTGATCCTCTCGCTGGACACGGATTACCACGAGAAGCTTCCGGCCCTGCTGCCCGCGCTGCCGGACCTGAAGGACTCCGCGCTCTACGCCGAGCCCGAGAGCCGGTTCCGCCACGGCGTGCTCAACGCGGCCCTGCAGATCGGGTACTTCCTGCTGGGCGTGCGGGCCGCCGGGCTGGCCGCCGGGCCGATGGCCGGCTTCGACCCGCAGGGTGTGGACAAGGAGTTCTTCGGAGAGGGCCGCCTGCGTTCCCTCGTGGTGGTGAACCTCGGCCGGCCCGCCGAGACGGCGTACTCGCCCCGGCAGCCCCGGCTGGCGTTCGAGGAGGCCGCCCAGGTCCTCTGAGGGCGCGCGGCCCGGGCCCGGGAGCGGGGCCCGGCCTCAGCCGCCGGCCGGGGTCAGGGCCCCGGCGAAGGCGGCGAGCCCGTCGAAGGAGGCGGTGCCCATCACCACGGTGGTGGCCCCGTCCTCGCGCAGCACCAGCGCGTCGTACTTCGGCCCCTCGTACCGGGCCCAGTCCCGGCCGCCCACGGCCAGCGTCTCCCCGGTGTCCTCGGCGCCGCGCGTGACGGAGGAGACGAACTCCCCGGCCACGGCCTCCTCCCCGGCCTCCGCCTGCGTCAGCGCGGCGTACTGGTCCCCCGGGTCGAGGAACCCCAGGCGCCAGGTGGGCCCGTACTCCCCGGCCGGGTCGTACCGCACGGAGGTGGCCCGCCAGCCCCCCGGCAGCCCCTCGGGAACCAGCACCGGATAGGGTGCCGCTCGGGCCGCGGTCGCGGCTGCCACCTCGTACTCGACCGTGGGGACCTCGCCCTCGGGCTGGTCGTCGGGGTTGAGGAGGATCAGCCCGAAGACGGCGCCGCAGATCACCGCCAGGGACAGCACCATGTTCCGGACGGACTGGGCACCGCGAAGCCGCGGGCGCCCGCCGCCGGGCGTGGGGACAGCGCCGTCCGCCGGGTCGCCGGGGACCGGTTCGGCCGGATCGGCCGGTGCGTAAGTCGCGGATTCGGTGGACACCCCGCCATGGTGGCGCATGGCCGCGCGGGAACGACAGCCGCCCCCACCTTCGCTCATCCGTAGGGCGACCTGCTCATCTGAACGGCTCCCGGATACAGTCGAAGGCAACCCTCAGCGCGATTCGGCGCAGAAAGGTCGGTCACCCCCGATGCCTGATCACCACCTTCCGCCCACGCTGGACGTAGCCCCCGAAGCCCCCGACCGCAACCTCGCCCTGGAGCTGGTCCGGGTGACCGAGGCCGGCGCCATGGCCTCCGGCCGCTGGGTGGGCCGCGGCGACAAGAACGGCGCTGACGGCGCGGCCGTCCGCGCGATGCGCACCCTGATCTCCACCGTCTCGATGAACGGCGTGGTCGTCATCGGCGAGGGGGAGAAGGACGAGGCACCGATGCTCTTCAACGGCGAGCGCGTCGGGGACGGTTCGGGACCCGAGTGCGACGTGGCCGTGGACCCGGTCGACGGCACCACGCTCACCGCCAAGGGCATGGCCAACGCCGTCTCCGTCCTGGCCGTGGCCGAGCGGGGCTCGATGTTCGACCCGAGCGCCGTCTTCTACATGGACAAGCTGGCCACCGGCCCCGAGGCCGCCGAGTTCGTCGACATCGACGCGCCCCCGGCCGTCAACATCCGGCGGGTCGCCAAGGCCAAGGGCGGCTCCCCCGGCGACGTGACCGTCTGCATCCTGGACCGGCCGCGCCATGCGAACCTCGTCAAGGAGGTCAGGGAGAGCGGCGCGCGGATCAAGTTCATCCAGGACGGCGACGTGGCCGGCGCGATCATGAGCGTCCGCGAGGGCACCGGCGTGGACCTGCTGCTCGGCATCGGCGGCACCCCGGAGGGCATCATCGCGGCCTGCGCGATCAAGTGCCTGGGCGGCACGATCCAGGGCAAGCTGTGGCCGAAGGACGACACCGAGCGGCAGAAGGCGCTGGAGGCCGGGCACGACCTCGACCGCGTCCTGCACACCGACGACCTGGTGCGGGGCGAGAACGTCTTCTTCGTCGCCACCGGCATCACCGACGGCGAGCTGCTGCGCGGCGTCCGCTACCGCGCGGCCACCGCGACCACCCAGTCCCTGGTCGTGCGCTCCCGCTCCGGCACCATCCGGCAGATCGACTCCACCCACCGGCTCTCCAAGCTCCGCGCCTACAGCGCCGTGGACTTCGAGCGCGCCAAGTAAGGAGCCGCGCAACGCCCGCAGGCGGCGGGCGGCACACCCGGGCCCGCCCGGCGCCCCGTGCGCCGGGCGGGCCCGGCCGTTGTCGGTGGCACGCCCGCCGCACGGGGGCCGGGCGGGCCTCAGGCGATCCGGGGCATCCCCTCCGGGCGCCCGGCCGACTCGCGGCGGCGCCTGCGGCTGAGCACGACCCGCCGCTCGGCGGCCGTCAGGCCGCCCCAGACGCCGTACGGCTCGGGCTGGAGCAGCGCGTGCTCGCGGCACTCCAGCAGCACCGGGCAGCGGGCGCATACCGACTTCGCCGCCTGCTCCCGGGAGAGCCGGGCCGCTGTGGGCTCCTGTGAGGGGGCGAAGAAGAGCCCCGCCTCATCCCGCCGGCAGGCGGCCTCCGAGTGCCACGGCCCCGCCAGATCTTGGGGACTGCGCCGGGCGGGCGCGGCGGGTGACCACGGGGACTCGTGGGGCGGTGACGATTGCAGCACGGTCAACTCCTGACGACGGCTACGGAGGTCGCTCCTGGCTGATGGGACCGTCACCCGTCAAGGGAGGCGTCGCAGGCTCACCCTTCCCGCCATGGGGCCATACGAGTGACGGTCCCCGGAGCCCTACCCGCTGTGCGCGCGCTTATGCACGGAGCGACGACGGGAGGCCCTACGTGATCCACGACACGTTCGCCGCGTCCCGCCCGGGGAATGTCAGCCGCGGCGCAGGTCGTGAATGCGCCTGCCGGGGACGGTCCTGGCCTCGACGCCGCCCCAGATGGCCACGCCCTGCACGAGGACCACGGGGGCCCCGGGCTCGCCGGACTCCGACTCGCGGACCTCGAAGCCGCCCATGATGCCGCTGCCGCCGCTGCGCAGGCTGACGTTCTCGGGCACCTTGATCTCGATGCCGCCGCAGATCGCGGTCGCGTTGATCACCACGTACTGCTGCTCGAACACGGCCTCGGTGAGGTCGAGTTCGACGCCCCCGCAGATGGCGACCGCGTTGACCTTCGGGCCGACGCGCCAGCGGCCCTTGCGGGTCGCGCCGCTGAGGACGGCCACGACGTTCTTCGCGTCGGCCAGGTGGAGGCCGTGGCCCGCGCGAGCGGGTGCGGCGGACGCCGCGGCGGAGGGGGGCGCGGCGGAACGCTGGCCCGCCGGCAGGTCGCGGATCAGCGGCTCCAGGTCGGCCTGGGTCTTGGCCCGGTAGACCGCCTCCACGCGCTCGGCGTGCTCCTCGGCGTCCAGCCGCCCCTCCGCCAGGGCCTCGCGCAGGATGTCGGCGATCCGGTCCCGCTCGGCGTCGGAGGCCCGCACCGGCTGCCGCTTCTCCAGCGGCACGGCGGGAGGTATCCCATCGGTCACCCGCTCAGCCTAGCGAAACGCGATACATCGCGACTAGGGGGCGCGGGGGGCTTTCGGTCCGGTCGCGCCGATTTCCACGTGGGGTGACGAATATGGCACGGTAAGCCACCAACCTGAGGACCTGAGAGGGAAGGAGAGCGGCTTGCTCACCGTCGGGGATGCGTTTCCTGAGTTCGAGCTGACCGCCTGCGTCTCGCTGGAGAGCGGGCGGGAATTCTCGACGATCAGCCACAAGACCTACGAGGGGGACTGGAAGGTCTACTTCGCCTGGCCCCTGGACTTCACCTTCGTCTGCCCCACCGAGCTGACCGGCTTCGGCGAGCTGCACACGGACTTCGCCGACCGGGGCGCGCACATCGTGGGCTTCTCGCTCGACTCCGAGTTCACCCACCACGCCTGGCGCCGCAGCCACCCGGGCCTGCGCGGGCTGCCGTTCCCGATGATGGCCGACATCCGGCGCGAGCTGTGCTCCGCGCTCGGCATCCTGGGGCGGGACGGCGTGCCCATGCGGGCCGCCTTCCTGGTCGACCCGGCGGACGTGATCCGCTTCGCCATGGTCACCGACGGCTCGGTGGGCCGGAATCCGCAGGAGGTGCTGCGGGCCCTGGACGCGCTCCAGACCGGCGGGCTGTGCCCGGCCAGCTGGACCCGCGGCGAGGAGACCCTCGACCCCGACGCGCTGCTGGCGGCCGTCGAGGCATGAGGAAGCCCCCGGGCGCGTGAGAGGTGCCCGGCGGCGCGAGGCCGCCCCCCGGACCCCGGGGGCGGCCCATCCCGGGAGGCCGGCGTCAGGCGCGCGGGCCTCGGGCGGGCGTCACGCTTGCGGGCCTCAGGCGGCGGGCGGGGCCATCTCGAACCAGACCAGCTTCCCCGTGCTCAGCCGCGTCGCGCCCCACTTCCGGGCCAGCCGCTGGACCAGGTACAGGCCGCGCCCGCCCTCGTCCGCCGGGCCCGCCTGCCGCAGCCGAGGCAGCTGCGGCACGTCGTCCCCCACCTCGCAGCGCAGCACGTCGGTGCGCAGCAGCCGCACGGAGACCGGGCGTTCGGCGTAGCGGACCGCGTTGGTGACCACCTCGCTGACCAGCAGCTCGACCGAGTCCTCCAGCTCCCGCAGCTCCCAGCGCGCCAGCGACTCGCGCACCAGCTCCCTGGCCTTGCGCACCGACTCCGCGCGCGGGTCGAGCCGGCAGTAGGCGACGTTGCCCGGCGCGATGCCCTCGAAGCGGGCGGCCAGCAGGGCGATGTCGTCGTCCCGGTCGCCGGGGCCGACGATGTCCAGGATCTCGTCGCACATCGGCTCCAGCGGCCCGGCCGTCCCCGGCCGCGTCAGCTGCGAGATCGCCGTCAGCTTCTCGCGCAGGTGCTCCACCCCCGTCCACACGTCCCGGGAGCGCGACTCCACCAGGCCGTCGGTGTAGAGGACCAGCGTCGCCCCGGCCGGGGCGTCCAGCTCCACGGTCTCGAAGTCGACGCCTCCCACGCCGATCGGGGCGTTCGGCGGCAGGTCCACCAGCTCGGTGGACCCGTCCACGTGGAGCAGCACCGGCGGCGGATGCCCGGCGTTGGCCGCCACGATCCGGTGCTCGACCGGGTCGTAGACCGCGTACAGGCAGGTGGCCATCCGGTCGGTGCCCAGGCGCTGCGCCTGCTCGTCCAGGTGGTGCAGCACCTCCTGCGGCGGCAGGTCCAGGCCCGCCAGCGTCTGCACGGTCGTCCGTAGCTGGCCCATGATGGCCGCCGAGGTCGTGGAGTGGCCCATCACGTCGCCGACGACCAGCGCGACCCGGCTGCCGGGCAGCGGGATCGCGTCGTACCAGTCGCCGCCCACCCGCGCGGACTGCGCGGCCGGGAGGTAACGGCTTGCCAGGCGCACGCCCGTGGGCTGCGGCAGGTCGTCGGGCAGCATGGTCCGCTGCAGCTCGTCCGCGATCGAGGCCTCGCGGCCGTAGAGGACGGCCTTGTCCACGCCGAGCGCGGAGTGCGTCGCGAGCTGCTGGGCGACCTGGAGGTCCTCCTGCTCGAACGCGTCCCGGTCCGGGCGGCGCAGGAAGACCGCGGCGCCGATCACCCGGCGGCGGCCGCGCAGCGGCGCCAGGATGGCGCGCCGGCCGTCGGGGGTGCCCGGCGCCCCGGTCAGCTCGCGCAGCGCGGCGCGCGGGACCTGGGACTCCACGAACAACGGCCGCACCCCGCGCAGCACCTCGGCCAGCGGGCCGTTGCCCCGCACCTCCACCAGGGACTTGGCGCTGGCCAGCAGCGGCAGGACCGGGCCCGAGCCGTCCGCGCGAGGCGCGGAGACCGCGCCGGGCGCGGGGGCGCTCGCGCCGTGGGCGGGCGCGGCCAGCGGCTCCGCGAGCCCGCCGAGGGTGCCCAGGGTCAGGGCCTCGGGGATGCGGTCGGTGCGGCGCAGCTTCAGCACCCAGGGGGTGACGGGCTGCTCGTCCCCGACCGGCAGGGGGTGGCGCAGATAGACGAGGATGGCGTCGGAGAAGGCGGGAACCGTGGCCCGGCACAGGCCGAGGACGATCTCCTCCAGGTCCATGCCCCGGGCGATGCGCCGGGTCGCCGCCCCCACGAAACGCAGCCGGTCGGCGTCGCCGCCCGCGGCCTGTCCGGGGGCGGGAGGCCCCGTGGCGGGCGCCGGCCCCGGGCCTCCCGCGCCGCCGGACGCGCCGGAGCCGCCGGGCGTGCCGGGGGGCTCGGCCGACCCCGCGGCGGGGCGAACGGGCGGCTGTTCGCCCGCGGGGGCGGGCTCGGAGCGGGCGTGGGGCAGCGCTGAGCTCTCGGCGAAAGAGGGTACGTCCGCCGTGCGAGCCACGGGCTGCGATGGGGTCGGGTCCGTCACGAGGGGTAGTCCATCCAGGCGGGAACTAGCGTGCGGGGTGGGGGCGTTGTCCAGTGATGCCGGTCGTGGTGGTTGATCCTACGTAGAGGGGCCGGGGGCCTATCAAGAGGCACTGCACCGGCAGACGGCCGCGGGACGCGGAAATCGCGCGGAATTCCCGCGGAAGTGAGCGGCGACTGAGCGGTCCGGGGCGTGGACCGGCGGCGGCCGGGGGTGACGGGGGCTTCGGAGGGGGCGGAG
>NZ_JAVREN010000015.1:0-116484 GCF_031845405.1 Streptomyces boetiae
GCGGGCGCGGGAGCCGCTGTGCCCCACGCACGTGGGGGAGGAGACCGGCGCGAAGCAGACCAACCTCACCACCCCCGTGCGGGTGCTGCGCGCGGCGGGAGTGGGGGAGAGCGAGCCGGGCGGCCGGTTCACCTACTACCGGCTGCGGCCGGAGGTCCTGGAGGGCCTGGCCGGGCAGTTCACCGCCCTGGCCGCCTCCGCCCGCACGCACGCAGACCGCAAACGCCCCTGCCCCTGACCCGCCCGGCCGTCCCCAGGAGCCACCGAGTTGAGCGCCACCCAGGCCCCGCCCGAACCCCTCCCCGAGCCCCGCGCCGCCGCCGCACCGCCGGCCGCGCCCACCCCCGTCCCCACCCCGCCGCTGATCCGGCGCGCGCTGGCCGAACTCCTCGGCACCGCCGCCCTGGTGACCATCGTGGTCGGCTCCGGCATCCAGGCCACCGCACTCACCCAGGATGTCGGCGTACAGCTTCTGGCCAACTCCCTGGCCACCCTCCTCGGCCTCGGCGTGCTGATCGCCCTGCTGGGCCCGGTCTCCGGCGCACACCTCAACCCCGCGGTCACCCTGGCCGCCTGGTGGACCGCCCGCCGCGGCGGCCCCGGCCCCGGCGGACGCGAGGCGGCGGCCTACCTGCCCGCCCAGACCGCCGGGGCCATAGCCGGAGCGGTCCTGGCCAACCTCATGTTCGACCTCCCGGCCGTCGACTGGTCCGCCCACGACCGCTCCGCCGGACACCTGCTGCTGAGCGAAACCGTCGCCACCGCCGGCCTCCTGCTGCTGATCCTCGGCCTGCAACGCACCGGCCGCCTCACCCTCGCCGCCCCGGCCGTCGCCGCGTACATCGGCGCCGCCTACTGGTTCACCTCCTCCACCTCCTTCGCCAACCCCGCCGTCACCGCAGGACGGGCGTTCACCGACACCTTCGCCGGCATCGCCCCCGCCTCCGTCCCCGCCTTCCTCGCCGCCCAACTCCTCGGCACCGCCGCGGGCCTGGCCCTCACCACCCTCGCCTTCGGCCGCGGGAAGGGCGATCGAGCCAAGCCACGCTGAGAGCCGGGCCCGCGGCCGAGGGAACGGTCCGGGCCCCTCGGAGGGGCCGAGCCGGCGTCCCTCAGAGGGGCCGAGCCGGCGGGCCCAGGCGAGTCAGCCCCGCCGGTGGGGTGCCGGCGGGGTCGTCGGGGTGGAGGAGGCCGAGGCGCTGGGTGGGGCGGGTCAGGGCGACGTAGAGGTCGTTGAGGCCGCGGTGCGGCCCGGCCTGGGCCGACGGGGACTCGGCGACGATCGCGGCCGGGTCGACCACGATCACCGCGTCGAACTCCAGCCCCTTGGCCTGCCGCGGGTCGAGCACCGCGACCCCCTCCCCCGCCGCCCGCGCCAGCGCACCGCGCAGCGAGGCCGGGCCGATCAGCGCGACCGACCCCGGCTCCGCTGCGGCCAGCCGCGCGGCCTCCCGCGCGAGCGCCGCCCGGGGCACGGCCAGCCGCCACGGCGCCACCCCCGTGGAGCGGACCGCCCGCGGCGTGCTCCGCCACGGGTCGATGCGGAACAGGACGCCCGCCGCGACCGCCGCGATCTCCGCCGGGAGGCGGTAGTTGACCGTCAGCTCCGCCTGCCGCCACCGGTCCCCGACGTGCGGGGCGAGCACGCGTTCCCAGGAGGCGGCCCCGCCCGGCTCCCCGGTCTGCGCGATATCCCCGACGAGGGTCATCGAACGCCCGGGGCAGCGCCGCATCAGCAGCCGCCACGCCATCGCGGTCAGCTCCTGCGCCTCGTCCACCACCACGTGCCCGAAGGTCCACGTGCGGTCGGCCGCCGCCCGCTCGGCGGCCGTGCGGTGGTCGCCCTCGGCGTAGCGGTCGGCCAGGGCCTGCGCGTCCAGCAGGTCGAAGGCGGAGAGCACCTCCGCCTCCTCGCCGTCCTCCTCGTCGGCGAAGTCGGTGTCCCGCGAGCCGTAGGCGACGTCCAGCGCCTCCTGGGCCAGCGCGAGCCGCTCGCCGTACTCGGCCTCCGCCCGCTGACCGGCGGCGCGTTCGGAGTCGGCGTCGGGACCGAGGAGTTCGGCGGCCTCGTCCAGCAGGGGAACGTCCGCGGCGGTCCAGTCGGCGTGCGCGGGCGCGGGGCGGTGCAGCAGGGCGCGTTCCTCCGCGGTGAGCGCCGGGGCGGCGCGCTCCAGGCGCGCGGTGGAGGAGTAGAGCCCGGCGAGGAGGCGCTGCGGGGTGAGCGCGGGCCAGGCGGCCTCCAGGACGGCGAGGACGGCCGGGTCCCCGGCGAGGTCGGCGCGGATCTCCTCGCGGTCCCCGGCGCTCAGCAGGCTGCCGCCGTCCACGGGGTCGACGGCGAAGCGGCCCGCGACGCGGTCGGCCAGGGAGTCCAGCAGCGCGTCGTGGCACACGGGCCTGGCCTGGTTGTGCGGCAGGCCGGTCTCGCGCGCCAGCCGCCGGGCGCGCAGGAAGGCGTCGCGCTCCAGCAGCACGCGCCGCCCGCCGTGCAGGACGCGCCGGCCCTCCCCTTCCGGCACCCGCTGCCGGTCGGCCACGGCCGCCGCCAGCACCTCGGCCATCGCCGCGCGGCCCTTCAGCTCGGCGGCGGCCGGGGACTCGGCGGCGGTGGGGGTGACGCCGGGGAAGAGGCGGTCCACGGTGGCCAGCAGGACGCCGGTCTCCCCGAGGGAGGGCAGTACCTCCCCGATGTAGCGCAGGAACGCGGGGTTGGGGCCGACGATGAGCACCGCGCTGCGGGCCAGCCGCTCGCGGCGGGTGTAGAGCAGGTAGGCGGCGCGGTGCAGGGCGACGGCGGTCTTGCCCGTGCCGGGGCCGCCCTGGACGACGAGGATCCCGGCGTGCGGGGCGCGGATGATCGCGTCCTGCTCGGCCTGGATGGTGGCGACGATGTCCGTCATCCGGGCGGTGCGGGGGGAGTTGACGGCCGCCAGCAGCGCGGCCTCCGCGGCGTCGCCGCCCGGGCCCGCGCCTTCGGGCCCGGCGCCGAAGAACTCGTCCAGCACGCCGGTCACTTCCCGGCCGCGGGTGGCGATGTGGCGGCGGCGCCGGACGTTCTCCGGGCGGCGGCCGGTGGCCACGTAGAACGGCCGGGCCGCGGGCGCCCGCCAGTCGATCAGCAGCGGCTCGAACTCCCCGCCGTCCTCCAGGATTCCCATGCGCCCGATGTGCCGGGACTCGCCGTCGCGCAGGTCGATGCGGCCGAAGCACAGGCCGTTCTCCACCGCGTCCAACTGGGCGGCGCGGCGGGCGAGTTCGCCGGCCGCGATGTCGCGTTCCGCGAGTCCCTGGTGGCCGAGGCCCCTGGCGGCCAGCACCCCTTCCAGCCGGCCCCTGACCTCGGCGCGGAGGCGGTCGAGGCGGGCGTAGAACTCGCTCACGTGGCGCTGCTCGTCCCCCTGTTCATCCCCCTGTTCGTCGTGCCGGATGTCGTTCCGCTCCCGCTCGCGCTGCCGTTCGTGCACCGGACCGCTTGACATGCCGTCCCCCAACTCACTAAACTATCCTTCGGGATTGGAGACCCTTTTCACTTTTCCCGTCTCCAAATCACGCACTGTAGCGCGGAATTTGCCGCGCGACCAGCGGGCCGGCCGTTTACGCTGAGCCCCATGCCCGCTTCCCTGCCGCCCGCCGTCGCCTCGATGACGTTGCTGGTCGCGGCCGTTCTCGTGCACGACCGGGACACCGACAGCGTTCTCCTCCTCCAGCGCGGCCCTCGGGCCAAGTTCGGGCGCGGCCTGTGGGACCTGCCCGTCGGCAAGTGCGACCCCGGCGAGCCCGTCACCCACGCCGCCGTCCGCGAGCTGCGCGAGGAGACCGGCCTGATCGCCGACCCGAAGGACCTGCGCCTTGCCCACGTGCTGCACGCCCCGCTCGGCGCGGAGTCGCCCAGGGGGCACCGTCCAGCGGTAGCTGGGGGAGGGTTTCTGACCGTCCTGTTCACCACGCACCGCTGGGGCGGGACGCCGCGCAACGCGGAGCCGCATAAGCACGCGGAGGTCCGCTGGTTCCCGCGCACGGCGCTGCCCCAGGAGCTGGTCTTCTCCACGGACCGGCTCGTGGAGCGCTGCCTGGGCGGCGATCCCCCGGCCGTCACGCTGCACGGCTGGCCCTGAGAACCCCAGGGCCGCAACGCCCGGAACGCCCCCGCTCCGGGGCGCGCGGATGCGCGCGTGGTGCGGGGGTGATGCGTGGGACGAGGCAACGAGTCGAAAAATTCCGGGAATTGACAAGCCCGCGCGCGCACCGAGTGCACCGAATGCATTACGATGAGTAATACCGCTGAGGTGGCGGGTGCCGGGGGCGGTTCGCGGGCCAGGCGACAGCACGCCCTGGATCGCGGTAGCGTCGCAAGGCGACCTGGGCATCTCGGCGGTGCCCGGGAGCGCTCAATCAGTGTGAGTCTCTGTGGAGGTGAGGGTGTCCCCCATCCCAGGTGAGCCCGGATCGCAGGACTTCGTGGAAGTCCGGCTGCCGGCGGAGGGTGCCTATCTTTCGGTGCTGCGGACGGCCACGGCCGGCCTCGCGGCCCGGCTGGATTTCACCCTCGACGAGATCGAGGATCTCCGCATCGCGGTGGACGAGGCCTGCGCGATCCTGCTCCAGCAGGCCATCCCCGGCAGCGTGCTCGACTGCGTGTTCACGCTGGTCGGGGACGCCCTGCGGGTCACGGTCTCGGCGCCCACCACGGAGGGGCACGCCCCCGAGCGGGACACCTTCGCCTGGACCGTGCTCACCGCGCTCGCGGGCGAGGTCGAATCGGCCGTCGGACACGACAAGACGGTCAGCATCAGCCTGCACAAGAAGCGCGGCGCCGCCCCCGGGGCGCCGTGACCGGCTCGCAGGGAACGCCACGGGACGAGGGGGCCGAGATGGAAGAGGTGGAACGGACGGCGACAGCACGCCCGGAGCAGGCCGCGGCGGCCATCCCGGGCCAGCCCGAGCCGGCCCCGCAGGGCGGGGCCCCGCCCGCGGCGAGCCCTGCCGCGGTCCCTGCCGCCCCGGCCGGGGGCGCGCGGGCCGGCAGGGGCGCGGGGCGGCGTTCGCTGCCCGACGGACAGGACCGGGGAGCGGCGCGGGATCTCTTCATCGAGCTGCGCAAGCTGCCCGAGGGCTCGCCCGAGCGGGCCGAGCTGCGCAACAGCCTGGTGCGGATGCACCTGCCGCTCGTGGAGCACCTGGCCCGGCGCTTCAGGAACCGCGGGGAGCCGCTGGACGACCTCACGCAGGTCGCCACCATCGGCCTGATCAAGTCGGTCGACCGCTTCGACCCCGAGCGCGGCGTGGAGTTCTCGACGTACGCCACGCCCACGGTCGTCGGCGAGATCAAGCGGCACTTCCGGGACAAGGGCTGGGCGGTGCGGGTCCCGCGGCGGCTCCAGGAGCTGCGGCTCTCGCTGAGCCAGGCGACGGCCGAGCTGTCCCAGCAGCACGGGCGCGCGCCGACGGTGCACGAGCTGGCGCAGCGGCTGAGTATCTCCGAGGAGGACGTGCTGGAGGGCCTGGAGTCGGCGAACGCCTACTCGACGCTCTCCCTCGACGTGCCGGACACGGACGACGAGTCCCCGGCCGTGGCCGACACGCTCGGCGCGGAGGACGACGCGCTGGAGGGCGTGGAGTACCGCGAGTCGCTGAAGCCGCTGCTGGAGGAGCTGCCGCCGCGGGAGAAGAAGATCCTGCTGCTGCGCTTCTTCGGGAACATGACCCAGTCGCAGATCGCCCAGGAGGTCGGCATCTCCCAGATGCACGTCTCCCGCCTCCTGGCCAGAACCCTCGCCCAGCTCCGCGAGAAGCTGCTGGTCGAGGAATAGGCCCCCCTCCGCAAAATCGTTCGTCCATCCGGACGCCCACGGCCCTGCCGCCGGGACGCGTGTCGTCCCGGCGCCTGCGGCCGGGGGCCGGGGCTCCCCCTGCCATCGGCGCCCGCCTGCCCTTGGGCGCGGGCCCTGATGGCCCGCGTGCTGCTCCGGAGGATCGTCCCGGCTGCGCCGGGCGCCGCTGCGGACTCCGGCCGTCGCTACGCCGCGCGGCGGAACCGCTGACCAGGTCCGGCCTACTCACGTGAGTAGGCTGACTACTCGGCGCCGGGCGGCGCCGGGTGCGCCCCGTGGGGCCGGGCGGCGAACCGGCCGCGACCGCCGCAAGCGCAAGCGTTACGCCTCGCGCGGGCCGATGCCCAGGGCCTGTGTGGCCGTGGGGTTGATGAGGCAGGCGAGGACGGCGAGGGCCGTGGCGCCGAGGGCGGTGGCGGCCAGGGGCCAGAGGGCGCCGCTGTTGGCGAGGGTGATCGTGACGGGAACGGCGAGGAGTTGGGTGACCACGGCCGGGCCGCGGCTCCAGCGGCGCAGGCGCCAGAGGCCGTGACCGGCGGCGAGGGGCAGCGCGGCCAGCGCCAGCAGCGTGATCGCGCCGGTGACGGCCTGGGTCACGTCGCCCGGCTCGCCCGCCACGGCCAGGGCCAGGAGCAGGGCGCCGAGCCCGGCGGTCGCGGCGCCCTGAAGGGCGCACAGCAGGGCCGCCGCCGCGACCCTGCGCGGTCGCTCCGTGGCGCTGGGTCGGTCGCCGCCGGCGGGCCCGGTCGTGTTCTCGCTCACGCCGGCCAGGGTATCGCCGGGCGACGGCGCGCTGTCCGGCGCGGCCTGGGTACGCTGCCTGTCATGCGCGCACTTCTCGTGGTCAACCCGGTCGCCACCACCACCAGCGCGCGGACCCGCGACGTGCTCACCCACGCCCTCGCGAGCGACCTCAAGCTGGAGGTGGCCGAGACCGAGTACCGGGGGCACGCGCGGGAGCTGGCCCGGCAGGCGGCGGAGCAGGGCACCGCCGACGTGGTCATCGCGCTGGGCGGCGACGGCACGGTGAACGAGGTCGTCAACGGCCTGCTGCACAACGGCCCCGACACGGGTGAGCTGCCCCGGCTCGCGGTGGTCCCCGGCGGCTCCACCAACGTCTTCGCACGAGCACTCGGGCTGCCCAACGACGCGGTGGAGGCGACCGGCGCGCTGCTGGCCGCGCTGCACGCGGAGTCGGAGCGCGCGGTGGGGCTGGGGCTCGCGGCCGGGACGCCGGGGACGGCGGACGCCGAAGTGCCGCGCCGCTGGTTCACGTTCTGCGCCGGGTACGGCTTCGACGCCGGCGTGGTGGGGCGGGTGGAGTCCCAGCGGGAGCGGGGGAAACGCTCGACGCACGCGCTGTATCTGCGGCAGGCCGTGCGGCACTTCGTGGGCGACCGGCGGCGCACGCGCGGGACGATCTCGCTGATCCGGCCGGGCCAGGACCCTGTCGAAGGGCTGGTGTTGTCGATAGTGTGCAACACCGCGCCGTGGACGTTCCTGCTCAACCGGCCGGTGTACGCGGCGCCGCGGGCGTCGTTCGACACCGCGCTGGACGTGGTCGGGCTCTCCCGGCTGTCCTCGGCCGCGCTGACGCGGTACAGCAGCCAGCTGCTGCGGTCCTCGCCGGAGCGGGGGCTGCACGGCAAGCGCGTGGTGTCGCTTCACGACGAGACGCACCTCACCTTGCAATCGCAGGTGCCACTGCCGTTTCAGTTGGACGGTGACCACCTGGGACTGCGCACGAGCGTGTCCTTCACAGGCGTGCATCGTGCACTGCGTGTGATTGTGTGACCGGAACCTCCGAAAGTCCTTGTAGTCGAACGTTTAGCGCAGCCTCCACCCGAGGGAAGTAGGGCTGTGAGCTAGGCGACACCAAGGATTCAAAAAAAACTTTCCGCAAGGGGTTGTGCGCGCAGCCGAGGTTTGCGAACCTCTTCATGGCGATCGGGACGGCCGAGCCCTCGGCCCCCTTGAGAGCCCGAATCCTCTCCCCCGCTTCGACGGGATCGCGGCGAAGGCCATCTTCTCCAGAAGAAGCTGAGCGACGGCTCGTTCTTTGTGGGGGGATTCGTGAAAGCGTTCACATTCACAAGCAATGTAACTGCAATGTGCAGGAGATGGAGCAGACATGGACTGGCGTCACAGCGCCGTTTGCCGCGAGGAGGACCCGGAGCTCTTCTTCCCCATCGGCAACACCGGTCCTGCGCTGCTGCAGATCGAGGAAGCCAAGGGCGTCTGCCGCCGCTGCCCCGTCATGGAGCAGTGCCTGCAGTGGGCCCTGGAGTCCGGCCAGGACTCCGGCGTGTGGGGCGGAATGAGCGAGGACGAGCGCCGCGCCATGAAGCGCCGCGCCGCGCGCAACCGGGCGCGGAAGGCCACCGCCTGACCCCTGAGCACGTCTCCAGGCCTCCCGCCCGGCGGCCCGCCATCCGTCAGCTGCCCCCGAGCCGCAGCACGCGCAGCACCACGGTGCCTCCGCGACAGCGTTGAGCCCCGGCCCGCGGAACATCCGCGCGGCTCGGGGCTCAATTCGTCGTAGCGCGCAAAGCGTTGGGGGCTCAGCGCTTCTGGAGGCCCAGGGGCAGGTCGAGCACCACGCGGGTGCCGCCCCCGGCGGCGGGGATCATGTCGAAACGGCCGCCCAACTCGCCCTCCACCAGCGTGCGGACGATCTGCAGGCCCAGGCTGCCGTCGGCGTGCGGGTCGAAGCCGTCGGGCAAGCCGCCGCCGTTGTCCTCCACGGTGACCAGCAGGCGTTGGCCGTCCGCTCCCCCCGCCCCGGCCGGGCCGGGGTCGGTGCGCCGGGCGTCCACCTCGATGGTGCCCCGGCCGCCGGCGGGGAAAGCGTGCTCCAGGGCGTTCTGCAGCACCTCCGTGAGGACCATGGACAGGGGCGTGGCGGTCTCCGCGTCGAGGATGCCGAAGCGGCCGACGCGGCGGGCGGCCACCCGGCCGTCCGGGGAGAGTTCGCCGACCATGGCGATCACCCGGTCGGCGATCTCGTCGAACTCCACGCGCTCGTCGAGGTTCTGGGACAGGGTCTCGTGCACGATCGCGATGGAGCCGACGCGGCGCACGGCCTCGTCCAGGGCGGCGCGGGCGCTGGAGTCGCCGGTGGCTCCTATGCGGCGGGACTGGAGGCGCAACAGGGCGGCGACGGTCTGGAGGTTGTTCTTCACCCGGTGGTGGATCTCCCGGATGGTGGCGTCCTTGGTGATCAACTCGCGTTCTCTGCGGCGCAGTTCGGTGACATCGCGCAGCAGTATCAGCGAACCGATGCGCTCCCCCTTGGGCTTGAGCGGGATGGCGCGTAGCTGGACGACGCAGTCCGGGCCCTCGATCTCGGTCTCGCGGGGGGCCCAGCCGCTGGCGAGCTTGACCAGGGACTCGTCGACGGGGCCGCGGGTGGGGGCCAGCTCGGCGGTGGTGGGCCCCAGCGGGAGGCCGACCAGGTCGGTGGCCAGGCCGAGGCGGTGGTAGGCGGAGAGGGCGTTGGGGCTGGCGTACTGGACGACACCCTCGGCGTCCAGGCGGATGAAGCCGTCGCCGACCCGGGGGGCGCGGTCCATCCCGACCTGCTGGCCGGGGAAGGGGAAGGCGCCGCCGGCGATCATCTGCGCGAGGTCGGAGGCGCTCTGGAGGTACGTCAGCTCCAGGCGGCTGGGGGTGCGGACGGTCAGGAGGTTGGTGTTGCGCGCGATCACGCCGAGGACCCGGCCCTCGCGCCGGACGGGGATGGACTCGACGCGGACGGGGACCTCCTCGCGCCACTCGGGGTCGCCCTCGCGCACGATGCGGCCCTCGTCCAGGGCGATGTCCAGCAGCGGCCGGCGTCCGCGGGGGACGAGGTGGCCGACCATGTCGTCCTGGTAAGAGGTGGGGCCGGTGTTCGGCCGCATCTGGGCGACCGAGATGTACCGCGTGCCGTCGCTGGTGGGCAGCCACAGGACCAGGTCCGCGAAGGAGAGGTCGGAGAGGAGCTGCCACTCGGAGACCAGCAGGTGCAGCCACTCCAGGTCGCGGTCCTGGAGGTCGGTGTGCTGGTGCACGAGGTCGTTCATGGAGGGCACACTGGGAGCTTACCGGCGTGCCGGACCAACCCGGGATGAGCGGGAGTGCCCTCAAGAAGCGACGGCTCGGGGCGGTCGGAGGCAGGAAGTCCCTTCAGAGCATGGACACACGGGGGCCGGGCGGTTCAGAATGGAGGGGACCGAATGCTTCTGCTCTCCCCGCACAGGAGAGCAGAGCGGGGCCCAGACGCTTTCTGCCCTGACGGCGTCGCGGGGCCCGTGTCGCTCCGGGCTGCGGTGCCGGGAGGGTTGAGGGTCCCTCTCTGGCGCCGCGGCCCGTGGGTGTTTCCGGGGCCGCCCGGGCGGACGCCTCAGGTCTTCTTCTCTCTCTTCCCGCCCCCCTCCCCTGTCTTCTCGGCCTTGCCGTCCGCCTTCTCGGCCCTGCCGTCGGCGGTCCCGCCGGCCGTCCCCGCGCCGTCGTCCCCGGGCCTCGGGCCCGCCGGGGAGTGGCCCGCGGGGGGACCGGGCCAGGCCCGCATCGCCGTCTCGGCCACGGCCTCCAGGTCCTCCCGGCTGGCGCCGTCGCGGGAGAGCTGGCTCATGCCCTGCATCACCGCGCCGGTGAACGCGGTCAGGGCGGCGGCGTCGGTGCCGGGCGGCAGGAGGCCGGCCGCGATGTCGAACCGGATACGGCTCTCGAACGCGCGGAGGTTCGCCGCGCGCCTGCGGCAGAGGCCGTCGGCGACCTCGGCGGAGGACTCGGGGTAGTTGACCGCGGCGGAGATCACCAGGCAGCCGCGCGGGCGTCCGGGCGCGGTGTACTCGGCGGCGGCCTCGCGGAGGGTGCGGGCGATGGCGTCACGGGCGGTGGGCTCCTCGGCCATGGCGCGGCCGACGAAGCTGCCGTAGCGGCCGACGTAGGAGGCCACCACCTCCTCGAACAGCGTGCGCTTGTCGCCGAAGGCGGCGTAGAGGCTGGGGGCGCCGATGCCCATGGCGCGGGTCAGGTCGGCGATCGAGGTGGTCTCGTAGCCGTGCTGCCAGAAGACCTCGGTGGCCCGCTGGAGGGCGGCCTCCCGGTCGAAGGAGCGGGGGCGCCCGCGTGGTTTCGCCGTCATGCCCATCATTCTATAGCGACCACTCCAGAAGGCGTGCTATGGTCTTTCTGTAGCGACCGCTAGGGAAAGAAGGGTGGGGCGGCGTCATGAGCACGCTCTCCGGCAGGACAGCACTGGTCACGGGCGGCAGCAGGGGCATCGGGCGGGCCGTCGCCGAGCGCCTGGGCAGGGACGGCGCGCGCGTCGGCGTGCACTACGCCCGGGACGAGACGGCGGCCAAGGAGACGGTGGCCACGATCGAGGCGGCGGGAGGCTCGGCCTTCGCCCTGCGGGCGACGCTGGGCGGGCCGGGCGACGCCGAGGCCCTGTGGGCGGCCTTCGACGAGCACGCGGACGGCCTCGACATCCTGGTGAACAACGCGGGAGTCGACAGCCCGCCCACCGGCATCGAGGGCACGGAGCCTGAGGACTTCGACCGCGTCTTCGCGGTGAACGCCCGGGCTCCCTTCTTCGTCAGCCGGCTCGCCCTGGGCCGCCTGCGCGACGGCGGCCGGATCGTCAACGTCTCCACCGGGCTGACGCGCCGGCCGGGGGCGATGCCCCAGCTCGTGGCGTACACGATGTCCAAGGGCGCCCTCGACCAGCTGACGGCGGTGCTCGCCAAGGAGCTGGGCCCCCGCGGCATCACGGTCAACGGCGTGGCCCCCGGCGCCATCGACACGGACATGAACGCCTCCTGGCTTCGGGCCGGCCCCGAGGCGTGGGAGGCCACGGCCTCGTCCTCCCCGCTGGGCCGGGTCGGGCAGCCGGCCGACATAGCCGACGTGGTGGCGTTCCTGGCCTCGGACGACAGCCGCTGGGTCACCGGCCAGTGGCTGGACGCCACGGGCGGCGCCCTCCTGTGACCCGCACGCGCCCCGACGGGACGCGGCGGCGCCCGACCCCGGCCGGCGCGCGCCTCGCCGGGAGTCTCCGGTGGTGTCCGGTGGGCGTCACCGGGTCTCGGTGACCTTGGCCAGCGCCCGGGGGGCGTCGGGGTCCTGGCCGCGGGCCAGGGTTACCTCGTAGGCCAGCCGCTGCAGCGGCAGGATCTGGAGGAGGGGCTGGAGCTCCTCCGGAAGCCCGTCGCCGGGCAGGGCGAAGCCGCCGGACGCGGCGGCCACCCGCTCCCCCGGCCCCACGACCACCAGGTCGGCGCCCCGCTCCCGCAGCCGGTCCAGCACGGGCCGCAGCGCCTCCCCGCCGGGCCCGTCGGTGACGACGGCGATCACGGGCGAGACGTTGTCGACCATGGCCAGCGGGCCGTGCAGGAGGTCCGCGCCGGAGTAGGACAGGGCCGGGATGTAGCTGGTCTCCATCAGCTTCAGCGCCGCCTCCTTGGCGGTGGGATAGCCGTAGCCGCGGGAGGTGAGCACCATGCGCTGGGCGAAGCGGTAGCGGGCGGCGAGCTGCCGGACCTCCGCTTCGCGGGCCAGGACCCGCTCGGCCAAGTCCGGCAGCGGGCGCGCGGCCCGCACGCCGTCGGCGCCGCGCAGGGCCGCCACGAAGAGGTGCAGGGCCAGCAGTTCGGCCGTGTAGGTCTTGGTCGCCGGCAGTGCCCGCTCGGGCCCGGCCAGCACGTCGATGTGGTATTCGGCGGCGGCGGCCAGCGGGGAGGCCGCGTTGTTCGTGACGGCCAGGGTGATCGCCCCGGCCTCGCGGGCGGCCGTGGTGGAGGCGACCAGGTCGGGCGAGCCCCCGGACTGGCTGACGGCGATGACCAGGCAGCCGGCGAGATCCTGGCGGGCCCGGTAGGCGGTGGTGACGGACATCGAGGTCAGGCCGCACGGCTTCCCGGCCTGGATCTCCAGCAGGTACTTGGCGTACAGCGCGGCGTTGTCCGAGGTGCCGCGGGCGGTCAGGAGCACGAAGCGGGGGCCGCGGGCGGCGATCCGCGCGGCGGTCTCCCGGATGGGCCCGGCGCCCTCGTCCAGCAGGCGCCGCAGCACGGCGGGCTGCTCGGCCATCTCGGCGGACATCAGCCGGCCGGGCTGCGTGGCGGACATCGGGTTCCTCCGGAGGTGGGTGTGCGGGCAGGACGGACGGCGGGCGGAGCGGGAGGCGTGGACGGCGGCGGCCGGGGCGCGGGTCCTCAGGCGGCGCGGCGGCCCGCGATGACCTCGGCGGCGGCCCGGCCGCAGACGCGGGCGGCGCCGTGGGTGGCAATGTGCAGGGCGCCGGCGGGCGGGGCGTGCGGCAGGCCCATCTCCACGACGGCGGTCCCGGGGCGGGCGGCGAGCACGGCCGCGAGGGCGGCGGCCATCCACGGGTGGCGGTGGACGTCGCGCACCACGGCCACCACCGGCCGCTGCCCCGCGGCCCGAAGCACCTCGGCGGCCAGGGCCGCGGGGTCGTGTCCGGCGTGCCGCCCGTGGGCGGTGCCGGGCAGGAGGCGGGCCAGCTCGGGGCCCAGGCCCCAGGGGGTCTCCTCCCCGGCGGCCGAGTTGGCGGCCGGGGCGAAGGAGGCGACGTAGGCCGGGGAGGCCGGCGGCGCCCAGGCGGCCTCGCCGGCGGGGTGGCTGACGCGCAGGGCGCGGCGGGCGGCGGTGAGCCCGATCTCCCCGTCGGGCGCGGCTCCCCCGGCCCGCTCGCGGGCCCGCGTCGTCCAGCGGGCGAGGGCGCGGACGCGTTCGGCCGCGTCGTGCAGGCGTTCCTCGGGCAGCTCGCCGGAGCGGACGGCGGCGACGAGGGCGTCCCGCAGCCGCAGCACCTCCGCCTCGTCGGAGGGGGTGCCGCCGACGCACAGGGCGTCGGCGCCCGCGGCCACGGCCAGCACGCTGCCGCCCTCCAGGCCGTAGGCGTCGGCGATGGCGCGCATCTCCAGGGCGTCCGAGACGATCAGGCCCTCGAAGCCGAGGCCGCCCTCGGCGGCGGGGGCGCGCAGCAGGCCGGTGAGGACGGCGCGGCTGAGGGTGCCGGGCCGCTCGGGGTCGAGGGCCGGGAGCAGGATGTGGGCGCTCATCACGGCCCGGGTTCCGGCCCGGACGGCGGCGCGGAAGGGGACGAGTTCCCTGGCGTAAAGGGTGTCGGTGCCGATGTCGATGCGCGGAAGGGCGAGGTGGGAGTCGACGGCGGTGTTGCCGTGCCCGGGGAAGTGCTTGACGCAGGCGGCGACCCCGGCGCTCTGCAGGCCCTCGACGTAGGCGACGGTGTGCCGGGCCACCAGCGCGGGGTCCTCGCCGAAGGAGCGGACCCCGATGACGGGGTTGGCCGGGTCGGAGTTGATGTCGGCGGAGGGCGCCCAGTTGAGGGTGATGCCGGCCGCGGCCAGGCGGCGGCCCAGCTCGGCGGCGACCGCGCGGGTCAGCTCGGGGTCGTCCACGCTGCCCAGGGCGTGGTTGCCGGGGAAGGAGGACCCGCCGCGGACCTCGAGGCGGGTCACGTCGCCGCCCTCCTCGTCCACGGCGACCATGACCTCGGGCCTGACCGCGCGCAGCCGGGCGGTGAGGGCGGCGACCTGCTCGGGCGAGACGACGTTGCGGCCGAAGAGGCCGACGGCGGTGAGGCCGTTCTCCATCTGCCGCGGCAGCCAGTCGGGGAGGGTCGTGGTGCCGGCGAAGGTCGGCTGCAGGACGGCCAGGGCGTCCCGGGCGAGGGTGTCGCGCTCGCTCACGGTGGAGGTCATCTGCGGGCCCTATCCCTTCACGGCACCCGCGGTGAACCCGCCGGTGACCCGTCGCTGGAGGAGGACGAAGACAATCAGCACCGGGATGGTGAAGAGCGAGGACGCCGCCATGGTGGCCCCCCAGTCGTTCCCGAAGTTCGTCTGGAACTGCGTGAGCCACAGCGGGAGCGTGGCCTTGTCCGGCGCCTTGTTCAGCACCAGGACCATGGCGTACTCGTTCCAGGCCATGATGAAGCCGAAGAGCGAGGTGGCCATCAGGCCGGGCGCCAGCAGCGGGAAGATCACGCGCAGGAACGCCTGCCCCCGGCCGCAGCCGTCGATCAGCGCGGACTCCTCCAGCTCCTGCGGCACCGCGGCGATGAAGCCGCGCAGCGTCCAGATCGTGAAGGGCAGGGCCATCACGAAGTAGACCAGGACCAGGGTCCCCAGGCTGTTGAGTGCCGAGAGGTCCCGGGCGTTGAGGTAGACGACGATGATCAGGATCTCCCAGGGCGCCATCTGCGCCATCATCACCACCAGCAGCATCCCCCGCCGCCCCCGGAAGCGGAGCCGGGCGATGGCATAGCTCGCCGCCAGCGCCACGGCCAGCGCCAGCAGCACCGCCCCGATCGTGACGAGGAAGCTGTTGGCGACATACGTCCAGAACAGCTCGACCCCGGTGGCCGTGGAGTAGTGCTCGAAGGTCGGCGCGAAGAAGAAGACGGGATCGCGGGTGAGCACCTGGGAGTTGCTCTTGAAGGACGTGGAGAGCATCCAGTACACGGGGAAGAGGAAGACGGCCGAGAGCACCAGGGCGGTGCCGTTGAGCCAGATCCTCCGCGCCAGGCCGGGCCGCCTCATGACTGCTCCTTCTCCTGCTTGAGGATCAGGCGGAAGTAGAAGGACATCGCGATCAGCAGGATGACCAGGGTGAGCACGGAGATCGCCGCGGCGGCGCCGTACTGGTTCTGGCCCATGCCCTGCACGTAGGCCATCACCGGCAGCGTCTCGGACTCGCCGCCGGGGCCGCCGGCGTTCATCGCGTAGATCTGGGTGAACGCCTTGAACACCCAGATGATCTCCAGGAAGGTGGTGATGAGGAAGAAGGGCCGCATCATCGGGGCGGTGATGGACCAGAACGTCCGCCAGCCGGAGGCTCCGTCCATCCGGGCCGCCTCGTAGATCTCGCCGGAGACGGTGGTCAGCGCCGCGTAGAGGTTGAGCGCGACGAAGGGCACGGAGGCCCAGACGATCAGCACGGTGACGATGGCCAGGGTGGAGAAGCCGCTGGCGAACCAGTTGTGCTGCTCGTAGCCCTCGAAGCCCAGGCCGCGCATCACCCAGTTCGCGACGCCGAACTGCGTGTCGAAGAGCCACTGGAAGACGGTGGTGCTGGCGATGACGGGCATCGCCCAGGCCGCCACCAGGCTCACGGAGAGCAGCAGCCGCATCGTCTTGCCCAGGGCGTTCAGCAGCAGCCCGGCGAGGGTGCCGATGACCATGATCAGCACGACGTTGACGGCGGTGAAGAGGAATGTCCGGGTGACGGAGTCCCAGAAGGCGTCCATCTCCAGGATGGAGCGGTAGTTGTCCCAGCCGGTCCACTCGGTGGTGCGGGAGATGAGCTGGCGGCGGCCGAACCCCTGGAAGGAGATGACGAGGTTGCGGATCAGCGCGTAGCCCAGCACGGCCGCGAGCGCGAGGACGGCGGGGGCGATGAGGAGGTAGGGCAGCAGCCCGGCCGGGAGGCCGCGGCGGCGGCCCGGGCGGGGCGCCTGGGCGGCGGGGACGC
The DNA here is from genome assembly GCF_031845405.1 of Streptomyces boetiae. Taxonomy (NCBI): domain Bacteria; kingdom Bacillati; phylum Actinomycetota; class Actinomycetes; order Kitasatosporales; family Streptomycetaceae; genus Streptomyces; species Streptomyces boetiae. Next base: position 16,338 of record NZ_JAVREN010000015.1, read on the forward strand.
GCGGCGTCCGGGGCGGGGCCTGGTCGATCTGCACGGTCATCGGCGGCCCTCCGGGGGAGGGCACCCGCGCGGGGCCGCGGCAGCCGTCTGGGGCATGGACCGGGTTCCTCTCTGCCGGCGTCCGGCCGGCGTCCGTGCGGGACCTCCCCGCGGGGCTCCGCTCGTGGCGGGCCGCCGCCGGGGGCTTTCGTCGATGGTGCGGGGGCCGGGGTGCCCCGGCGCGGAGGCGAGGCGGTGCCGCGCGTCGCGCCGGGCCCCCTCCGCCCGGCGCGGCGCCCGGCACGCGCGGCCCCGGGGGCGCCGCCGTCGCGGGCGGCGCCCCCGGGGCGGGCGGGTCACTCGCGGTTGATGCGCGTGGTGACCTCGGCGTCGGCCTCCTCGGCGGCGGAGGCGTAGTCCTCCCCGTTCAGGACGGCGGTCATCATCTCCTTGATGGGGTTGGGCACGGTCTCGACGTTGGCCCAGCCGGTGGTCAGCGGGGGCAGGAAGCCCACCTCGGCGGAGGCGACCATGGCCTCCGCGAACGACCCGGGCTCGGGTTCGGCCGTCACGTCGGTGCGGTTGGGCACCACGCCGTCGCCGTTGGCGTCCACGTAGCGCTGCGCCCACTCCTGGGAGGTGGCCATCCGCAGCCACTCGCGGGCCATCTCCGGGTTCCCGGCCCGCTCGTTCACCGCGAGGTTGGACCCGCCGAGGAAGACGTGGCCCAGCTCGTCGGCCGTGGGCCCCGGGATGGGGAAGTAGCCGAAGTCGGCCTGCTCCCCGGCCTCCTCGATGGCGGCGACGGCCCCGGCCGCCTCCCAGCCCAGGCCGATCCAGGAGGCGATGTCCTGGTTGGGAACGACCTCGGTGGACTGCTGCGGGGACGCCTCGTCGTTGTCGGTCGGGGAGGAGGAGAAGGCCTGGAGCTGGGCGTAGAAGTCCATGCCGGCCTCGCCCTCGGGGCTCGCCAGCGCGCCGCGCCACTCGTCGCCCTCCTGCACCGCGAAGCTGCCGCCCTCGTCCGCGATGAAGCCGCCGAGCACGTAGTAGCTCTGGCCGGGCAGGTAGATCGGCTCGGCCTCGGTGTTCTCGTCGATCAGCTCCAGGGCCTCGATCCACTCCTCGCGGGTGGTGGGCACCCGGGCGCCGGCCTCCTCCCACAGGCTGCGGTCGTAGATCACGACGCGGTTGGCGCCGTACCAGGGCAGGGCGTACAGCGTGCCGTCCACCTGCCCGGACTCCAGCATGTTCGGCGACCAGGGCTCCTCGGCGAATTCGCCCAGGTCGGCCAGGCCGCCGGTGTTGGCGAAGCCCACGGTCTGGGTGTTGCCGATCTCCAGGACGTCCACCGTGCCGTCCTCCGACAGCGCGGTGGTCAGCCGGTCCTGGATGCCGTCCCACTGCTGGGTCTCGACGTTCACCTCGACGCCGTGCTCCTGCTCGAACGCGGCGTTCAGCTCGTCGATCCACTCCTGGGGAGCCGAGCCGTCCATCAGCCACACGGTGAGGGAGTCGGGATTCCCCCCGCCCGCCGACCCGCTGCCGTCGTCGCCGCAGGCCGCCAGCGCGGCCGTCAGGGCCGCCACACATGTGGCAGCGAAGAGCTTCCGCTTCACGTCACCCTCCTCGGGGAAGGCCGGACCCCTTGCGGTTGCGGCCCGGGGACGGCCGTTATGGTTAATGGTGTAGACAAGAGGTGTAGACCAGTTGACGGGACTCTGGACTAGACCAGCCGGGGGTGTCAAGGGTCCACGAGCGGGCCCGGACCGTCCGTTATCCGACCGACATCTGTGCGGATACGGCCCGACCGGGCGCCCGTGTCAGGATGTGAGCCGCGATCTCTCGGAGGAGTCGGTGACGGCAGAAAAGCACGAGACTGAGGGGGCCGAAGGGCCCGCCACGGCCGGGGAGCCGGGCACCGCCGCGGGGCTCGCGGTCCCGCCCGCCGCCGGCGCCGAGGCCCCGGCCGACCGCCTGCGCGCCGCCCGCGTCCCGAAGTACTACCGTCTCAAGCGGCACCTGCTGCGGATGACCGAGACCCTGCCCCCGGGCACCCCGGTCCCGCCCGAGCGCACGCTGGCCACCGACTTCGACACCTCCCGGACGACCGTGCGGCAGGCGCTCCAGGAGCTGGTGGTCGAGGGCCGCCTGGAGCGCATCCAGGGCAAGGGCACCTTCGTCGCCAAGCCCAAGGTCTCCCAGGCGCTCCAATTGACCTCCTACACGGAGGACATGCGCGCCCAGGGCCTCGAACCCACCTCCCAGCTGCTGGAGATCGGCTACATCACCGCCGACGAGCGGATCGGCGACCTGCTGGACATCCCCGAGGGCGGCCGCGTCCTGCGCATCGAGCGGCTGCGGCTGGCCAGCGGCGAGCCCATGGCGATCGAGACCACGCACCTGTCCCAGGAGCGCTTCCCCGCGCTGCGCCGCAGCCTGGGGCGCCACTCCTCGCTGTACGCCGCGCTCGCCGAGGTCTACGGCGTGCACCTGGCGCGCGCCGAGGAGACCATCGAGACCTCCCTGGCCAGCCCCCGCGAGGCCGGGCTGCTGGGCACCGACGTCGGCCTGCCGATGCTGCTGCTCTCCCGGCACTCCCGCGACACCGCGGGCGAGCCGGTGGAGTGGGTGCGCTCGGTCTACCGCGGCGACCGGTACAAGTTCGTCGCCACCCTCGAACGCCCGCGGCCGGCGTAGCGCACGCCCCGCACGGCAGCGGCACGGCACCCGCCCGGCACCGCGGACCCGGCCGCGCGGGCCGTTACGCACGCCCGCCACCGCGGCCGTTGCGCTCGCGACGGGGTCGCGCGGGGCGTTCGCCCCATGGTCATCGGCCCCGGCCTGCCCTAGATTCCCGCATGTCTATCAGCCAGGACCGGCGGGAGGACACCGTGCACACCCCACCTTCGGCACGCCCAGCACCTCAGGTGCGTCCCCGTTCCATCCGTTCCGTCGCCGCGTGGACGGCGGTCGCCGCCGTGGGCGCGGTGGCCTGGGCCATGCTGGCGCTCTCCCGCGGCGAGGACGTCTCCGCCGCGTGGATGGTCGCCGCCGCGCTCGGCTCGTACGCCATCGCGTACCGCTTCTACGCCCGTTACCTCCTCACCCGCGTGCTCAGAGCGGACCCCACCCGCGCCACCCCGGCCGAACGGCTGGACGACGGCATCGACTTCCACCCCACCGACCGGCGGGTGCTGCTCGGCCACCACTTCGCGGGCATCTCCGGCGCGGGCCCGCTGGTCGGCCCGGTGCTGGCCGCCCAGATGGGATACCTGCCGGGCACGTTCTGGATCATCGTCGGCGTCATCTTCGCCGGCGCCGTCCAGGACATGACCGTGCTCTTCTTCTCCACCCGGCGCGACGGCAAGAGCCTGGGCCAGATCGCCCGCGAGGAGATCGGCCCCGTCGGCGGGGCCGCGGCGGTCGTGGCCATCTTCTCGATCATGATCATCCTGCTGGCGGTGCTGGCGCTGGTCGTGGTGAACGCCCTGGCCGAGTCGCCCTGGGGCGCGTTCTCGGTCGGGATGACCATCCCCATCGCGCTGTTCATGGGCGTCTACCTGCGCTTCCTGCGGCCCGGGCGGGTGGCCGAGGTGACCGTCATCGGCGTGGCCCTGCTGCTGTTCGTCATCGCCGCCGGCCGCTGGGTGGCCAACTCCGGGCTCGCCGAGGCGTTCACCCTCGACCCCAGGACCCTCGTCATCTGGCTGGTGATCTACGGCTTCGCCGCCTCGGTGGTGCCGGTGTGGCTGCTGCTGGTGCCGCGCGACTACCTGTCCACCTTCATGAAGATCGGCACCATCGCGCTGCTCGCGCTGGCCATCGTCGTCACCCTTCCCAGCCTGCGGATGGACGCGGTCACCGACTTCGCCTCGAACGGGGACGGGCCGGTCTTCGCCGGGTCGCTGTTCCCCTTCGTCTTCATCACCATCGCCTGCGGGGCCGTCTCCGGCTTCCACTCCCTCATCTCCTCAGGCACCACCCCGAAGATGATCCAGAAGGAGACGCAGGTGCGCACCATCGGCTACGGCGCGATGCTGATGGAGTCCTCGGTCGCGATCATGGCGCTGACGGCGGCCTGCGTGCTGGACCCGGGCACGTACTTCGCGATGAACGCCCCGCCGGCGGTGATCGGCGACACGCTCCAGACCGCCGCGGACACCATCTCCGGCTGGGGGTTCACCGTCACCCCGGACCAACTGGCCGCCGCGGCGGAGTCGGTGGAGGAGGAATCGCTGCTCTCGCGGACCGGCGGGGCGCCGACGCTGGCCCTGGGGCTGGCCGGGATCCTCTCGGATGTGATCGGCGGCGACTCGATGATGTCGTTCTGGTACCACTTCGCGATCATGTTTGAGGCGCTGTTCATCCTCACCGCGATCGACGCGGGGACCCGGGTGGGCCGCTTCATCCTCCAGGACATGCTGGGCGGCCTGCACCCGCGCCTGGCCCGGCTGCGCTCCAACGCCTGGCTGCCCGGCGTGCTGCTGACCAGCGGCCTCGTGGTCGGCCTGTGGGGCTGGCTGCTGTGGGTCGGGGTCAACGACCCGCTGGGCGGCATCAACACCCTCTATCCCGTCTTCGGGATCTCCAACCAGCTTCTCGCCGCCGTCGCCCTGGCCATCTGCACGGTGCTGCTGGTCAAGTCCGGGCGCCTGCGCTACGCCTGGGTGACGCTGGTCCCGCTGGCCTGGGTCGCGGTCGTCACCCTGACGGCAAGCTGGCAGAAGGTCTTCTCCGGCGACCCGGCCGTCGGCTTCCTGGCCCGCCGCGACCAGTACCAGGACGGCATCGACGCCGGCCAACTTCTCCCCGGCGCCCAGGACATGGGCGACATGCGGACCATCGTCAACAACGCCACGGTGGACGCGGTCATCTCGGCCGTGCTGGCCCTGCTGGTGGTGATCGTCCTGGCGGACGCCCTGCGGGTGTGCGTGCGCGCCGCGCGCGACCCCGGGGCGGAGCGGCTGAACGAGAGCCCGCACGTGGCCTCGCGGCTGATCGCCCCGGCGGGACTGATCCCCACCCGCGAGGAGCGCGCGGATCTGGCCGCCGCGGGGCTGGGCCCCGGCGGCGGGATCCCGGAGGGGTCCGCGCCGGTGCCGACGGCTTCGTCGGGGGCTGCCTCGGGGTCCGCGTCAGGGGCGAATCCCGAGGCGTCCCGGTGAGCCGGCTGACCGCGGCCCCGCGGCGGGCCGCCGCCTGGCTGCGCTGGTACGTCACCGAGCTGACCGGGGAGAACGCCTACGCCCGCTACGTCGAGCGCGCCCGCGCCGCGGACCCGGCCGCGGCGGTGCTCTCCCGCCGGGAGTTCGAACGCCGCCGCACCGACGACCGCTACCGCGACCCGCACAGCGGCCACTACCGCGGCTGCTGCTGAGCGGCGGGCCCCGTCCGGGGCCGCCCCCGTCCGGGGCCGCCGCTTCGGGCCGCCCCCGTGCGGGGGCGGCGGCGATGGACGTGCTCTTCCCGCCCGGGGCGAACGGCCCGGTGCCGCCGCGCGGGCCCGGCGGGGGCGCGCGGCGGGGGCGTTGCGAGCCCGGTCCGGAACCGCTCTTCGGCTCGGGCCGTCACCACCCTAGGGTGGTGACGGCCCGAGCCGGGCGACGATCCGAGACGCACCTTGGGGGACCAGGCCCATGACGACCACCGCGCCGAAGGCCCGAACCCCGCTCGCCCCTGCCCGAATACCCGGGGCGGAGGCCGCCGGCCGCCCGTACCGCGACCCCTGGCTGCTGGCCGCCGGCTTCTTCGTGATCTACGCCACGCTGTCGGTCACCCGCTACCTCCGCCACGAGAACCAGTCCTGGGACCTGGGCATCTTCGAGCAGGTCGTGCGCTCCTACGCGCACCTGCGCGCGCCCGTCTCCGACCTCAAGGGCCCCGACTTCCCTATCCTGGGCGACCACTTCAGCCCGGTCACCGCGCTGATCGCCCCCTTCTACCGCGTCTTCCCCAGTCCCGTCACCCTGCTGATCGTCCAGGCCGCGCTGTTCGCGCTCGCCGTGGTGCCCGTCACCCGGGCCTGCGCGCTGCTGCTGGGCCGGGCCCGGGGCGCCGCCCTCGGCATCGCCTACGGGCTGTCCTGGGGCGTGCAGCGGGCCGTCGACTTCGACTTCCACGAGATCTGCTTCGCCGTCCCCCTGATCGCCTTCGCCCTGGAGGCCGTGCTGCGGGAACGCTGGCGGGCCGCGCTGCTGTGGGCGCTGCCGCTGCTGCTGGTGAAGGAGGATCTGGGCCTGACCGCCGCGGCCATCGCCGTGGTCGTCGCCCTGCGCGCCCGGCACCGCTCCCCCGGCACCGTGGCCCCGGCGCTCGCGGTGGCCGCGGGCTGCGCGGTGGCCTGCGCGCTGATCATCAGCTTCCTGATACCGGCCTTCAACGCGGGCGGCGACTACGACTACTGGACCAAGCTCGGCGAGGACGACGGGGGCGGGGGGCCGCTGGCGCTGCTCGCGCCGCTGGGCGAGGGGACGGGCGAGAAGTTCAGGACCCTGCTGTGGGTGCTGGTGCCCACCACCGGGCTGCTGGCGCTGCGCTCCCCGCTGCTGGTGGTCCTCCTGCCCACCCTGGGCTGGCGGTTCGTCTCCCAGGAGCCCCACTACTGGGGCACCGACTGGCACTACAGCGCCGTGCTGATGCCCGTGGTCACCCTGGCCCTGGCCGACGCCCTGGCGCGCAGCCGGCACTCCTCGCGCCCCTGGCTGCGCCGTTACGCCCACCACCTGCCGGCCGCCGCGCTGGCGTGTGCCGCGGCCCTGTGCACCGCGCTGCCCGTGGCCACGCTGACCAGCGCGGACACCTACCGCCCCGGGCCGGTGGCGCGGGCGGGCGACCGGGTGCTGGCGGCCGTTCCCGACGGCGCCGAGGTGGCCTCCAACGTCCGGCCCATCGCTCATCTCACCGGCCGCTGCCGGGTCTTCTGGATCGGGGACACCGGCGGCGTGACTCCCGAGTACATCGCCTACTTCGACCCGGCGCACACCGAGGTGTCCCTGCTGCGGTACGCGACGGAGCGCTTCCCCGAGGCCCGCTACCGGGTGGTGGCCGAGGAGGCGGGCTACTGGGTGCTCCGGCGGGCGTGACCGGGCCGTTGTCAGACCCCTCCGGCACACTGGGTTCCATGGACATCACCGTGCGGGAGGCAAGGGCCGGGGAGCTGGCAGCGGTCGGCGAGCTGGTCGCGCAGGCGTATCTGGGCGACGGGCTGCTGACGTTCGGCGCCGCCGACCCGTACCTCGCGGAGCTGCGGGACACCGCGCGCCGCGCGCGGCACGCCGAGGTGCTGGTCGCCACCGGGCCGGGGGCGGAGGGGCGCGACCCGCTGCTGGGCAGCGTGACGTTCGTCGGCTCGGGCGGGGAGTTCGCGGACATAGCCGGGCCGGGGGAGGCCGAGTTCCGGATGCTGGCCGTGGCGGCCCGGGCGCGGGGCCGGGGGGCGGGCGAGGCGCTGGTGCGGGGGTGCGTCCGCCGGGCCCGGCGGTTGGGGCACCGGCGGGTGGTCCTCTCCAGCCAGTGGCGGATGCACGCCGCCCACCGGCTCTACGCCCGGCTCGGCTTCGTCCGGGCCCCCGAGCGCGACTGGGAGCCCGTGCCGGGCCTTCCCCTGCGGGTCTTCACGCGGGAGTTGGAGGGGTCGGCCGTCCGCACGGAGGGCTGACGGCGGCCGGGCCGGAGCCCGGCCGCCGCGCGGGGTGCCCCCTCAGATGCCGCAGGACGAGGCGGACCAGGTCTGCGAGGGCTTGTGGGCCAGGTGTGTGTGGTCACCGTGCCCGGGGTAGCCGGGGCCGAGGATCTCGCGCCAGCCGTGGTAGCGCGCCCGCTGCGCCAGCGCGCACAGCGAGGGCGTTCCGGTGAGGTCCACCGCGTCGCCGTAGAGGTGGCGGCTGGTGGAGGAGCCTCCGGCCGCGCTGTTGCAGGCGTAGGAGCGGAAGCCGCTGCTGACCGTGATCGCCCGGTCCCCGAGCGCGTGGCGCAGGGCCTCCAGCTTCCACATGTTGACCAGGGCGTTGGCCCGCGCCTGCGAGGCGCTGACCGCGCCGCCCGACCAGTCGGAGTTGCAGCGGTTCAGCTCCGCGTAGCTGAAGTGGATGGGGGTGCAGTCGTTGTCCTGGAGCGCGTAGATCTGGTTGAACGTCCCACTGCCGGCCACGCCGTCGGCCTGGAGGCCGTAGGCGGACTGGAAGCGCTGGACGGCCGCGGCCGTGGCCGCACCGTAGACGCCGTCGAGGGCGAGCACCGAGCCGTAGCCCGGGTAGCCGGAGACGCGGATCTGGAGCTGGCGCACGTCCTCGCCGGAGGAGCCCTGGCTGAGGGTGCGGCCCCAGGTGTAGCAGCCGTCGGCGTGAGCGGTGCCTGCCATGGCGACCGTTCCGGCAGTCAAGACTGAGGCGAACATGACAATCGACAGGATGAGACGCACCACGCGTCCTGACATTCTTCCTCCGTGGGGGAGAGAGGGAGAGCGAAGGAGCCGATCGGACCGAGCGTGACCCAACTATCAACGCGCGTCAACCGCGTGGGCCCGGGACGTCGAGGGCCGGCCGCGGGACCCGCGGCCGGCCATGGGCTGATCGCCGGGCGCTCAGCCCTCGTTCGGCACCGTCTCGTAGCGCGGGGTGCCCTCGGCCATCATCTTCAGCGCGTTCTTCCGCTCGCGCTTGGAGAGCCGGTCGATGTAGAGGCGGCCGTAGAGGTGGTCCGTCTCGTGCTGCAGACAGCGGGCGAAGTAGCCCGTGCCGCGCACGGCGATGGGCCGGCCCTCCGCGTCCTGCCCGCGCACCACCGCGTAGTCGGGGCGGGGCAGTTCGGCGTAGGCGGTGGGGACGGACAGGCAGCCCTCGTTGTTGTCGTCCAGCACCCGGGCCTCGGCGGGCAGCTCCTCCAGGACGGGGTTGCACACCACGCCGACGTGGCGCACGCCCTCGTCGTCGTTGCAGTCGTAGACGAAGACCTTCAGGTCCACGCCGATCTGGTTCGCGGCCAGGCCGACGCCCTCCGCGGCGCGCTGGCTGGCGAACATGTCGTCGATCAGCCGGGCCAGTTCGTCGTCGAAGATCGTGACGTCCTTGCACTCGCGGTGCAGCATCGGGTGGCCGACCACGGTGATGGGCCGGGCCGTGCCGCGCTCGCGGTGCGCCTGCTCGCGCTCGGCACAGTCCTTCGTGTCGTCGATGAACTCGTCGCTGATGCGCTCATCGGTGTCGTGCTGAGCCATGGTGGGGCCGTATGCCTTTCGGTCCAAACGTCACGAGCCTCGCTCCGGGGCGATCCCCACAGCTTACGGCCGGTTCAGCAAACCTCTTCCAGGTCCCGCCAGTCACGGGTGTCCGGGCTGTCGGCGACCCAGCCGTCCAGCAGGCCGCGCACCAGCGACCCGGGCGCGGCCACCCCGCACTCGCGCTCCGGGGACCACAGGCCGCCGGCGCCCGTGTGCCCCAGCGGGCCCGGCTCGCCCGGGACGCTGTGGTCGTGCGGGTCGTGCTGCGCGAGGCCGTCGCCCTCCTCGCTGGGCATCCGGCTCTCCGAACAGGACCGGCACAGCAGCCGCACCGAGGAGGACCAGTCCTCGGCGGCGTACCCGGCGTCGGCGGCCAGGCGCTCCAGGGCGTCGCGGTCGTCCTCGGTGGCCGCCTCGATCAGCACCACCCAGGTCGGCACCGCCGAGGGCGCCCACAGCTCGATCTCGTCGAAGACCGGGTAGACGGAGGACGGGCCCCCGCTCGTGGTCGTGCGCTCACCGCGCGCCACCCCGTCGTGCAGGACCACCTCGCCCCAGCGGCGGCCGGAGGAGGGCAGCGGGATGCTCTGGATCTCGATGCGCGCCGGGTCCAGACGCCGGCCCCAGACGACCTCGGCCTCGCCCTCGGGGGAGAGCCGCACCGCGGCGCCGCCCAGGTCCATGCCCAGCGGCTCCTCGACCACCGAGGCGGCCCCGGGCACCGGCAGCCCGTACGCCTGCCAGGCGCGGCGGGCCAGCGGCCAGTCCTGGAGGGCGGTGGCCGCGATGCCGAGGTTCCACCAGTCGGGGGCGCCCGTGTCCCGCTCCAGCAGGGCCACGGCCCGCAGCCCCGCCGAACGGGCCTGGTCCCAGTCGTGGCGGAACTTGTGCAGCAGCGCGAGGTTGAACCAGGACTCCGACAGCCAGGGCTCCAGGTCGGCGGCCCGCGTCAGGAGCGCGTCGGCGTCGTCGTAGCGGCCGTCGTCGATGAGGGTGAACGCGCGGTTGGTGGCCAAGCGCCAGTCGGTGGACGGCCGCTGCCGGACCCTGCCGAAGATCCTCACGATGTCCCGCCTGATTCCCGCTTCGTAGCGTGCACTTCACAGTTCTCCTGTCCGTCCCGGAGGGCATCCAACCATGGGCGGACGGGCGCCTGCTCACAGCATGGGTCAGGCGGGGCGCGGGCGCGAGACGGCGGTGGCTGCGGGGGGCTACAGGCCGGGAGTGCCCGGCTCCAGGGGGTCGCCGGCGCGGATGGCGTCGATGCGGCCCAGGACCTTGGCGCGCAGGTCGGACGGCACGTCGTCCTGGCCGCAGCAGCGCTTGACGAGCTTCTTCACCGACTGCTCCAGGCCGTACTTCTCCAGACACGGAGAGCACTCGTCGATGTGCTCCTGGAACTTCTCGCACTCGCCGTCGGGCATCTCGCGGTCGAGGTACTCGTAGAGGCGGTCCAGGACCTCCGAGCAGTCGGTGGGGTTCGACTGGTCGCCGCTCATGATCCCGCGCCTTCCTGACCCTGGGCCCCGGCCGGGACGAGGCCGCGCTCACGCGCGTAGTCCGCGAGCATGTCACGGAGCTGCCGCCGGCCGCGGTGCAGCCGGGACATCACCGTGCCGATGGGAGTACCCATGATGTCGGCGATCTCCTTGTAGGCAAACCCCTCGACATCCGCCAGGTAGACGGCGATCCGGAACTCCTCGGGGATGGCCTGGAGGGCCTCCTTCACGTCGGAGTCGGGCAGGTGGTCCAGCGCCTGGGACTCCGCGGAGCGCAGGCCGGTGGACATGTGCGACTCGGCGCGCGCCAGCTGCCAGTCCTCGATCTCCTCCGCCGCGCTGCGCTGGGGCTCGCGCTGCTTCTTGCGGTAGGAGTTGATGAAGGTGTTGGTGAGGATGCGGTACATCCACGCCTTGAGGTTGGTGCCCTGGCGGAACTGGTGGAACGAGCCGTAGGCCTTGGCGTAGGTCTCCTGCACCAGGTCCTCGGCGTCCGCGGGGTTGCGTGTCATGCGCAGGGCGGCGGAGTACATCTGGTCCAGGTAGCCCAGCGCGTCGCGCTCGAAGCGGGCGTTGCGCTCCGCCTCGGTCTCCTCATGGGTGTCCTCGTCCGTCCCGGTGACCGGACCCACCTCCTCCGCCAGCGTCAGGAGCCCGAGGCCGGGCTCGTCCGCTTCGGAGGATAGACGACGGGTCCCCTCCCCCGCCGGTCGGGACGATCGCCCGGCGGCGAGCCGGAGGGTGGCCCAGTCCACCTCGGCGGCCCGTGCCCGCGAGCCGGCGGCGGCGGGGCGGGGCGGGCAGGCGATGGATCCCATGAGGCGATCTCCCTCTCACAGCGTGCGTGTCGGCTGCGACAACGCGCGCGCGCCCCGGGGCATTCCCGCCCCGTCCGCGCCCCCGTCCGCGCCCCCGGGCGGGGGCGCGGCACGCCTCAGAAGAGGGTCTCCTCCTCGGGCGCCGGCAGCTCGGTGACCAGCTCGGGGCCGTTGTTCCGCACGTTGCTGACGGCGGTGGGGACGGGGTGGGCGCGGAAGTGGCCGGGGGGCGGCGGGGCCAGCAGCGGGCGTATCGCCTCGGGGTCGGTGCGGGCGGGGTCCAGCCAGGCGTCCCAGCGCTCGGGCGTGAGGGCCAGCGGCATCCGGGGGTGGATCTCGGCCAGGGAGGAGGGACCGCCGGGGCGGGCGCCGGGCAGGGGCGTGGCGTCGGCCTCGGTGGTGACCACCGTGCAGGTGGCCCACCAGGCGCGCGGGTGGTCCTCGGGGAGGGTGCGGTCGCGCCAGAACTCGTAGAGCCCGGCGAGGGCGAGCACGGAGCCGTCGGCCGGGGTGACGAAGTACGGCTGCTTGCGGGGGCGCTTGCGCTTCCCCTTCTCCTCCTCCTGCCGCTCCTCGCGGCCCGTCACCCACTCGTAGTACCCGTCGGCGGGGAGCAGGCAGCGGCGGGAGGAGAACGGCCGCCGGTAGGCCGCCTTCTCGTGAACGGTCTCGGCGCGGGCGTTGATCATCTTGACCGCCGCCTCGGGGGACTTGGCCCAGGAGGGCACGAGGCCCCAGCGCAGCGGACGGAGCTGGCGGACCGGCTCGGGCCCGGCGCCGCGCGCCGGGCGGTCGAGCACGGCGTACACCTCCTTGGTGGGGGCGACGTTCCAGTCCGCCGGGAGGGGGTCCTCCGCGTCCCACAGCGCCACGTCGAAGAGCGCGACCAGGTCCTCGGGCCGCCGGCTTGCCGCATACCGTCCGCACATGCGGGCCAGGTTAATCGTCGCCACCGACAGTCCCCGGCGCCGGTCCCGCGCCGGGGCGGTATGGACCGGTTGCCCACCGGCCGGTGGCCGAAACGCCCCCTGCCGCTAGGGTGTTCGCCACCCACCGGCCAACCGCCCACCCTCGAACAGCTCGGGACGCCATGGACTACTGCACCCCTTGTCGACGGCACCTCAACGGCGCGCTGATATGTCCGGGATGCGGCGAGACGACGCACTGGTCCGAGCGCGCGGACGCGGCACGCCGCCCGGCCGACGCGCCGACGCCCGCCCCCACGGACGGCACGGACGGCACGGAGCCCGGGGCCGCCGGCCCGGACCCGGAGCCGGACCCCGCGCCGGGCCCGTGGGCCACGGTCGCGTACGGCTCGACCTCGCCGTACCGCGACGGCCCCACCCGGGGCACGGCCCACCCCCGCGACGGCCGGCAGGCGCCGGGCCGCCGTCGGGGCGGGGAGAGCGCGCCGGGCCCCGCGGGCCTTGGGGGCGACGTCCCCGAATACGGCGAGGCGGTGCGGGGCGTTCCCGGCCACGGCTGGGACGGATCCGCCGCCTCCGGACCGGAAAAGGGCGGCCAGGCCGCGCCGGGCCGCGGCCTGGCGGGGGCGTGGGATGCCGGTGGCGACCGGGGCGGGCACTGGGATGCGGCCGGCCACGGCCCGGACGGGGCGGGCCACCGGCCGGGCGAGCGGGGCGATGCGGGCCCGGGGCCGGAGGGCCCCGCGGCGGAGGGCCCGCGGCACGGGGGGCGGGAGACCGTGGGGCACGCCCCGGGTGGGCCGTTCGCCTTCGGGGAGCCCGGCACGCGGGCGTTGCCCCGCCCGGGCGATGCCTCCACCGGGCAGCGGGAGGTCACGGCCCACCAGGAGCCCGGCACGCGCCCGCTGCCGCGCGTGGATGAGGGGGCCACCGGGGAGCTGCCGGTGGCGGAGGGCGCGGAGGGCGCGGAGACCGAGAGGGACGACAGGGACGAGTCCTGGGCGCCGGCGCCCGAGGCCTGGCCCCCGGCCGTGCCGGGGCGCCGGGCCGCGCTGCGGCAGGCCGCCGCCCGGCGGCGGATGCGCCGCCGTTACGTCATCGCCTGCGTGCTCGGCGTGATCGTGCTGGGCGTGGCCGTGGCCGAGGTCGGCGAGATGGTCATTCCGGCCGGGGGCGCCACCCTCGAGGACGACGGTCCCCAGGCCGCCGCCTCCCCGACCGCCCCCGGCAGCAGCCCGGCGGAGTCGGGGGAGGGCGGGCGGACCGGCCAGGAGACGGACCTGCCCGGGGCGGCCACGGGCGGGCCCGGCACTGAGGACGGCCGGGACCCCGGCGCGAGCGGGGACGCCTCCCCCGGCGCGGACGAGGACGAGGAGCCCGGCGAGGAGACGGAGGAGGCCGCCGACAGCCCGCCCGAGGAGGAGGACGGCGCCGCGCGGACCTCGGCCCCGCCCGAGGACGGTCAGGGCCCCTCGGACGGCGAGGAGCCGCCCAGCTCCTCCGGCGGCCCGACGCAGCCGCCCTCCTCCGGCCCCTCCCCGACAGAGGACGACGGCCAGGGCGGCGGGGACGACGACGAGGACTGCTTCCTCTTCTGGTGCTCCTGACCGCCACGGCGCTCCGGGCCGGAGCGCCGCTTCAGGCGAACGTCCCCGGCGGGGGCGGCGGCGAAGCCGCGGCCGTCGGGTCGGTGACGACCGGGGCCCCGGCCGTGAAGTCCTCCAGCTCGCGCCCCGCCAGCAGCCGGGCCGGCAGCGGGTCCCGCGCGCAGCGCGACGCCAGCTCCGCGACGGGCAGCGGGCCGTCCGAGGCGCACAGCACCCCGTTGCCGAAGCGCCGCCCGCGCAGCGTCCCCGGCTCGGCGGCCAGGGCCACGTGCCCGAACCGGCTGAGCAGCGTGGCGGCCTGACCGCGCAGGTGGGCCAGCGGCGGCCCGTCCGCGACGTTCGCCGCGTACCAGCCGCCGGGCCGCAGCGCGCGGCGCGCCAGGTCCACGAACTCCGCGCTGGTGCAGTGCGCCGGCGTGCGCGCCCCGGCGAAGACGTCCGCGATCACCAGGTCGGCCAGCCCCTCGGGGGCGCGGGCCAGGAACTCCCGCGCGTCCAGGGCCCGGACGCGGATCCGCGCGCCCCCGGGCAGGGGCAGCTCGCGCCGGACGAAGGCGGTGAGCCGGGCGTCGGGCTCGGCGACCTGCTGGGAGGACCGGGGCCGGGTGACGGCCACGTAGCGGGCGAGGGTGAGCCCGCCGCCGCCCAGGTGCAGCACGGTCAGCGGCTGCCGGGGCGGCGCGGCGAGGTCGGCGAGGTGGCCGAGGCGCCGCTGGTACTCGAAGGCGAGCCGGGTGGGCTCGGCGAGGTCCACGTGCGACTGCGGGGCGCCGTCGAGGAGCAGCTCGTAGGCGCGGGAACGCCCGGGGTCGGGCACCAGGCGGGCCTGGCCGCCGTCCACGGCCTCGGTGGGGCCGGCGGCGGCGCGCTGCCGTCCGTTCCGCCGCTCCGGTCTCCTCGCCACGTCCCCAGTGTGACGGGTGCGCCGGGCGCGCGGGGGGCGCTATTGGCAGCGGTCCACGGCGCGCAGCAGGGTGACGGCCTCGCGGAGCGCGGCGCGCAGGCGGTCCGGCTCGGTGGTGTCGCCGGTGGCGCCGCCCGGCGGGACGAGCCAGCCGCTGCCGGAGACGGGGGGCTGCTTGCCGCGCGGCGGGGCGCCGAAGGTCTGGGTACAGGCGCTGCCGGGGAGGTCCCAGCCCTCGGCCGTGCCGGGCGGGACGAGGAAGCCCAGCGTGTCGCCCTCCCGGTCGTGCAGCACCGGGCCGACGCGGTGGCGCAGCCGCAGGATGTCCACGGCCTCCAGTCCCTCCCGCGCGGGCACGGTGACCAGATCGCAGGGCTGCTCGCCGGATGCGGCGTCGTCGCTGGCCGCCATGGGGTCCTCCTTCAGGCTCGGCAGTGGGGCGTGTTGTTCAACGCGCGACCACTGTCAACGGCTACGGCCCGGTTCCGCCGTAACGGGTGGCAGTTCATGGCAAATGTGGGGGTATATGCCGGGCTTATGGAGATATTCCGGTTGATACGGACGTAGCCGCGCGACCACAGCCGGTACCTTCCCGGCCATGGACACGTCCCCCAACGAGGCGTTCCGGCGGCTGCGCGGGCCGCTGTCCCAGGGTGAGTTCGCCGCCGCTGTGCGGCGGGCGGCGCGCGAGATCGGCGAGCGGGTGTGCTGCGACGCGCGGTACATCGGCCGGGTCGAGTCCGGAGAGATCAGGTGCCCTAACTACGCCTATGAACGGGTATTCCTTCATATGTTCCCGGGCCGTTCCCTCGCCGAGCTCGGGTTCCAGCCCCGGCTGGTGGTCCGCCGGCGCCGGCCCCCGCGGCCCGCGCTCCCGCCGCCGGCGCCGGCCAGGAGCACCGACGACCCGGAGGAGGGCGACGTGCTGCGTCGCGCATTGCTGACCGGCGGCCCGGCCGCCGCCGTGTCCCTGACCGCGCTCGGCGCCCTGCCCGCCGCGGCGGCGTCCGGCCGCCCCGGGGCGGCCGAGGCAGACGACTTGCGCCGCGCGGTCCGCGACCTGCGTCTGCTGGACGACCGGTTCGGGGCGGACGCCCTCTACCGGCCGGCCGCCGCCGCGCTGCGCGCCGCGCAGGACCTGCTCGACGCCGGCGCGCGGGAGCGCGCGGTCTCCGAGCGGCTGTACGCGGGCGCGGGCGAGCTGGCCATCTCGGTGGGCTGGCTGGCGCACGACTCGGGCCGCCTGGAGGACGCGCGTTCCCACTACGCCGAGGCGCTGGCCGTCGCGCGGGTCTCGGGCGACGCGGCGCTGGAGGCGCACGCCTTCTGCAACGCGGCCTTCCTCGCGCGGGCCGCGGGCCACCCCCGGGAGGCGGCGCGCGCCGCCCAGGCAGGGGAGCAGGCGGCGCGGCGGCTCGGCTCCCCCGCGCTGCGGGAGCTGCTCGCGCTGCGCGAGGCGGCGGCGCGCGCGGCGCTCGGGGACGCGCGCGGCACGCGGGAGGCGCTGGCGCGCGCCGAGGGGCACCGGGCACAGGGCGCGGGGGCGGGCGTTCCGGAGTGGATGTCGTTCTTCGGGCCCGCCGAGTCCGCGAGCCAGGAGGCGTCCTGCTGGGCGCTGCTGGGCGACTGGGAGCGGGCCGCCCGGCGCTCGGCCGCGGCGGCCGGACTGGCCGCCCGCGACCCGCACTTCGCGCGCAACGGCGCCCTCTACACCGCCGAGCTGGCCTCGCACCTGGCGAAGGGCGGCTCTCCCGAGGAGGCGGCGGCGGCCGGCTCCCGGGCCCTGGCCCTGCTGGGCCAGGTGCGCTCCTCCCGCCTGACCGGCCTGCTCTCCCGCACCGCGCGCCGCCTGGCCCCCGCCCGCGCCGACTCCACGGTCGCCGCCTTCCTGGACCGCGCTGCCGCGCTCCCGGCCCCCTCCCCGGCCGGCCCGGTGCGGGCCTGACCCCCCTGACCCGCCCGACGCCTCAGGCCGTCGGGTCCAGGTGGCCCGTGTCGTTCCAGCGTTCGAGGGCGGGGGCGCCGTAGGCCCAGCCCAGGACGGAGAGGGCGGCGGCGTCCAGGCGGAGGCGCGCGGCGAAGGAGAGGTCCTCGCCGAGCCAGCGGGCGGCGAGGGAACGCAGGATGTGGCCGTGGGCGAAGAGCACCGCGTCCCTGCCCGCGTCCCGGACCCGGGCGATCACCTCGTCGGCGCGGGCGGACAGCCGCTCCCTGCTCTCCCCGCCGGTGACCCCGTCGCGCCAGATGACCCAGTCCCCGCCGCGGGCCGCCGCGATCTCCTCGGTGGTGCGGCCCTCCTGTTCGCCGTAGTCCCACTCGTGCAGGTCCTCCCACACGGCGGCGCGGTCCCCGAACCCGGCCAGCTCGCAGGTGTCCCGGGCCCGGGAGAGCGGGCTGGTGGCCACGAGGGCGCCGGGCAGGCCGTCCCACGGCCGGGCGTGCAGCCGCGCGCCCAGCGCCTTGGCCTGCGCCCTGCCCTCCTCCAGCAGCGGAACGTCCGTGAGGCCGGTGTGTCGCCCGGCCACCGACCAGGAGGTGCGGCCGTGGCGGAGGAGCAGGATGCGGGCGGGGGCCATACGGGTCCTTTCGGTCGTGACGCCGCGCACCGGGCGTCTCGGGCGTCCCTCATCATCGCGCAGGCAACCACGGCGGGCTCCCCCGCGTCTGTTGTTCGTAACTTCGCCGTACGGTGGACCCCGTCGACAACGACGTGACCTACGACGTGAACACATGGAGTCAGACCGCATGCCCCGAGTACGGCCGCGCTGGTGGACCGAGCTGATGGTGATCGTCGTCGTGTACGGGGCGTACGCCGTGGCGCGCCTGATGGCGCGCGGCGACGTGGCCACCGCGGTGGACAACGGGCTGGCCATCCTGCACCTGGAGAGCTCGCTCTGGATGCACCTGGAGGGCCCGCTCAACGACCTGTTCACCCAGGAGAAGTGGCTCGGGGTCCCGTCCTCCTTCGTGTACGCCTCGCTGCACTACATCGTCACCCCGGCGATCCTGGTCTGGCTCTACCGCCGCCGCCCGGTGCACTACCGACTGATGCGGACCTGGCTGCTGACCTCGACGCTGCTGGGCCTGATCGGCTTCACGCTGATGCCCACCAGCCCGCCGCGCCTGCTGCCCGGCGAGTACGGCTTCGTGGACAGCCTCTCGCAGTACGCCGGGTACGGCTGGTGGGCCGACGACGCCAGCGCGCCCAGCGGGATGGGCGACTTCACCAACCAGTACGCGGCCATGCCCAGCCTGCACGTGGGCTGGTCGGTGTGGTGCGGGGTCGCGCTGTGGCACTACGGGTCGCGCACGCCGCTGGTCCGCGCCCTGGCCGTGGGCTACCCGCTGATAACGACGATCGTCGTGATGGGCACCGGGAACCACTACTTCTTCGACGCGCTTGCGGGCGTGGTCGTGATGACGGCCGGCCTGCTGCTGGCCGGGCCGCTGCTGCGGAAGCTGGACCGGATCAAGGACCGGGTGGGGCCCGCGGCGGGCGCGGAGGCCGCGGCGCCCGTTCCCGCCCCGGCGCGGGCACAGGTCTCCGCGCGGGCGCAGGCGCAGGTCTCCGCCCAGGTCCCTGCCCAGGCGCAGGCATCCGCGAACGCCCCGGGCCACGCGCCCCCGCGCCCCGCGGCGGCCGTGGACGGGTCCCGCCTGGTGCACCCGCAGCGCGGCCCAGTGGACGGACCGGCGGGACCGCCCCGCCGCGCCGACGAGCCGGCGCGGCACAATGGAGCGGCGGCCGGCGCCCAGCACGGGCCGTCCGCCTGAAGCCGCGGCCCGTCCACCCCACCCTGGAGGCCCAGTTCCATGGCTGACCCCGGCCCCGCTCCCGACCAGGGCGGCGGCCCCCGGCGCCCGCGCCGGCCCGCCGCGCTGTTCTTCGAGCCGCCCGCGCCGCAGCCGGACGAGGAGCACTTCTTCGCGCTGGAGACGATCACGGACCCCGGGGAGCTGCTCGCCCGCGCGACGGAGCTGGCGCTGGCGTTCCAGGCCGCCGCGGACCGGGCCGTGGAGTTCCAGGCGATGGCCGCGGCGCAGTTGGCCGACCCCTCCCGCTTCGACGCCCTGCCCGCGGCGGCCGTCGGGGACCTGGCCGGGTGGACCGAGGACTACGCCGCGAAGATGGTCGACTACGGCCGGAAGCTGCTGCGCGGGCGGCCCTCGCCCGAGGAATGAGGCCCAGGTCGGGGGCCGTGGATCGGATTTTTGCTCCACGTGGTCCGGGTGCTAAGGTCTACGACGTCAGCAGGCGCCGCTAGCTCAGTTGGTTAGAGCAGCTGACTCTTAATCAGCGGGTCCGGGGTTCGAGTCCCTGGCGGCGCACCGACAAGGCGCCCCACCAGCCGGTTCACGGCGGGTGGGGCGCCTGTCGTTTGCCTTCGCGTGCCCCGGGGGACGGGACCTCAGTCGCGGACGATCTTGATGTCCCAGCCGCCGGTGACCGTACGCTCCCCCACCTCGACGCGGACCCCGGCGGCGGCGTCGTAGTAGCTCTCGCCGGTCTCCAGCGGGGCGTCCGCGAGGCTCGGGTTGACCGAACGCGCGTGGCAGGCGCCGGTGTCCGGGTGGCCGTCGAGGACCTCCACCGGCCCGTCCGCCGAGGCGACGTCGCTGCGCACCCGGTAGAGCAGCACGCCGCGGGTGCAACTGGAGGAGTCGTTGCCGACCGGCGTGCGGGCCTCCGCGACCAGGGCCTCGGCCGGGCCGGTGCGGACCACGGCGAGGCGGGTGTCGGCCTCGGGGCTGCGGCGGTCCAGGGGGGCGCCCAGGGGCTGGAGAGTGTGCAGGGTGGTGCCGGAGCCGCGCACGCAGGCGACGTGGCCGGGACCCAGCCAGCCGAGCTTCCACTTGTGCCAGCCGAACAGCTCGGGGGCCAGGCCGAATTGGCTGCCCATCAGGTCCCAGTCCCCCACGTGCGTGTCCCAGTCGCCGTAGGCGCTCTCGGGCCGGTGGTAGAGGTCGGGCAGGTCGAAGACGTGGCCCGTCTCGTGGGCCAGGACGTTGCGGTCGGGCATGCGGCGTTCGAAGACGGTCACGACCCGGCGGATCTCCGTCTTGCCGACGGGGACCGGGCGGTCGAAGTTGACCACCTTGGTGGCGTCGGAGTCCACGCCGGGCGCGTCCGGGTCCGCGACCAGATAGACCATGTCGTAGCCGGACAGGTCCACCCGCTCGGAGACCAGGCGCAGGGCGTCCCGCAGGTAGGCGGAGCGGCGGCCGGGCTCCCAGTCGCGCCGTATGCCGTAGGAGCGGGAGGGGTGCGGCATCCGCAGCCAGTCGCCGATCACCTCGGCGCGCAGGTCGAGGCGGCCGTAGGAGGCCTGCCGGAAGAAGTCCGAGGTGGCCGGGAAGTAGTCGGAGGCGATCCGCTCGGGGGTCAGGCGGGGGGCGGCGTCGGGGAAGGACAGGAAGAGCATCACGGCGTTCAGCGCGCCCACGGGCTTGGGGTAGTCGCCGTTCCAGGTGTCCAGGCCCTCGGAGTGGTGGACGGGCGCGGCCCGGGGCAGGCTGCACGGCTCGTCGGCCAGGGCCGCGCTGCCGGGGCCCGCGGTCATCGTGCTGCCCAGCAGGGCGGCCAGGGCGGTGAGCACGGCGGCGGGTCTGCGGGGGGCGCGGCGCAACGGGACCTCCGATCGGGCTCGGGGAAACCCCTAGGGAGACCCTGAGGGACCTCAAGGGAATATCGCCCCCACTCTCGCCCCATTTGACCCGACACGCGCCATTTCGCTAGGCCGCCCGAGTCGGCCCAGTATGATTACCCTGCGTATACGCCGGTCGTGAACGGTCCGAAGCCCGACCGTCACCGCGCAGAAACGGTCAGCTTCTCCACGGCCCGCGACGCACCCGCGCGACGGGCCCCCCGACGGGCGCCCGGGCCACTGGATCGGGCCCGCCGCAGCCTCTATGATCGCCACTTCCAGCGCGGATACGCGGGCAGCCGGGGAGCGCCCGAGCACACCATCGGGAGCGATCGGTGAACGGACCCCACAACGCACCGGGCCACGGCCCCGGACCCGCCCTCGGGGCGACCCCGCCCCCCTGCACGGAGGGTGACCACCTCCGGGACTACCGGGCCGCCTTCCAGATCGCCCATCTGCCCATGGCGCTGGTCGGCGCATCCGGGCGCATCCTCTCCGCCAACGCCGCGTTCGGCGCCCTGCTGGGCATCGAGCCGGAGCGGCTGGCCGGGCAGCACGCCGACCGCCTCGCCGGCCTCGGGCTCGACGGCCGCAGCCGCGGCTCCTACCGGGCGGCGCTGCGCGGCCACGGCGAGCGGCTGCGCTGCACCCGCCGCCTCAAGCACGCCGACGGCCACTCCGTGTGGGCCGAGATCACCGTCACCCCCACCGGCTCCCCCGAGGCGGCGGCCCTGCTGACCGTCGTGGACGTCAGCGAGCGGCGCGACCTCCAGCAGCGGCTGCGGCACCTGCGGATGCACGATCCGGTCACCCGCCTGCCCAACCGCACGCTGTTCTTCGAGCGCCTCACCGCCGCGCTCGCTGACTCCGCCACCGGCCGCATCGGACTGTGCTACGTGGACCTGGACGGCTTCAAGGCGGTCAACGACACCCTCGGCCACCGCGTCGGCGACCAGCTCCTGGGCGCCGCCGCCCAGCGCCTGGCCCAGTGCGCCACCGGCGCCGGGGGCCACCTGGTGGCGCGGCTGGGCGGCGACGAGTTCGCCGTGCTGGTCGAGGGCTCCACCGGCACCGAGCAGCTGACCCGGCTGGCCGAGGGCCTGCTGGCCGCGCTGCACCGGCCGTTCGACCTGACCGGCGGGCAGCGGGTCGCGGTCACCGCCAGCATCGGCGTGGTCGAGCGCGAAGCGGCCACCACCACCCCCACCGGGCTGACGCAGGCCGCCGACACCACCCTCTACTGGGCCAAGGCCGACGGCCGCGCCCGCTGGACCCTCTTCGACCCCGAGCGCAACGCCCACCGCGTCACCCGCCAGTCCCTCTCCGCGACGCTGCGCCAGGGCGTGGAGCGCGGAGAGTTCGTGCTGGAGTACCAGCCGATCGTGGGCCTGGCCGACGACGTGGTGCGCGGCGCGGAGGCCCTGGTGCGGTGGCGGCACCCGCAGTTCGGGGTGCTGGGCCCGGACCGCTTCGTCCCCCTGGCCGAGGAGAACGGCGCGATCGTCCCGCTCGGCCGCTGGGTGCTGGCGGAGGCGTGCCGCCAGGCCAGACGCTGGCAGCTCGCACACCCCGGGCCGCCGCGCCCGCCGATGTTCGTCAGCGTCAACGTCGCGGTACGGCAGGTGTGGGACTCCGACCTCGTCCACGACGTGGCCCAGGCCCTGCGGGAGACCGGGCTGCCCTCGGGGCTGCTCCAGCTCGAACTCACCGAGTCCGCCGTGATGGGCTCCACCGGACGCCCGCTGCGGGCGTTGCAGGCCCTCTCCGACATGGGCGTGCGGATCGCCATCGACGACTTCGGCACCGGGTATTCCAACCTCGCCTACCTCAGCCGCCTCCCGGTGCGCGCGCTGAAGCTGGACGGGACCTTCGTGCGCGGCTTCCGCACCGCGCGGCACCTCAACCCGGCCGACGAGACCATCGTCACCTCCCTCGTGCAGCTGGCGCACAAGCTCGGACTGACCGTCACCGCCGAGTGCGTCGAGGGTCCCGCGCAGGCCGAGCGGCTGCGCCGGATCGGCTGCGACACCGGTCAGGGCTGGCACTACGCCCGGCCGATGCCCGCCGACGACCTCGCGGCGCTGGTGGCGGCCGGCCCCTCCTGAGCCCGGTGTGGCGAGAGGTACACGACGCGCGTGTTGTCCGCGCGCCCGCGCGCCGGAATACTCCCGGGCCATGATCGCGGCTGACACCCTGACCGTCGAAGCATTCGAACGGCTCCTCGCGGACGAGTCCGTGCCCGTGGTGCACCGCGCCCTGTGGCTCCTGCTGTGGATCAGCGACAAGAAGGTGCTCGACCTGCTCGCGCTCCAGGTCGCCGACGCGGACGCGGTCCGCCCGCCCCCGGGGAGCCCCTATGCCGAGCGCGCCGACGCCCTCCTGACCGCCCTCGCCGCGGACCGCGCCTCCGGCCCCCTGTTCGCCAACGGCCCCCGCACCCTGACCTGGGACGAGGCGGTCCGCACGGCGGCCTCCAAGGGCGTCGCCCTCCACACCTTCCGCACCAGCGGCAAGCACCACCGCTAGCCGCACGGCGGTTCACGAACGTTCGGGCCAACGCCCGTGGCGGGCGCGGTCGTACGGCGCGCGCCGCCGCGCCACGCGCTCGCGTTCAGGCCGGGGTCGCGAAGAGCGAGCCCAGGGCCGGGCAGGGCGGTGCGTGGCCGAGGAGGCGGAGGCCCTCCCACGCGGTGACCTGGTTGGCCGTCAGGGCGGGCTTGGCGGCGGCCGTTTCCAGGTCCGGGAGCCAGGCGGCGGTGTGCAGGGCCGTGTCCGGCAGGAGCACCGCGTCCGCCTCCGGATGGTCGCCGGCGCGGACCAGGGCCAGGACCTCCTCGCGGCCCCAGGTCCCCACCTCCGCCGCCGTGATGATCCCGCTGCCGCGCAGCGCCACCACCTCCAGGCCCGCCGCCTTCAGGAAGCCGGCGAACAGCGCCGCCACGTCCTCCGGATAGGTCGCCGCCACGGCGACGCGGCGCGCGCCGATCGCGTGTGCGGCCCGCGCGAAGGCGAAGGACGTGGAGGAGGCGGGCAGCCCCGCCGCCGAGGCCAGGCGGCGCACCTGGTCCCCCGCCCCGTCCCAGCCGAAGACGAAGCTGGCGCTGGTGCACGCCCACACCACCGCCTCCGCCTCCCGCGCGGCCAGCTCCCCGAGGCCGGCGGTCAGCCGGTCCACCGAGCCCATCTCCAGCAGGGCGTCCACCCGGTGCGCGTCCGTGCCGATGTCCGTGTGCGCCAGCGGCAGGCGCACGTCCGCGCCCGCGTCGTTCAGCAGCGCCTCCATGCGCGGGAAGTCGTCCTCGGCGGAGTGACCGGGGTAGAGGAACCCCGCGGTGGCGATGGGCATTCAGACCTCCTCGTCGGGGAGCGGCTCGGGAAGGAGCGCGTCGGGAAGGGGCGCCGCCGTCTCGGCGGCCGTCAGGGGCGCGGAGGACTCCACGGAGGTCAGCGGCGCCGGCGCCTCGGCGGCCAGGGAGGCCGGCCCACGCCGGGCCACCGGGTCGAGAAGGGCCTGGTACGGGCCCACCGCTCTCTTGCCGAGGGAGCGCAGCGCGGCCCACAGCGTCACCTGGTTCGCGGAGAGCACCGGCATCCGCAGCTCGGCCTCCAGCTGCGGGATCACGTCGTAGGTCGGCAGGTTGGTGCAGCTGAGGAACAGCGCCTCGGGGGCGTCCGCGACGACCCGGCGGGCCATGTCGACCACGTCGCGGTAGCTCACCCGCCAGATCTCCCGGGTCAGCCCCAGGTAGCTGCGCCCGCACACCTCGATCCCGGCCTCGCGCAGGTAGCCCTCCAGCGCGTCGGTGACCGAGCGGGTGTAGGGCGTGACCACGGCTATCCGGCGCGCGCCCAGCTCGCGCAGCGCCTCAAGCAGCGCGCCCGAGGTGGTCAGCGCCGGCAGGTCGCCGGCCTGCCGCATCGCCGCCGTCATGGCACGCTCCCCCGCCAGACCGCCGACGAAGCTGCCGGAGGTGCAGGCGTAGGCCACCACGCCGGGGGCCACGGCGGTCAGGGCCCGGACCGCCTCGCGCAGCGTCTCGTGCTCGCTCACCAGCCGGGCCAGATCGAGGCTGACCTCGACGGGGACGAAGGGTGTGCGCGTGAGATGGAGCGAGACGTCGTCGGGCACCCACCGCCACAGCTCGCGATCGAGCGCGAAGTCGAAGGGCGCGACGACTCCGATGCCGCGCTGCGGAAGCGGACCGCCGAGAAAGGCGACGTCCAGGGACGGCTCATCCATTCCTCAACCCCCAATCAGGACGGGGCGGACTCCGGGGCGGTGCAGTCGCGCGGCGGGCGCGCGCCGTGCCGCGGGGCACGGGAAACGCCGGGAGCGCGGGTGACGCGATGGAACTGTGGGAACTGTGGGAACTGTGGAACGGTCGTGCGGCACCGCGGCGGCGCGGCGCGGCGGGGGCCGGGGCAAACGTCCCGGGAACGCCCGGAGGGTGCGGGAAGCGGCGTGCGGCCGACGCTCCGTCGGCGGCGCGAGGACGCTTCATTGACGAAGGTAGATACGGTTCCTACGGTGGTCAATTTGTCGGCCCGATCTTCCGCACGTCATCCGAACACCACCGCGTTGCGAAACGGTTTCCCCGATATGTCCGAAACTCACGTCCTGGTCCTCGACGACGATCCCCCGCCCCGTCTCGACCGGCTGGCCGGGCGGGCCACGGTCTCCCACTGCGACGCGAAATCCCTGGCCGCGCGGCTGCCGGAGGCCGACGTGCTGCTGGTGTGGGACTTCACCTCCGACGCCGTCCGGGACGCCTGGCCCGAGCCGGGCCCCGGCGTACGCCACCCGGCGTGGGTGCACACGGCGAGCGCCGGCGTGGACCGGCTGCTCTTTCCCGCCCTGACCGCCTCCGAGGCGGTGGTGACCAACGCCCGGGGCGTCTTCGACCGGCCCATCGCGGAGTACGTGGCCGGGCTGGTCCTCGCGATGGCGAAGGACTTCCCGCGCACCTGGGAGCTCCAGCGGCGCCGGCGCTGGGAGCACCGGGACGCGCAGAAGGTCTCCGGCTCGCTGGCCGTGGTCGTCGGCTCGGGGCCGATCGGGCGGCGCATCGGGGTCACGCTGCGCGCGCTGGGCGTGGAAACCGAGCTGGTGGGGCGCCGGGCGCGCGACGGCGACCCGGACTTCGGGCGGGTGCACGCGGTGGACGAGATGGAACGCCTGCTGCCGGACGCGGACTGGGTGGTGTGCGCCGCGCCGCTGACGGCGGAGACCACCGGGATGTTCGACGCGGCGGCGTTCTCCCTGATGAAGCCCACGGCGCGGTTCATCAACGTCGGCCGCGGGCAGCACGTCGTGGAGAGCGACCTGGCCGAGGCGCTGCGCTCGGGGCGGCTGGCCGGGGCGGCGCTCGACGTCTTCGCGAGCGAGCCGCTGCCGGGCGACAGCGCCCTGTGGGAGCTGCCGGGCCTGATCGTCTCGCCGCACATGAGCGGGGACACGGCCGGGTGGCGCGACGACCTGTCCGAGCAGTTCTGCGACAACTTCGACCGATGGGTGGCGGGCCGGCCGATGATCAACGTGGTGGACAAGCGGCTGGGGTACGTCCCGACCGGCCAGGCGGACGCCTGATGGCGGCGGCCCCAGCCGGGCGCCCGGGACCGGCTCAGGGCGCGCCCGGCGACGCGCAGGCCGGCGGCGGGCTCACCGCCCTGAGCGCCACCGAGCTGACCGAGCGCTACGCCTCCGGAGAGCTGTCGCCCGTGGCCGTCACCGAGGCGGCCCTGGCCGCCGCCGAGGCCGCGCAGCGGGCGGTCAACGCCTTCGTCCTCATCGACGCCGAGGGCGCGCTCGCCCAGGCGCGCGCCTCCGAGGAGCGCTGGCGCCGCCGCCGTCCCGCCGGTCCCGTGGACGGCGTGCCGACGACCGTGAAGGACATCCTGCTCCAGCGCGGCCACCCCACCCGCCGGGGCGTGGCGGCCGTTCCGCCAGGACCGGGCCCCTGGGAGGAGGACGCCCCCTCGGTGGCCCGGCTGCGGGAGGCGGGCGCGGTCCTGCTGGGCAAGACCACCACGCCCGAGTACGGCTGGAAGGGCGTGACCGACTCCCCGCTCAGCGGGGTCACCGGCAACCCCTACGCCCCCTCCCGCACCGCCGGCGGCTCCAGCGGCGGCAGTGCGGCGGCGGTCGCCCTGGGGGCCGGGCCGCTCAGCCTGGGCACGGACGGCGGCGGCTCGGTGCGCATCCCGGCCGCCTTCTGCGGGATCTTCGCGCTCAAGCCCACCTACGGCCGGGTGCCGCTGTACCCGGCCAGCGCCTTCGGCACCCTCGCCCACGTCGGCCCGATGACCCGCGACGCGCGCGACGCGGCGCTGCTGATGGACGTCATCGCCCGCCCCGACCCGCGCGACTGGTCGGCGCTCGCGCCGGTGCACGGGGGCTTCCGGGCGGCGCTCACGCGGGGGATCGAGCGCCTGCGGGGCCTGCGGGTGGCGTTCTCCCCGTCCCTGGGCGGCCAGGTCCGGGTGGACCCGGCCGTGGAGGCGGCGGTGCGGCACGCGGCCGGCGGGCTGGCCGCGCTCGGCGCGGAGGTCACGGAGGCCGACCCGCCGCTGCCGCCGCTCGACCACCTGCGGGAGGCGTTCCACGCGCTGTGGTTCAGCGGCGCCGCCCGCGTCACCGAGCACCTGGACGCCGCGCAGCAGGCCGCCCTCGACCCGGGCCTGGCCGAGATCCGCGCGGCCGGGGCGCGGCTGAGCGCGCTGGACTACCTGGCCGCCGTGGACGTGCGGATGGCCGCCGGGCGCCTGATGGGCGGCTTTCACGAGCGCTTCGACCTGCTGCTGACGCCCTCCCTGCCGCTGACGGCCTTCGGCGCCGGGCGCGAGGTCCCCGAGGGCTCGGGATTGCGGCGGTGGACGGAGTGGACGCCGTTCACCTATCCGTTCAACCTCACGCAGCAGCCCGCCGCGTCCCTGCCCTGCGGCACGGACGCCGGCGGGCTGCCCGTCGGCCTGCAGCTCGTGGGGGCCCGGCACGCCGACGCGCTGGTGCTGCGCGCCGCGCACGCCCTGTACGCGGCGGGCCTGGCGGGCGTTCCCGCGCCGCCCGCGCCCCCGGCGCGCTGAGCCCCGCTCGCGCCCCCGTCCACGCTCCCGGCGCGCTAGGCCCGGCGGAAGCTGAGCGTTTCCCCCAGCGCCCCGGCCCGCCACAGGTCCTGGCAGGCGTCCGCCATCCGCTCCAGGCCGTCCACCACCGAGCCCCACACGATGCCGGGCACCCACCCGACGTCGCCGTTGATCAGCAGGTTGTTCCGCTCGTAGAACAGCGCCAGGTCCACCACCGTGGCCCGCCCCCGGTGCGCCGCGCCGCTGCCGTAGCCGTAGGAGGCCGTGGAGAGCTGGGTGTCGGTGAAGGTGAAGTAGCACAGGTCGCCGGGGATCGGCGTGACCGTGGCGTTCTCCAGCGGCGGCTCCTGCGGCGCGAAGGGCTCGATCAGGGCGTAGATCTCGTTGCGCGCGTACTTGGCGTGGTACACGTCCCCGCCGAGCGGCAGGGCGTTCCACACCGCCTCGCAGGTGACCGGCGCGCGGTCGTCGAGCAGGCGCGCGGTGCAACTGACCCCGCGCTTGTCCAGGGACACGGTGACGAACCTCTCGTCGCTGCTGCCGGGCATCGGGTCCTCGCCTCCAGTCGTTCCGCCGGTGTGTCGCGGCCACGATGCCACGGACGGCCCCCGCACGCGCCGCGAAGATCGTGTGCATGGATCTGGAAAGCCTGGGTAGCCGCGCGGCCATGGCTCCCCCGGAGAGAGAACGCGCGACACCGACCCGCCCTCGAAGAGACGGCCCCCGCCCCGCGCCGGGCCTGGGACGCCGCTCCCTGCTCACCGGCCTCACCGGCTCGGTCGCGCTCGGGGCCCTCGGCGCCCTGGGAACGGCCGGGTGCAGCCGGGTGGCCGCCGACGGCCGCGTGGAGGGCGGCAGCCTCCTGGACCGGCTGCGGGACAGCGGCCGGGTGAAGATCGGCATCGCCAACGAGCCGCCCTTCGGCTACATCGACGACCAGGGCGAGCCCACCGGCGAGGCCCCCGAGGTCGCCAAGGTCATCTTCCGGCGCCTGGGCGTGGAAGACGTCACCCCCGTGCCCGTCGAGTTCAGCGCCCTCATCCCGGGCCTTAAGGCGCGGCAGTTCGACGTCGTCTCCGCCGGGATGTACATCAACCCCACGCGCTGCGCCCAGGTCCTCTTCTCCGACCCCGACTACCTGATGCTCGACGCGATGATCGTCCCGCGCGGCAACCCCGAGAACATCCGCACCTACGAGGACATCGCCGCGCGCGGCCTGCGCCTGGCCACCGGGCAGGCGTACGCGCAGCTCGACTACGCCCTGGCCGCCGGGGTGAGGAACCCGCTGATCCTGCCCGACCAGGTCGCCGGCCGCGACGCCGTCGCCCAGGGCCGGGTGCACGCGTTCGCCGGCACCAACGTCACCGTCACCGGCGTCGTCGAGGGCGACGGCCGCGTGGAGGCCACCGAGCCCTTCCAGCCCGAGATCGACGGGGAGCCCGCCCTCGGCGCCGGGGGCTTCGCGTTCCGCCTCACCGAGGCCAACCTCCGCAACGCCTTCAACGAGGAGTTGCACCGCCTCAAGGACAGCGGCCAACTCCTGGAGATCGTCAGCCCCTTCGGCTTCACCGAGGCGGAGATGACCGATCTGACGGCAGAGGAGCTGTGCGGATGATGACCGAGGGCATGTTCGACAACTACTTCCTGCCCGGCATCTGGATCACCGTGCAGGTCACCCTCTACAGCGCCGCGCTCGCCGCCGCCGTCGCCTTTCTCGTCGGAACGCTGCGCACCTCCCGGCTGTGGATCGTCCGCTTCCTCGCGGGCTGCTACTTCGAGATCTTCCGCGGCATGTCGGCACTGGTCCTGATGTTCTGGCTGGTCTTCTCCGTGCCACTGATGCTGCGCTGGCAGTTCGTGCCCCTGTATGCCGGCGTCCTCGCCCTCGGCCTCACCTACGGCGCCTACGGCTCCGAGGTCGTGCGCGGCGCGCTGGCCGCCGTGCCCACCGCGCAGCGCGAGGCGGGCGTGGCACTGGGCTTCACGCGCCTCCAGCGGCTGCGGCGCATCGAACTCCCGCAGGCGTGGCCGGAGATGCTGCCGACGTTCAACAACCTCCTCATCGAGCTGATGAAGGGCACCGCGATGGTCTCCACGATCATGGTCGCGGACCTCACCTACGCGGGTAACCTCGTCCGGATCGGCAGCAACGACAGCGCCCCGGTCTACACCCTGCTGCTGGTCCTCTACTTCGTCTTCGCCTTCGTCCTCACCCGCGGGATGCGCGTGCTGGAGCGCCACGCCAAGGCCGGCGTCGGCCAGGCCCCGCCGCGCGGGCGCCGCCGCCTCGGCCGCCTCGCCCTGCGCGAGGACGCGGGCGAGGGCACGGGCGCGCTGACGGCGGGGGGTGCCGCACGATGAGCGTCGGACACCCGGCCGCCCGGCCGCGGATCACTGACTGCACGCACTTGAGCCAGGTGGCCGGAGTTGGGGGCGCCCCCAGGCGGAGCCTGGGGGGGGAGGTAAGAGGATGACCTGGGACTGGGAGGTGGCCGGGGACTTCCTGCCCCGCTTCTGGGACGGCGTGCTCGTCACGCTCCAGGCGCTGGCCCTCGGCAGCCTCATCGCCTTCAGCCTCGGCCTGGTGTGGGCCATGGCCCAGCGCTCGGGCCACCGCGCGGTGCGCTGGCCCGTGAGCGCGTTCACCGAGTTCGTGCGCAACACCCCGCTGCTGGTGCAGCTCTTCTTCCTCTTCTACGTGGTCCCCGAGTGGGGCCCCTCCCTCTCCCCGCTGACCACCGGCATCATCGGCCTGGGCCTGCACTACTCCACCTACACGGCCGAGGTCTACCGCGCCGGCATCGGCGGCGTCCCCGCCGGCCAGTGGGAGGCCGCCACCGCGCTGAGCCTCCCGCGCGTCCGCACCTGGCGCGCGGTGATCCTGCCGCAGGCCATCCGCCGCGTGCTGCCCGCGCTGGGCAACTACGTCATCGCCATGCTCAAGGACTCCCCCATGATCGGGATCATCGGGGCCCTGGAGATGTTCGGCGAGGCCGAGGGCTTCAGCAACGAGACCTTCACCACCGAGGCGTACACCATCGTCGGCCTCGCCTTCATCCTCATCGCCTACCCCGCCTCCCTCCTGATCCGCCTCCTGGAGCGCCGCCTTGCCCTCACCAGCTGACACCCACGAGAACGCCGCCAGCCGCGCCACCGGCACCGAGCTGGTCCGCTTCGAGAACGTCACCAAGCGCTTCGGGGGCACCACCGTCCTCGACCGGCTGGACTTCTCCGTGGCCACCGGGAAGCACGTCACCCTCATCGGCCCCTCCGGCTCCGGCAAGACCACGATCCTGCGGCTGCTGATGACCCTGGTGAAGCCCGACGAGGGCGTCATCACCGTCGACGGCGACCGCCTCACCCACGAGGAGCGCAACGGGCGCCTCGTCCCGGCCGGCGAGCGGCACGTCCGCGAGGTGCGCAAGAAGATCGGCATGGTCTTCCAGCACTTCAACCTCTTCCCCAACATGAAGGTGCTGCGCAACGTCACCGAGGCCCCCGTGCACGTCCTGGGGCTCTCCAAGGACGAGGCCGAGCAGCGCGCCCGCGAACTCATCGAGCTGGTCGGCCTGTCCGAGCAGCTCGACAAGTACCCCAGCCAGCTCTCCGGCGGCCAGCAGCAGCGCGTGGCCATCGCCCGCGCCCTCGCCATGCGCCCCCAGGTGCTGCTGCTGGACGAGGTCACCTCCGCCCTCGACCCCGAACTCGTCGCCGGAGTCCTCGACGTGCTGCGCGACATCGCGCAATCCACCGACATCACCCTGCTCGTCGTCACGCACGAGATGAGCTTCGCCCGCGACATCTCCGACGCCGTGCTGATGTTCGACAAGGGGCGCATCGTAGAGTCCGGGACCCCCGAGAAGATCTTCAGCGACCCCGAGCACGAGCGCACCAGGGAGTTCCTCAGCACCGTCCTGTGACAGCACCGTCCTGTGACTCGCGCCACCGCCCCGTGGCCCGCGCGCCGCCGCGGCGCCCCCGGCCGTTGCCCCGGCCGTTCCCCCAACGCGCCGCCGGGGGCCCGCGTTCGTCGCTACCCTGGGAGAACCCGCTGATACGCACGGCGCAGGCAGGAGGCCACGGGTGGCGACCACCTCGGGTCACAGGGCACCCTTCGAGACCGTCCGGGACGCCCTGCGCATCCTCGAAGCACTGGCGGCCCGCCCCGGCGGCCTCCCCGCCCACGAGCTGGCCACCCGCACCGGCCTGGCCCCCGGCACCCTCCCCGGCCTGCTGCGCTGGCTCACCGGCGAGGGCTACGTCCGCCGCCTCCCCGACGGCGGCTACGCCCCCGGCGCCCCCCTGCTCCTGCTCGGCAGCGGCGCCCAGCGCAGGCGCCTGCGCCGCGAGAAGCTCCAGCAGGCCCTCGACGCGCTGCGCGACTCCCTCGGCGCCGCCGTCTACTTCGCCCGCTACGCCGACGGCGAGCTGGAGGTGACCGCCACCTCCCAGGCCCCGCAGGCCCCTTCCGTCCACGAGTGGGTCGACTTCCGCGCCGCCGCGCACGCCACCGCCATCGGCAAGTGCCTGCTCAGCCAGCTCGACCACGACGGCCGCCGCGACCACCTCTCCCGGCACCGCGCCGCCCGGCTGACCTCCCGCACCATCACCGACGCGCACGCCCTGCTCGGCGCGCTGGAGCGGCAGCCCGCCACGATGCCGGTCCTCGACCTCCAGGAGTACGCCGTCGGCACGCTGTGCGCGGCCGTCCCCGTCACCGCCGGGTCCACCGCGGCCTGCCTGGCCCTCTCCCTCCCGCTGGGCGAGGGCCACCGCCTGCGCTCGGCGGCCGAGTCCCTCAACCGCCAGGCCGCGCCTACCCTGCTGTCCCTGGCGCTGTAGCCCCCTCCCCGGACGCCGCCGGCCCCGCCTGCTGCACCACCTCGAACGACCACAGCTCGGCACCCGCGGCGGCCGGCCGCTGCCCGCCGCCGCCCTGGTGGGCCTCCCGCATCCGGCCGTTCATCCAGTTCTCGAAGTCCGCCTCGCTGCGCCACCGCGTGTACACCAGGTACGTGTCCGTCCCGGCCACGGGCCGCAGCAGCTCGAACCACTCGAAGCCGTCCTCGCCCTCCACCAGCCCCGCTCGCGCGGCGAACCGCTTCTCCAGGACCTCGCGCTGCTCCGCCGGCACCGTCAGCACATTGATCTTCACCACACTCATGCGCCCATTATCGGCCGCGCACGCGACGGCGCCCCGGCGGGGAGTCCCCGCCGGGGCGCCGCGTCCGGCCGTCCGGCCGCCGGGCTCAGGCCAGCAGCTCGGCCTCCAGGGAGATCGGCGCGCCCGCCAGCGCCTTGCTCACCGGGCAGTTCTCCTTCGCGGTCTGCGCCGCGGCCTGGAAGTCCTCCGCCGAGATCCCCGGCACGCGGGCCTTGACGCTCAGCACGATCCCGGTGATCCCCTCGCCGGGCTGGAAGGTCACGCTCGCCTGCGTCTCCACCGACTCCGGCGGCGTGCCGGCCCCGGCGAGCCCGTGCGAGAGCGCCATCGAGAAGCAGGAGGAGTGCGCCGCGGCGATCAGTTCCTCCGGGCTGGTGCGCCCGTTCGCCTCCTGCGACCGGGAGGCCCAGGTGACGTCGAACTTCCCGACCCCCGAGGAGTTCAGCTCGACGGCCCCCGAGCCCTCCAGCAGCGAGCCGGCCCAGTTCGTCGTCGCGATACGCGTGGTAGCCATGGTCGTTCCTCCCGGCGAAACCGAAACCTTGCGATACACGTCACCGGACCCGAGCCCGGCACACGTCGGTACGCGCCCACGCTATCGCTGCCCCGCTCGGGG
Organism: Streptomyces boetiae; assembly: GCF_031845405.1. Classification (NCBI taxonomy): domain Bacteria; kingdom Bacillati; phylum Actinomycetota; class Actinomycetes; order Kitasatosporales; family Streptomycetaceae; genus Streptomyces; species Streptomyces boetiae. The sequence goes on from NZ_JAVREN010000015.1 coordinate 49,799, forward strand.
CCGGCGCAGGGCAGCCGTCCACCATGGACGGGCCCGCCCACGCGGAGGGGAGAAGTAGGCCCGGCGGGACTCGAACCCGCGACACACCGGACCTAAACCGGCGCTCTCTAGCCAGCTGGAGTACGGGCCCGCTGCCCTACTGTACCGGCCACCCGTCACGCGGGCCGGGGGCGCCCGCCGCGTCTCCGGCCGGCCTGGCCTGGCTGTGGCAGGAGGGGCAGAGGTAACGGAGATTGGCGAGGCGGTTGTCCAGGCGGTCGCCGTTGACATGGTCGATCTCCAGCACGAGCGGCTTCCCGCGCCAGCGGTTCCCGGTGCCGCACTCCGCGCAGACCTCGGCCACGCCCTTCTCCTTCAGGGCCCGGTCCGGCAGGGCGCGCTTGACACGCGGGGAGCCCGGCTCGCGCACGGTGAGGATCAGATCGGCGGGAAGACGGTTCGCGGCCGGGCGGCCCCGGCGGTGGGCCTGCCCCAGCAGGCGCGGGGCGGAAGTCCCGCGCTCGCGCAGGGCTTCGTAGACCTGGGCCCTGTTCCGCCGGGTGTCGGGCAGATCCAGGGCAGCCAGCACGCCGGAGACGCTGCGCGCGCCGGCCGCGGCCCGGCCGATGGCCGCGGGCGAGGGCGGGCCTGGAAGTGTGAGGTGTCGATACCGAGCGGTCCAGCCGCCGGGCGAGGTGGGCGGGCAGGCCGCCGTAGGGAACGGCGCCCAGGTGCGCGGCCAGCTCGGGCAGGGAGCGCGACCGCGCCGCGGCGTCGGCGAGCGCGTCGCGGCTGGACGTCAGCCGGGGGCGTTCGGGCAGTGCCTCGTCTGCTAAGTGGCCGGTGTCGATGCCGTAGTGGGCCAGGCGCCCGCGCACGTAGCGCAAGGTGCCGCGGGTGAGCGGCAGGCCCAGGCGACGCAGCAGGGTCACCGGGCCGGCGCTTCCGGCGGCTTCCGCGGCGAGCACCTCACGGGTGAGGCGGGCGCGGCCCGGGGGCGCGGGGGCCGTCACCTTTAGGTCCCTGAGGGGTCCGCCGGGCGACGCCGGCCTCGGTGGGTGTCGGTGACGGCGTGACAATTGGGGCAAAGCAGACGGAGGTTGGCGGGCCGGTTGTCCCACCAGCGGCCGTCCACGTGGTCCACCTCCAGCCGCAGCGGCCTGCCGTTCCACTCGGGGCCGGTACCGCACTCGGCGCACGCCTCGGGAACGCCCGCGCGCAGGAGCGCCCGCCGCAGCCGCGCCCCCCGGCACGCGGCCGTCCTCCGGGACACGAGGACCAAGGGGTTGCGGCGGGGCGGAGCGGAGGAGCGGGGCCCGCCCGCCGCGAAGTGGGACCTGTCCAGCCCCAGGGCGGCGATGCGGCGGCCGATGTGGGCGTGGTCGCCGCCGACGGGGCTGACGCCGAGTCGCCGGACCACCTCGGCGGTGCTGGACGAGGCCCGGACCGCGGCGTCAAGGCGCGCGCGGGTGTGCCGGGTGCCCTCCCGGTCCAGGTGCGAGACGTCGATCCCCCAACCGCGCAGCAGGGCGCGCAGGTAGGACCGCGACCCGCCGGCGGCCCGACCGCCGTGGCGGGTGATGACCTCGTTCAGGGAGCCCGCGGCCTCCACCGCGGCGGCAACGGACTCCCGGGTGCAGCGAACGGGCATCGGAGCCTCCCCTCCTCGGTGCTGCCCGGCGCCGGACGGGCGCGGCGGCGCGGGCCGCCCGCGCTTCCGTCCGTGTCACCCGGGTCAACGACCGTCCCCGGCGGGCGTCACCCGCCCGCCACCCTGGTGAGGGCGTGGATGAGGAGGCCGGCCAGGGAGCCGATGACCGTGCCGTTGAGGCGGATGAACTGGAGGTCGCGGCCGATGTGCAGCTCGATCTTGCGGGAGGTGGAGCGGGCGTCCCAGGAGGCGATCGTGTCGCTGATCAGGGAGGTGATCTCCCGGCGGTAGCCGGTGACGACGTGGAGGGCGGCGTCGGTGACCCAGCCGTCGAGCTTGGCGCGCAGGCGGTCGTCGGCCGTCAGGCGGGTGCCGAGGGAGAGGACGGCGGCGCGGGCGCGGGCGCGCAGGGCGCTGTGCTCGTCCTCGGCGGCGGTGAGGACCATGGCGCGAACGGCCGCCCAGGCGGAGGCGATCAGCTCCTGCACCTCGGGGCGGGCCAGGGACTCCGTCTTCAGGCGCTCCATGCGGGCGCGGGTGGCCTCGTCGTGCTGGAGCTTGTCCGCGAAGTCCGCGAGGAAGCGGTCCAGGGCCTCGCGCGCGGGGTGCTCACGGGAGGCGCGCATCTCCTGGACGAAGCGCAGCAGTTCGCGGTGGACGCGGTCCCCGACGCGGCGGTCCACGAAGCGCGGGGTCCAGCCGGGGGCCCCGCCCTCGACCGCGGCGAGCACGGCCTCGCGGTGCTTGACCAGCCAGTCCTGAGCCTGGGCCAGTACCAGGTCCACGAAGCGCCGGTGGCCGCCGTCCGCGACGGTCCTGGCCAGCAGGCGGCCCAGCGGCGGGGAGATCTCGGTGGCCTCGGCGCGCCGGGTGATGGCCTCGGCGAGGACGGCCTGCACGTCGGCGTCGCGCAGCACGGTCAGGCCGCCGCGGACGGCGGTGGCGAGTTCGGCGGTGACGCGGTCGGCGTGCTCGGGGCTGGAGAGCCAGGCGGCGGCGCGGCGGGAGAGGCCGAGGGAGGCGAGTTTGTCCGTGACGACCTGTTCGGAGAGGAAGTTCTCCCCGACGAAGTCGCCCAGGGACTCGCCGAGTTGGTCCTTCTTGGTCGGGATGATCGCGGTGTGCGGGATGGGCAGGCCCAGCGGGCGGCGGAAGAGGGCGGTGACGGCGAACCAGTCCGCCAGCGCGCCGACCATCCCGGCCTCCGCGGCGGCGGCGACGTACCCGGCCCAGGGTCCTGCGCCGCCGTGTTCGGCGGCGGTGGCCAGCGCGTACACGATGGCCACGGCGGCGAGCAGGCCGGTGGCGAGGGCCTTCATCCGCCGCAGCCCGCGCTGCTTCGCGGCGTCGGCCTCCGTGAGACGGGCCACGGTCGGCGCGGGCGGGGAGCCGGCTGCGTTCGTCATGCGTCCCATTGTCCGGGGGACCCGGAGTATCGCTCCGGGACGGGGAGGAGCGGGTGGCAGGCCGCGGCCCGCTGGGCCGCCCGGGTGAGCCCGGGTACTCCGGTCGTGGGATCATGGGGCGCGTGGGAGTGGTGAGGGTGCGGCGGGGATTTTATGCGCTGCTGGCGGGGCTGATGGCCGTGCTGGTGGGAGTCGTGGTGGCCATCGGCACGGGCCGCCAGGGCGAGCGCGAGGTCACGGCGGCGCCGACGGCTCCCGCGGAGGCGGAGGAGGGGCGCGAGGACGCCGAGCCGGTGACCCCGGCCGCGCGCAGCGCGTGGGTGGGCACGTGGTCGGCCTCGCCGACGGGTGCGGAGCCCGCGACGGTGGACGGCCTGCCGGACCGTTCGCTGCGGAACGTCCTGCGCGCCTCGGTGGGCGGCAGCAGCGTGCGCGTGGAGCTGTCGAATCGTTACGGCACGCGGCCGGTGACGTTCACGCGCGTCACGGTGGCGCTCTCGGCGTACGGCGGCCCGGCGGCGCGGCCGGACACGATGCGGGAGCTGACGTTCGGCGGCGGCGCGACGGTGATCGTGCCGGCCGGCGGCTCGGTGCTCAGCGACCCGGTGTCCCTGAAGGTGCCCACGGCGGCCGACGTGCTGGTCACGGTGTACGCGCCGGAGCCCTCGGGCCCGGTGACCTACCACCGCATGGCCCGGCAGACGAGCTACGCGGCGCCCGGGGACGTGGCCGCCGACACGACGGGCGGGCCGTACCAGGAGACGGTCGACTCGTGGCGTTATGTGACCGCGCTGCACGTGCTGAGCGCGCAGGCCGCGGGCTCGGTGGTGGTGCTGGGCGACTCGCTGACGGACGGCGCGGGCTCGACGCCGGGCGCGAACCACCGCTGGACGGACTTCCTGGCCGCGCGCCTGCGGGACGAGCCGGGCGCCCCGGCCCTGTCGGTGCTCAACCAGGGCGTCAGCGGGAACCGCCTGCTGGTGGACGCGGCGCCCGAGCGCCCGTCGAACGGGGCGAGCGGCCTGCGCCGCCTGGGCTCGGACGTGCTGCAGCAGCCGCGCGTGCGGACGCTGGTGATCCAGCTCGGGGTGAACGACATCCTGTTCGAGCCGGGGCACGAGGATCCGTGGGCGGTGGTGGACGGCCTGCGCCGCCTGGCCGACGAGGCGCGGGCGGCGGGCCTGCACGTGGTGGGCGTGACGCTGGCGCCCTTCGGCACGCACGAACGGTTCTCCCCGGAGACGGAGCGCATCCGGCAGCAGGTGAACGCCGAGATCCGCGCGGGGAGGGTCTTCGACGAGGTGGTGGACTTCGACCGGGCGCTGCGCGACCCGGCGGCCCCGCAGCGGCTGCTGCCGGCGTACGACAGCGGCGACGGGCTGCACCCCAACGACGCGGGCTTCCAGGCGATGGCGGGGGCCGTCGACCTGGGCCTGCTGATGGCCGAGCCCGACCCGACGCTCTGACGACCCGAGCCGGACGAGCCCGCCCGCGCGCCCCAGCCGGGTGACCCCCCGCCTCCGTCCGGGGGACTGCCCTCGCCCTGCCGGTCCACCACCGGTGCGGCCGTCGTTGGGCACGGTGCGACAGTGACCCCGAGGGGGCCCCGCGTCGGACAGTGAGGACGGGCGACCACACCGTGAGCGAGGAGCGAGGCGCGCGCCGGGGCGCGCACGGCGGCGGATGGGAGCCGGGCGCGGACCGCTGGCCGGGGTGGGAGCCGCGGGGCACGGCCGGGAGGCGGCGGGCCCCGCGCCGGGGCTGGCGCCGGCTGCTGCCCCGCTGGCGCACGGCGCTCGCGGCGCTGCTGCTGGGCACGGTGGCGCTGATGGCCGCGCTGGTCGCGGGCTACCTGCTGGTGGAGATCCCCGAGCCGAAGACGGCCGCCGCGGCGCAGAGCAACGTCTACCTGTACGCCGACGGCTCCCAGCTGGCCCGCGTGGGCGAGGTGAACCGGGAGAACGTCCCCCTGTCCGAGGTCCCCTCCCACGTGCGGCGCGCGGTGCTGGCGGCCGAGGACCGGGACTTCTACCACGATCCGGCCGTGGACGTGACGGCGATGGTGCGCGCGGCGTGGAACATGGCGCGCGGCGAGGGCCGCCAGTCGGGCTCCACGATCACCCAGCAGTACGTCAAGAACTACTACCTGGACCAGCGGCAGACGGTCACCCGCAAGGTCAAGGAGATGTTCATCGCGGTGAAGCTGGGCCGCGAGGTGAGCAAGGACGACATCCTCCAGGGCTACCTGAACACCAGCTACTTCGGCCGCAACGCCTACGGCATCCAGTCCGCCGCCCAGGCCTACTACGGCAAGGACGCCGCGGAGCTGAGCACGGCCGAGGGCGCCTACCTCGCGGCCCTGCTGAACGCCCCCAACGCCTACGACGTGCGGGTCAACCCGCAGAACCGCGCCGCGGCCGAGGACCGCTGGGACTACGTGCTGAACGGCATGGTCTCGGAGGGCTGGCTGGCCGAACGGCGCCGTGCGGACATGGAGTTCCCCGAGCCCGACCCGGTGACGCCCACACCGGGCCTGTCCGGGGAGCGCGGCTACCTGGTGGAGGCGGTCAAGGCGTACCTGGAGGAGCACGGCATCGTGGACGCCGACCGGCTCGCGGAGGGCGGCCTGCGCATCACCACCACGATCGACCCGGACCACCAGGAGGCGCTGACCCGGGCCGTCGACGAGCAGTTGGAGAGCGCGCTGGACCCGGAGCGCGAGCCGGACGCGTGGGTGCGGGCGGGGGCGACCTCGGTGGAGGCGGAGACCGGGCGGGTGGTGGCGATGTACGGGGGCCGGGACTACACGCGGCAGTTCGTCAACAACGCCACCCGCCGCGACTACCAGGCGGCCTCGACGTTCAAGCCGTTCGTCTACGCCGCGGCGCTGGAGCACGACGCGGAGAACCAGGACGGGGAGCGGATCGGCCCGGCCACGGAGTACGACGGGGACAGCGGCCGGGAGGTGATCGGCCGGGACGGGGAGGGCTCGGGCTGGTCCCCGGAGAACGAGGGGGACGAGGACTTCGGCACGATCACCGTCACGGAGGCGATGGACGACTCGGTGAACTCCGTCTTCGCGCAGATGGGCGCGGACGTGGGACCCGGGCGGGTGCGGGAGACGGCGGTGGCCCTGGGCATTCCCGAGGAGACGCCCGGACTCGAGGGCTCGCAGGGCGCGATCTCCCTGGGCACGGCGACGCCGAGCACGCTGGATCTCGCGGAGGCGTACGCGACGCTGGCCGCGCACGGCACGCACCGCCCCGCCGTGCTGGTGTCCGAGGTCCGGGACGGCGGGCGGAGCCTGCCGCTGCCGGAGGCGGAGGCGGAGCGGGTCATCTCCCGGGAGGCGGCGGACGGGACGACGGCGGTGCTGCGGAGCGTGGTGGAGGCGGGCACCGGCGCGGCGGCCCGGTCGGCGGGGCGCCCGGCGGCGGGCAAGACGGGGACGGCGGAGCAGGACCGGGCGGCCTGGTTCGCGGGGTATACGCCCGAACTGGTCACCGTCGTCGGGGTGTTCGGGCAAGACTCGGAGACCGGGGAGCAGAAGGAGATGTACGGGGCGGCGGGCCTGGAGCGGGTCAGCGGCGGCGGCTTCCCGGCGCAGATCTGGGGCCAGTACACGGCGGAGGCACTGCGGGGCGAGCCGGAGCGGGACTTCGAGCTCGATGGCGTGGGGCGGATTCCCGAGGTCTCGCCGGGCGGGCGTGAGCGGGGCGAGCGTGAGCGGCGGGAGCGGGAGCGCGACCGCGAGGAGGAGCCCTCGCCGTCCGGCGGTCCCACGGGCTCGCCCGAGCCCGGCCGCACCGGGCCGCCGACGCCACCCGCGAACTCCCCGCCCCCGGGCCCCCCGACCGGCGAGGCTCCGCCGGAGGGCGGCTCCCCCTCCCCACCACCGGAGGAGTCGCCGCCCCCGGCGGAGCCGGTGGACGGCGTATGGCGCTTCGTACCGGGCTGGACCTCCCAGCGGGAGTGAGCGAGGCCCGGCCCCGGGGTGAGCGCCGGTCGTGGCGGTTGGGGCGAACGTCCGGCTGAACGGCCGTCGTGAACGCGCGGGGCCGGCGCCCGTGGCGGACGCGGCGCAACGCCCGCGGCGGGGCCGTTCGGCCGGGCCAGGGGGGTGGCGGCGGGCCACGCTGGGGCGTTGGACGCTCCGTCGCTCAGCGGGAGCCGGCCAGGCACAGGCGCCGGGGCGCGCCGCGCTACAGGTACAGGCCCGTCGAGTCGCCGGTGCCCTGGAGGCGCTCCGCGGCCACCGCGTGGAGGTCGCGCTCGCGCATCAGCAGGTAGGAGACGCCGCGGACCTCGACCTCGGCGCGGTCCTCGGGGTCGTAGAGCACACGGTCGCCCGGCTCGACGGTGCGGACGTTCTGCCCGACGGCCACCACCTCGGCCCAGTCAAGCCGGCGGCCTACCTGGGCCGTCGCCGGGATGACGATGCCCCCGGAGGACCTGCGCTCGCCCTCGGCCGTGTCGGCCCTGACGAGGACCCGGTCGTGCAGCATCCGGATGGGCAGCTTGTCGTGGGTGGGGGCGGGTTGCGAACTCACGTGATGACCGTATCTCAGGATCTTGGGGTCGTTGCGACCGCGAGCGGGGCCGTTAGCGGCGGCGGCGCCGGGAGGAGCGGACGAAGAGGCCGGCCAGGGCGACGGTGAGCACGACGGCCGGGACCACGCGGTCCAGGCGGGGCGCGCCGTCGGGCGAGACAAGCTGGGCGCGGACGCCGCTGACCGCCTGGTTCACCGCGACGAACGCGCGGCCCACGGACTGGTCGACGGTCGCGGCCAGGCGGGCCCTGGCGTCGCCCACGATGGTGCTGGGATGGACGCGGACCCCGATCTCCTCCAGGGTCGCCGCGAGTTCCTCCCGCCGCCGGACGATCCGGGCCTCGATTTCCGAAGGTGCTTCCGGCACGCTCACGCCTCCATCGTCCACACGCCGCTGCGAAGATGACCCCGGACCGGCCGGGGTTACCGCACAGTCTCTCAGTTCCCGGATCGGGCTGCTCGCCGGATACCCCGTTTAGGCTGGGCGGCGGAAGACTGCCACCAGGAGGAACGAACATGAGCGCCCGTTTGCAGCCGGGGGACCCGGCGCCCGCCTTCACGCTGCCGGATGCCGACGGCAAGCCGGTGTCGCTGGCCGACCACGCCGGCCGCCGGGTCATCGTGTACTTCTACCCCGCCGCGCTCACCCCGGGCTGCACCAAGCAGGCCTGCGACTTCACCGACAACCTGGAGCTGCTGGCCGGGGCCGGGTACGACGTGATCGGCGTCTCGCCGGACGCCCCGGAGAAGCTGGCGAAGTTCCGCACCAAGGAGGACCTGCGGGTCACGCTGGTCAGCGACCCGGAGAAGGAGACACTGCGGGCGTACGGGGCCTTCGGCGAGAAGACGATGTACGGCAGGACCGTCACCGGCGTCATCCGCTCCACGGTGATCGTGGACGGGGAGGGGAAGGTGGAGCGGGCGCTCTACAACGTCCGGGCCACCGGGCACGTCGCCAAGCTGATCAAGGACCTGGGCCTCCAGTCCCCGTAGGTCCGCACAGGCCCGCACAGGCCCGCACAGGCCCGAGGAGAGAACGCGTAAGGAGCCGATCGACGTGGCGGAGAGAAAGCCCATCGAGTCCTGGCTGACCGACATGGACGGCGTGCTGATCCACGAGGGCGTGCCCGTCCCCGGCGCGGACCGCTTCGTGAAGCGGCTGCGGGAGTCGGGCAAGCCGTTCCTGGTCCTGACGAACAACTCCATCTACACGCGCCGGGATCTGCATGCCCGGCTGGCCCGGATGGGCCTGGACGTGCCCGTCGAGGCGATCTGGACCTCGGCGCTGGCCACCGCCCAGTTCCTGGACATCCAGCGTCCCGGCGGCAGCGCGTACGTGATCGGCGAGGCGGGGCTGACCACGGCCCTGCACGACGTCGGGTACGTCCTCAGCGACCAGGCGCCCGACTACGTGGTGCTGGGCGAGACCCGGACGTACAGCTTCGAGGCGCTGACCAAGGCGATCCGGCTGATCAACGACGGGGCGCGGTTTATCGCGACCAACCCCGACCACACCGGGCCCTCGGCGGAGGGCGCGCTGCCGGCCACCGGCTCGGTGGCGGCGCTGATCACCAAGGCCACCGGCCGCGAGCCGTACTTCGTGGGCAAGCCGAACCCGCTGATGATGCGGACGGGCCTGAACATGATCGGCGCGCACTCGGAGACCAGCGCGATGATCGGGGACCGGATGGACACCGACGTGCTGGCCGGTCTGGAGGCGGGGATGGAGACCTTCCTCGTGCTCACCGGCCTGACCAGGCCGGAGGAGATCGACCGTTATCCGTTCCGGCCCTCGGCCGTGGCGGACTCGATCGCGGATCTGATCGACAGGATCTGACGCGGTCCGGGTCGCCCCGCGCCGGGCGGGGTCCCCCCGAGGGGGGATGTCCTCCTCATTGGGGTGAGTGCGAGGGCGCAGCGGATGCGGGGGACGGCGGGGCGGGGGATGTTCGACGGTAACGACGACCGTTGATCATTCCGGAAGTCTCCGCAGTCTCCGGAGGTTTGCCATGCCTGTCCCCCGAAGTGCCCGTATCCGCGTCCGCACTCGACTCCTGTCCGTCCTGGTGTGCACAGCCGCGGGGGTGGTGGCCACGGCCGCGCCCGCCGCGGGCGTTGAGGAACCCGTCGACCCCGGGGTCCGGGTCGATCCGGTGAGCCCCCGGCCCGGGGACGAGGTGCGGCTGACCGTGCCGGGGTGCGCGGCCGGGGAGGGCACGGCCGGTTCGGCCGGGTTCGCCGCCGACGCGGACCTGGCGCCCGGCGAGGGCGAGGGCCTGAGCGGCACGGCCACGGTGGACGAGGCCGTGGAGCCGGGCGTGCACCCGATCGAGGTGCGATGCGAGGGCGCGGAGGAGGAGATAACCGGGCGCCTGATCATCACGGGTCCGGCGGCCGACGCGGACGCCGGGGCGAACGCCGGCGCTGGGGCCGGCGGCGAAGCCGAGGCCGGGGCTGAGGCCGCTGAGGAAGGTACGGCCGAGGGGCCGGCCGCCGAAGGCGGCGAGGCGCAGGCGGAGGAACAGGCCGGCGCCGCCGGGGGACCCGCCGAGGGCGGCGCGGCGGCCGGGGCCGCGCAACCCGGTGATCAGCCGGCGGAGGGGAACGCCGGGGGCGCGGAGGGTGCCGCGGAGGGCCCGCAGTCCGAGGGGCAGGCGCCGGAGGGCGGCAACGAGGCTCCGCCGCAAGGCAGTCAGGGTGAGAACGCCCAGCCCGCGGAGGGCACCCAGGGCGCTGAGCCGGGGCAGCAGCCGGCGGAAGGGAGCGCCGAGGGCCGCGAGGCCGCGCCCGGCGCGGGTGCCGCCGAGCACGCGCAGCCGGAGGGCGAGTCGGCCGGGCCGCAGGAGCCCGGCGCCGGGCAGGCGCAGGGCGGCGAGCCGGGCGCGGCCCCCGCGCCGGGCGGCGGCCAGGCACAGGCCCCCGCGCCCGAGCATCAGCAGGCGGCCCCCGAGCACGGCCAGGCGCCGGGCGAGTCGGGGCAGCACCAGCCCGCGCACGAGCAGGGCCAGGCGCCCCCGCCCGCACAGGGCTCCGGCGCCGGGCACGGGCACGACGGCCACGCTCCCAGCCAGGGACACGCGCAGGGCGCCGCCCCGCAGCCCGGCCACGGCCAGGGCGGCCACCAGCAGCCGGGCCACCAGCAGGAACACCACCAGCAGGGCCGGGGACACGCCCCCGGCCAGGACCCGGGCCACCGGCAGGGTGGACACGCGCCCGGCCAGGGTCACGAGCAGGGGCACCACTCCGGCCAGGGTCACCAGGGAAGCGGCCATCAGCAGGACTCCGCCGCGCGGGCCGGGCACGAGGCGGGGCGTGGCCACGCCGGGTCCGGGCGGGGCGCGCACGGCGAACTGCCCGTCGGCCACAGCGGCGAGGCGCCGATGCTGCCGACCGCGCCCGTGCGGGCCGGGGGCGGCGCGATGGCGCAGGAGCGGGAAGAGGACGAGGCGTCGGGCGGAACGGCCGGGCTGGCCGTCCTCTCCGTGGCGCTGCTGGGCGGCTCCGTGTTCGGCGTCCGGCGGCTGCGCTCCCGGGCGGACTAGTGGCCGGGGCCGGGGAGCCCGGCGCGGCCCGCCCGGGCCGCGCGCTCCCGGTAATCGCCTGGGGCCTGCTGGCGCTGGCCCTGGTGCTGTGGGCGGGGGAGCTGTCCGGCGGGCCCGTCCCGGGCGGGCTGTTCGGCGGCAGCTCCTCCCCGGCCGGGCCCGGCGTCGACGGGCTGCCGGAGGCCGCCGAGCCGCTGGAGGGGAACGCGCCCCCGAGCGTCGTGGAGATCGACCGGATCGGCGTGCTCGCGGACGTGATCCCCCGGGGCGTGGACGCCACGGGCGGCGTGGACCCGCCGCCGTTCGAGGAGCCCGGGGTGGCCGGCTGGTACGAGGGCGGGCCGACCCCGGGCGCCGAGGGCGCGGCGGTGCTGGTGGGGCACGTGGACACCGAGACCCAGCGGGCCGTTTTCTACGCCCTGAGCACGGTGGAGAAGGGGGACACGGTCCGCGTCACGCGGGAGGACGGCAGCCTGGCCGAGTTCACGGTGAGCGAGGTCGAGGTGGTGGAGCGCGAGGAGTTCGACGCGGAGCACGTCTACGGCCCGCGCCTGGACGGGGAGGCGGAGCTGCGGCTGATCACCTGCGGCGGCTCCTTCGACCGGGAGTCGGGGGCGTACTCCGCGAACGTGGTCGTCTCCGCCTACCTCACCGGCCCCGACCGGGCCTAGCCCGCCCTACGCGAGGGGGCCGTCGGCGGGAACGAGGGAGGCGATCAGCGGGGCGAGGGCGCGGAAGGCCCGGCCGCGGTGGCTGATGGCGTTCTTCTCCTCCGGGGACAGCTCGGCGCAGGTGCGCTCCTCGCCCTCGGGCTGGAGGACCGGGTCGTAGCCGAAGCCGCCCTCGCCGGAGGCGGCGCGGCGCAGGGTGCCGGTCAGGCGGCCCTCGGTGACCCGCTCGGTGCCGTCGGGGAGGGCGAGGGCGGCTGCGCAGGCGAAGTGGGCGCCGCGGTGCTCGTCGGGGACGTCGGAGAGCTGGGCCAGCAGCAGGTTCAGGTTGGCGGCGTCGTCGCCGTGCCGCCCGGCCCAGCGGGCGGAGAAGATGCCGGGGGCGCCGCCGAGGACGTCCACGCACAGGCCGGAGTCGTCCGCGATGGCGGGCAGGCCGGTGGCACGGGCGAGGGCGTGCGCCTTCAGCAGGGCGTTCTCCGCGAAGGTGACGCCGGTCTCCTTGACGTCGGGGACCTCGGGGAACGCGTCGGCGCCGACGAGTTCGAGGCCGGGGCGGGCCGGGTCGGCGGCGGCCAGGATGGCGCGCAGCTCGGTGACCTTGTGGGCGTTGCGGGTGGCCAGCACCAGGCGGGTGGTTCGCATGCGTCCCATTATCCGGAGCGGGCCGGCCCTGCCGGACCGGCCCCTCGGCGCGGGCGCTACGGGGTGCAGGCCTCGCTCAGCTCGTCGGTGGCGTCGAGGAGCGGCGTGAGGTCGGGGACGGTGCCGGCCTCGGCGCTGGCGCCGATGTTCTCGGCGGCCTCCAGGACGGAGTCGGCGGCCTCGCGGACGTCTGCGTCGCCGACCTCGTCGCGCAGCTCCTGAACCTCGCGGTTGACGGAGTCCGCGGCGTCCACCACGGCCTGCGGGTCCTCGGCCTGGGCGGCCTGCTCCAGCACTTGGGCGCTCTCGGTGACCTCGACCGCGAGGCGGGCGCAGTCCACGGCCGCCTGGAGGTCGCAGCCGCTGGCCGCGGCGCCGCTCAGCAGCACGCCGGCGGCGAGGGCCGCCGCGACCGCGGCCGGTCTGCGGCTCCTGGTGCGTTTCGTGGGCGTGGCCATGAGGCTGTCCTCCCCTGTCGGTGCCCGTGCTTCTTCGTACCCGTCCTACCCGCCGCTCCGCCCGCGCTACCGGTCAGGGGCGGCGGGCGGCTGTCGCGCCCGTCACGCTCCGTCCTGGCCCGGGACGCCGGAGGCCAGGGCGGCCTGCTGGGCGGTGGTGAGCTGCGCGCAGCCGGCGACGGCAAGGTCGAGGAGGGCGTCCAGCTCGGCGCGGCGGAACGGCTCGCCCTCGGCGGTGCCCTGCACCTCGACGAAGCGGCCGTCGCCGGTGCAGACGACGTTCATGTCGGTCTCGGCGCGGACGTCCTCCTCGTAGGCCAGGTCGAGGAGGGGAACCCCGGCGACGATGCCGACGCTGACGGCGGAGACCGCGCCGGTGAGCGGCTGGGCCTTGGACCGGATCAGCTTGCCGCGCTGGGCCCAGGCCACGGCGTCGGCCAGGGCCACGTAGGCGCCGGTGATGGCGGCGGTGCGGGTGCCGCCGTCGGCCTGGAGGACGTCGCAGTCCAGGACGACGGTGTTCTCGCCCAGGGCCTTGAAGTCGATGACGGCGCGCAGGGAGCGGCCGATGAGGCGGGAGATCTCGTGGGTGCGCCCGCCGATCCGGCCGCGGACCGACTCGCGGTCGCCGCGGGTGTTGGTGGCGCGGGGCAGCATGGCGTACTCGCCGGTGACCCAGCCCTCGCCCGAGCCCCGGCGCCAGCGGGGGACGCCCTCGGTGACGCTGGCCGTGCACAGCACGCGGGTGTCTCCGAAGGAGACGAGGACCGAGCCTTCGGCGTGCTTGCTCCAGCCGCGTTCGATCCGGACGGGGCGGAGCTGGTCGGGCGCGCGGCCGTCGATGCGAGACATGGGGGCGAGCCTATCCCCCGGCCCGGCGGGGCCGGCTCGCGGCGGCGGGCCTCAGATCTCGTACACCGCGCCGGGGCGGGCGAGTTCGACGGGGCCGCCGAAGGCCGCCTTGGCGTCGCAGAGGTTGACCTGGGCGTCGGTCCAGGGCGGGATGTGGGTGAGGACGAGGCGCTCGGCGCCGGCGCGGGCGGCGCACTCGCCGGCCTCGCGGCCGTTGAGGTGCACCTCGGGGAGGTCCTCCTTGCCGTGGGTGAAGGAGGCCTCGCACAGGAAGAGGTCCACGTCCGCGGCCAGCTCGGAGAGGGTGTCGCACCGGCCGCTGTCGCCGGAGTAGCACAGGGAGCGGCCGTCGTGCTCGACGCGGAAGCCGTAGGTCTCCACGGGGTGGGTGACGCGGTCGGCGCGCACGGTCAGCGGGCCCAGCTTCAGCTCGGTGCGGGGGGTGAGGGTGCGGAAGTCGAAGACCTCGCTCATCGCCTTCTCCGAGGGGGTGTCGGCGTAGGCGGTGATCAGCCGCTGCTCGGTGCCCTCGGGGCCGTAGACCGGGATGGGGTCGCAACGCCCGCCGTCGAAGCGGTAGTAGCGGGCGACGAAGTACACGCACATGTCGATGCAGTGGTCCGGGTGGAGATGGCTGATCGCCACCGCGTCGACGTCGTAGAGACCGCAGTACTTCTGGAGCTCGCCGAGGGCGCCATTGCCCATGTCCAGGAGGAGCCGGTAGCCCTCAGCCTCGATGAGGTAGCTGGAGCAGGCCGAGTCCGCGGACGGGAATGACCCCGAACAGCCGACGACGGTGAGCTTCATGGAAGGGGGAACCTCCGTGGTGGGGTTCGAACGACTGTAAGTCGCAACGGCCCCCGGTGCGCCTTGCAGGGCCCCCGTTGTGGGCGGAATCACCAGCGCGGGGGACCGCGTCCGCAGCGGGTGCGACTCCGGCGCGGCTGACGTGTTGTCCGGTCAGTGTCGAGGGTCACAGGTCAACTCTCCTGGGGCTCGCGAAGGGGCCGTGGGCGCGGTCACATCCGGGTGCGGGAGCGAACGTGGATGGCCAGCAGGAGGCCCACCGCGATCCAGATCGCGAACATCGAGGAGCCGCCATAGGAGAGGAACGGCAGGGGCAGGCCGGTGACGGGCATGATGCCCAGGGCCATGCCCATGTTCTGGAAGCTCTGGAAGGCGATCCACGTCACGATGCCGGCGGCGACGATCGTGCCGTACCGGTCGGGGGCGTGCAGGGCGATGCGGCAGCCGCGCCACAGCAGGGTGCCGATGAGGAGGATGACGGCGCCGGCGCCGACGAAGCCCAGCTCCTCCCCGACGACGGTGAAGATGAAGTCGGTGTGCTGCTCGGGCACGAACTGACCCAGCGTCTGGCTGCCGTGGAAGAGCCCCTGGCCCGTCAGGCCGCCCGAACCGATCGCGATCCGGGCCTGGTTGGTGTTGTACCCCACGCCGGCGGGGTCGAGGGCGGGGTTGGCGAAGGCGGCGAAGCGGTTGATCTGGTACTCGTCGAGGAGGCCGATCTGCCAGACCGCGAGGGCGCCGGCGACGCCGAGGCCAAGCAGGCCCAGGATCCAGCGCCGGCCGGTGCCGGCGGCGGCCAGCGCGCCGATGGCGATGGCGGCGATGACCATGGTCTGGCCGACGTCGGGGGTGAGCATGATCAGGACGGCGGGGACGGCGGCCACGGCCAGGGCGTGCAGCACGGCCCGGGTGTCGGGCCCGTGCCGGGCGTCGCTCTCCAGCGAGGCGGACAGCAGCGTGGCCATGGCCAGCACCACGCCGACCTTGACCAGCTCGGAGGGCTGGAAGGCGAAGCCGCCGCCGAGCTGGATCCAGCTCCGGGAGCCGTTGACCGTCGAGCCGAGGGGGCTGAGGACGAGCACGGACAGCAGCAGGGAGAGGCCGTAGAGCACGGGCACGGCGGTGCGCAGGCGGACGTGGCCCAGCCAGACCATGACCGCGGCCAGGCCGGCGCCGACGCAGACGTTGAAGAAGTGCCGGACGAGGAAGAACTCGGGCTCGCCGTTGTTCAGGTCCATGCGGCCGCGGGTGGCCGAGTACACCAGCAGGGTGCCGAGGATGGAGAGGGTGCCGGCCGCCGTCATCAGCGGCCAGTCCAGGCGCCGGGCCAGGGAGTCGCGGGCGGTGATCCGGCTCCAGACGGGCCGGTCGGCGGCCGGCTGGGGAATCGAGTAGCTACGCACAGTCACACTACGACTCTACGTCGCCCCGCGGACACTCAGGGTGAGGCGGCGGCCTCCCGCCGGGCGGGCGCCCGGCGGGAGCGGGAGCGTTGGGGCCCGGGCGGGCGTTCAGGCCCAGAGCTGGCCGTGGAGCCGGGCGACGGCCTCCTCGGTGGAGGAGGCGGTGTAGATGCCGGTGGAGAGGTACTTCCAGCCCCCGTCGGCGACGACGAAGACGATGTCGGCGTCCTCGCCCGCCGCGGCGGCGCGGCGCCCGACGCCGATCGCGGCATGCAGCGCGGCGCCGGTGGAGACGCCCGCGAAGATGCCCTCCTGGGACAGCAGTTCGCGGGTGCGGGCGACGGCGTCGGCGGAGCCGACGGAGAAGCGGGTGGTGAGGACCGACTCGTCGTACAGCTCGGGGACGAAGCCCTCGTCGAGGTTGCGCAGGCCGTAGACCAGGTCGTCGTAGCGCGGCTCGGCGGCGACGATCCGCATCCCGGGCCGGTGCTCGCGCAGGTAGCGGCCGACGCCCATCAGCGTGCCGGTGGTGCCCAGCCCGGCGACGAAGTGGGTGACGGAGGGCAGGTCGGCCAGGATCTCGGGGCCGGTGGTGGCGTAGTGGGCGCCGGCGTTGTCGGGGTTCCCGTACTGGTACAGCATCACCCAGTCGGGGTGCTCGGCGGCCAGCTCCTTGGCGACCCGCACGGCGGTGTTGGAGCCGCCGGCCGCGGGCGAGGAGATGATCTCCGCGCCCCACATGGCCAGGAGCTGCCGCCGCTCCTCGGAGGTGTTCTCCGGCATGACGCACACGATGCGGTACCCCTTGAGGCGGGCCGCCATGGCGAGCGAGATGCCGGTGTTCCCCGAGGTGGGCTCCAGGATGGTGCAGCCGGGGGTGAGCCGGCCGTCCTTCTCGGCCTGCTCGATCATGAACAGCGCGGGGCGGTCCTTGACCGAGCCGGTCGGGTTGCGATCCTCCAGCTTCGCCCAGATCCGCACGGACTCGGAGGGCGAGAGCCGCGGCAGCCGGACCAGGGGCGTGTTGCCGACCGCCGCGAGCGGAGAGTCGAAGCGCATCAGCCCGCGCCCCCGGCGACCGCGGGCAGGATGGTGACGCTGTCCCCGTCGGTCAGCTTGGTGGCGATGCCGTCCAGGAAGCGGACGTCCTCGTCGTTGAGGTAGACGTTGACGAAGCGGCGCAGCTCCTCGCCCTCGACCAGCCGCTCCCGGATGCCCGGGTGGTGGGCGTCGAGGTCCGTGAACAGCTCGGCGATGGTCCCGCCGGCGCCCTCGACGGCCTTCGCGCCGTCGGTGTAGCTGCGGAGGATGGTCGGGATGCGGACCTCGATGGCCATGGAAGCTCCAGGATGAGGACGGAACGTCGGGGTTTGTCGGTATCGGGCGGCTGCGGCTGAATCAACGCGTCGCGGGACACACGGCGCCGGCGAGGCGGCTCGGCAGGCGGCGCGGACCGGGCACGCGCGGGGCGCCGCGCGTTGATGCGTCACTCACGCCGTGGAGAACCATGGATTCATCGTATCGATTCCCGTTCGGCGCCCCGGCCCGACGTTCATCATCCGGACGTTCCCGTCTCGGAACCGGCGGCCCCGGGGGCCTGCGGCAGCTCCGCGACGATCCGCACCTCCTCCTCGGTCACCTGGCCGTCCACGATGCGGAACGAGCGGAAGGACACCGGGCCCTCGTCGTTGCCGCACTCCGCGGTGGAGACCAGCACGTAGTGCGCGCCGGGCTCGTTGGCGTAGGAGATGTCGGTGCGCGAGGGGTACGCCTCGGTGGCGGTGTGGGAGTGGTAGATGACCACCGGCTCCTCGTCCCGGTCGTCCATCTCCCGGTACAGGCGCAGCAGGTCGCCGGAGTCGAACTCGTAGAACGTCGGGGACCGGGCCGCGTTGAGCATCGGCACGAACCGCTCCGGGCGGTCGCTGCCGGCCGGCCCGGCGACGACCCCGCACGCCTCGTCGGGGTGGTCCGCGCGGGCGTGGGCCACGATCCGGTCGCGCAGCTCCTGGGTGATGGTCAGCATGCGGCCAGCCTAAAGGCCGCCCTTGAGGAGCCCCGGGGGCGGTCACTTGGCGAGGGTGATGTCTCCCGCGGCCTCGGCCGCCGCCTCGTCGGCCTCGATGACCTCGTCGGTCTCCCCCGCGTCCCGCCGGGCGACGTATACCAGCACCTTGCGCAGCTCCCGCCGGACGACGGGGGTCAGCAGGTAGAGGCCGATGATGTTGGCGACGGCGGCCATGAAGAGGAAGGCGTCCGCGAGGTCGACGAGGGTGCCCAGGGAGAGCAGCGTGCCGACCATGATCATCAGGCAGAAGAGGACCTTGTAGACGGTCCCGGCGACGCGGCCCGCGCCGAAGAGATGGCCCCACGCCTGCTGCCCGTAGTAGCCCCAGGTGATGATCGTCGAGAAGGCGAAGAGGAAGACGGCGAGGGTGAGCACGGCGGGGAACCACGGAAGCGCCGTCTCGAAGGCGTCCGAGGTGATGGAGATCCCGGCCGTGGTGCCGCCGATCTCGCCGCCGGCCGCCGCGGTGTCCCGGGCCTCCAGGTAGGCCGGGCCGCCGGCGATCACGATGGTCAGGGCGGTCATGGTGCAGATGACCACGGTGTCGAGGAAGGGCTCGATCAGCGCGACCAGGCCCTCGGTGGCCGGGCGCTTGGTCTTCACGGCGGCGTGGGCGATGGGCGCCGAGCCGACGCCCGCCTCGTTGGAGAAGGCCGCCCGCTGGAAGCCCATGATCAGCGCGCCGACCAGGCCGCCGGCGACGCCTTCGGGGGCGAACGCCCCGCTGAGGATGGCGCCGAACGCGTCGGGCAGGTCAGGGGCGTTGAAGCCGATCACCAGCAGGCAGGCGATGACGTAGAGGATGGCCATCGCGGGAACGAGGCGGCTGGTGACACGGCCGATGGCGCGGATGCCGCCCAGCAGCACCGCGGCGGCCAGGGCGGCGACCAGGGCCCCGAAGAGCAGCGCCCCGCCGGACTCGCCGAAGAACGCGGTGTGGTCCTCGGTGGCGGTGGCCAACTGCTCCAGGCTCTGGTTGACCTGGAAGAGGTTGCCGCCGAAGAAGGCGAAGAACAGGATCATCACGGCCGACAGCCAGGCCAGCGCCCGCCCCAGGTTGGGCAGTCCGCGCTCGGCCAGCCCCTTGCGCAGGTAGTGCATCGGGCCGCCCGAGACCCGGCCCGAGGCGTCGATCTCGCGGTACTTCACGCCCAGCGTGCACTCGGTGAACTTGGTGGCCATGCCCAGCAGCCCGCACACGATCATCCAGAACGTGGCGCCGGGGCCGCCGATGGAGACGGCTATCGCGACGCCGGCGATGTTGCCCAGGCCGACCGTGCCGGAGACGGCGGAGGTGAGCGCCTGGAAGTGGCTGACCTCGCCGGGGGCGTCCGGCTGCTCGTACCGGCCGCGGACCAGCCGCAGCGCGGTGCCCAGGCGGCGGAACTGGAGGAATCCGAAGGAGGCGGTGAAGACGAGCCCGGCCAGCACCAGCCAGCCGACGATCAGCGGGAAGTCGCCGCCCAGGACGGGCACCTCGTAGAAGACCACGTCGGTGAGCACGTCCCGGACCGGCTCGAAAACGCTGTTGACGGCCTCGTCGATCTCATCGGTCCACGACGTTCCGCTCGCCATGCGTCCCCCTCGGGGTGGATGGGCCGGTGGGCAGGAAAAGAATTCCGCTTTTCCTATCATGCGGCCGGATCACCCGACAGGGGATTCCCTAAGTCATATTATGATGATTATTCACTGAAATGGCGGAGGTTATGGCGCCATCGTCCCGATGAGGGACTCCTGCAGCGAACCCAGCCAGAGAAAGGCGATGGCCACGGGCTTCTCCGGGGCGTCGTCCGGCAGGTCGAGCAGGGCCTCGGTGCCCTCGTCGTCCTTGAGGCCCAGGCGGGCGCCGATCGCCAGGCGCAGGTCGTTCAGCCCGCCGAGCCAGCGCCGCGACTCCTCCGGCTTCAGCGTCAGCACCGCCCCCTCCTCGCCCGCGGCCCGCGCCTCGGAGGCGACCGAGTCCAGGTCCCTGACCAGGGCCAGGAGGTCCTCGCGCTTGCGGGCGCGCAGCTCGCTCTCGGTGAAGCGGCGGAACTCCGCCGACAGCCGCCGGCTCTCCTCGTCCGCCGCCGCGCCCGGCTGCCCGTAGGCGTCGGGGAAGAGCCGCGCGAGCGCCGGGTCGGCCGGCGGCTCGGTGGGCCCTTCGGCGAAGAGCGCGTCCAGCGGGTCGGCCGGCTCCGGGCCACCCGGCTCGGGGCCGATGAGTTCGAGGAGCTGCGTCGCCAGGCTGCGCAGAATGGAGATCTCGGTGGCGTCGAGAACGATGGCCGCTCCGCCGTCGGGGCCGCCCGCGGACTCGAAGTGCCCGGCCATCAGCGGTCCTGCTGGAGGGTCGCCCACAGGCCGTAGCCGTGCATGGCCTGCACGTCGCGCTCCATTTCTTCACGGGTTCCCTGCGAGACGATCGCGCGGCCCTTGTGGTGGACGTCCAGCATGAGCTTCTTGGCCTTGTCCTTCGAGTAGCCGAAATAGGTCTGGAAGACATAGGTCACATAACTCATGAGATTCACCGGGTCGTTGTGGACGACCGTGACCCATGGGACGTCCGGGGCCGGCTCGCCGGCCGGCGCCTGGTCCGACTCCGTGCGCTCGATCTCCATGGGGATGGCACTCACGCCCCCCATGCTGCCACCAACCCCGCCCCGGGGACCAAACGGCCGACACGAGATATCGTCAAACTGACGAGATGCGGTGTACGCTAGGGGCATGGATGTGATGGACGAGGCGCGGCACGGGCTCCCGGTCACGGTGCCCTCCACCGCGCTCTTCACCGACCAGTACGAGCTGACCATGGTGCAGGCCGCGCTGCGCGCCGGCACCGCGCAGCGCCGCTCCGTCTTCGAGGTCTTCGCCCGGCGCCTCCCCTCCGGCCGTCGGTACGGCGTGGTGGCGGGCACCGGCCGGGTGCTGGACGCGGTGGAGAACTTCCGCTTCGAGCCCGGGCTCCTGGCGTTCCTGGAGCGCTCCAACGTGGTGGACCGGCCCACGCTCGACTGGCTGGCGGACTTCCGCTTCCGGGGCAACGTCCGGGGCTACCCCGAGGGGGAGGTCTACTTCCCCGGCTCGCCGGTGCTCACCGTGGAGGGCAGCTTCGCCGAGTGCGTGCTGCTGGAGACGGTGATCCTCTCGATCCTCAACCACGACTCGGCGGTGGCCGCCGCCGCCTCGCGGATGTCGGTGGCCGCCGCGGGCCGCCCGCTGATCGAGATGGGCGCCCGGCGCACGCACGAACTGGCCGCCGTCGCCGCCGCCCGGGCCGCGTACGTGGGCGGCTTCTCCTCGACCTCGGACCTGGCCGCGGGCTTCCGCTACGGCATCCCGACCGTGGGCACCAGCGCGCACGCCTTCACGCTGCTGCACGACTCGGAGCGCGACGCGTTCACCGCCCAGGTCGAGTCCCTGGGCACGGGCACGACGCTGCTGGTGGACACCTACGACGTCACCGAGGCCGTGCGCACCGCCGTTGAGGTTGCCGGGCCCAAGCTGGGCGCGGTGCGGATCGACTCCGGCGACCTGCTGGTCGTGGCCCACCGGGTGCGGCGGCAGCTCGACGAGCTGGGCGCGCGGGACACCCGGATCGTGGTCACCAGCGACCTGGACGAGTACGCCATCGCCTCGCTGGCCGCCGCCCCCGTGGACGCCTACGGGGTCGGCACGCGGCTGGTCACCGGCAGCGGCCACCCCACCTGCTCGATGGTCTACAAGCTGGTGGCCCGCGCCGCCGGGGAGGACCCGCGGGCCCCGCTGGTCCCGGTGGCCAAGAAGTCGCTGGGCGGGAAGCTGTCCGTCGGCGGCGAGAAGTGGGCCGCCCGGCCGCTGGACGAGTACGGCGTGGCCGAGGCCGAGGTGGTGGGCACCGGCCGGATCCCCGAGGAGCTGGCCCGCCGCCGCCTGGGCGTGGAGCTGATGCGCGACGGGCGGGCGGTGGCCCGCGAGAGCCTGGACGCGGCGCGCGAGCGGCACGTGCGCGCCCGCGGCCTGCTGCCCCTGTCCGCCACGCAGCTCTCGCCCGGCGAGCCGGTCCTGCCGACGCGGTACGCCGGGGCTGCCGCGGCCTAGGCTCGGGCGCGGGCCCCTGGTCCGCGGCCATCCACCAGCGTTCCGACGAAGGAGAGTTCGCCGTCATGCAGCAGGCATTGATCGTCGTCGACGTGCAGAGGGACTTCTGCGAGGGCGGCTCCCTCGCGGTCCCGGGCGGGGCGGAGGTGGCGGCCCGCATCACCGACCTGATCGGCGCGGCCACCCCGGCGTACCGGCACGTCGTCGCCACCCGCGACCACCACATCTCGCCCGGCAAGCACTTCTCCGAGGAGCCCGACTACGCCACGTCCTGGCCGCCGCACTGCGTCTCGGGCACGGAGGGCGCGGACTTCCACCCGAACTTCGCCGCCGCCGTGGAGACCGGCGCGGTGGAGGCGGTCTTCGAGAAGGGCGCGTACACGGCCGCCTACAGCGGCTTCCAGGGCACGGACCCCGACGGCACGGGCCTCGCCGACTGGCTGCGCTCGCGGAACGTGGACGCGGTGGACGTGGTGGGCATTGCCACGGACCACTGCGTGCGGGCCACGGCCCTGGACGCGGTGGCAGCGGGCCTGCGGACCCGCGTGCTGCTCGGCCTGACCGCGGGCGTGGCCCGCCCGACCGTGGAGGCGGCCCTGCGCGAGCTGTCCGAGGCGGGCGTGGAGCTGACGGGCGAGCCGGTCCTGGTCACGGACTGACGCCCCGCGAGGCGCGCCGCCGCGGACTGCACGGGGGAACGTCCGCGGCGGGCGTGAGCGGGCTCGTGCCGGGCCGTCCGGGCCCGGGGCCCGTACGACCGGCTGGGCGGGCGGCCCGAGGCCGTCCCGGGGATGGCCTGGGGATGGCCCGGGGCGGCCCCCCGCTCAGGCCGCCTCGGCCGGGGGGCGGAGGAGGCGGGCCATGGGGCGCCAGCCGGTGCAGGGCGGGGCGGTGCGGGCGGGCCGCCAGACCACGCCCTCGGGGTGGTGCAGCACGGCCGAGATCTCGTCCGGGGTGGGAGGCGAGGCGTTGCCGCGGAGGTAGACGGCCGGGAGGCCGAAGTTCCGCAGCCGGGTCAGCGCCCGGGGGCGGTTCGCCGCGTGGACCAGGACCCGGACCGCCTGCGCCGGGGCGCCGGGCCTGGGCAGGGTGAGCGCGACGACGACGCTGCCGTCGGGCAGCCTCACGAAGCCTCCGTCGGACATGGGTCGGGTCACCTTCTCGCTGCGGGCGCCGGGGGCGGACAGGACTCCGCCATCTTTACCCGCCCGGCCGCCGCCCGTCGAGGCCGGGCGCCGAGCAGGGTGCTGACCTGCGGATACGCCTGGCCGGGCGCGGGGGCGCGACGGTCCGTGGCCGGGCGTTCACCCACGGAAACGGCCGGCCGGGCCAGGGCGGCCCGGCCGGCCGTCCGCGCCGGCGAGCCCTCAGCGGGCGCTGGGCGAGACGCGGACCACGAGCGGGCGCAGCGGGTCCAGCGGCTGGCTGAGGATCGTGATGCGGGTGTTGGTGTCGGGGACGCGGACGCTGCCGAGCGGGTTGTCCTCGTCCCAGTACGTGCCGCGGTGGTCGTCGAAGTACGGCCGGCCGGGCTGGGAGGGCAGGCGGGTGGGCTCGCCGTCGCGGTGCAGGGTCAGGCGCGGCGTCGGCCACCGGCTGAACGCGGCGTCGCGGGTCTGGATGCGGTTGCGGATCACCGTCCCGTCGCTCCACCGCTCGGCCTCGGGGTGGGCGTCCACGGGCAGGACCTGGCCGGCGCCCGGGTGGGCGCTGACGTCGTTGTCCTGCTGGGAGGTGTCCCAGAGCCAGACCAGCATGCCGTTCTGGTACGGGAAGTGCTCCACCCAGTCCGGGCGCCGCTCGGTGTCCACGAAGTTGTACGGGCCGGTGCGCAGGACGCGGTCCCAGCCGGTGTACTGGCGGTTCTCCACGAGGTAGAACTGCGCGTACTCGCCGGTCACCGAACCGCCGACGACGGAGAAGCCCTCGGCCTCCCAGTCGCCCGCGCCGCCCTCAGCGCCATCCTCGAAGACCGTGCGGCCGTCCGCGGTCACCGTCAGGGCGTCGGCCGTGAACCCGGTCTGGGCCGTCGAGCCGTCCGTGCGGTACAGGAAGCGCAGGCTCACCTCCTGGCCGGCCCAGTCGTCGAGGGGGAACGCCAGCGGCAGGTCGCCGCCGGACTCGCCGGTCAGCGCGGGCCGGTCGGCGCCGTCGCGGGGCAGCGGCGCGCCGTCGGCCGTGCCGTCCAGCGCGGTCCAGGTGGCGCCGCCGTCCGCCGAGATCTCGGTGTAGAGGAAGTCGTACCCCTCCTCGATGGACCACCAGCCCGTCAGCTCCAGGGAGGCGGTGGAGGCGCCGGAGAGGTCGACGGTGCGGGTGAGGGTGTGCTCCAGGTCGTCGCCGGAGCCGCTCCACCACTGGGCCTCGCCCTCGGCGGGCGGGTGGATCTCCTCGGTGACGGTCCGCTCGGGCAGCTCCACGACGAGGGCCTGGCGGCCACGGTCCCGGCCGCCGCGGGAGGCGGCGCCGGGATAAGCCAGCGCGGAGGGGCCGAGCCGGTGGGTGGAGGTGGTCGCGGCGCGCGCCACCTCGTAGTCCAGCCAGCCGAGTTGCAGCTTCTCCCAGGGGCCGAGATCGTTGGGCAGCTCGCCGATGGTCTCCTCGCCGGGGCCCAGCCAGGACCCGGAGGACATCGCGGACCAGAAGCCGGTGCCGTTCTCGCCGCCCTGCGTGTCGTACAGGTCGGGCAGGCCCAGGTCGTGCGCGAACTCGTGGGCGAAGACGCCGACGCCGCCGTTCTCGGGCTGCATCGTGTAATCCCCCACCCACAGGCCGGTGTCCGCGATCTGGGTGCCCCCGGCCGGGTTGAACTCCGGCCCGGTCTGCCCGATCTCGTCCAGGAAGGCGTACCAGCGGTGGGCCCAGATGGCGTCCTCGCCCTGGGCGCCGCCGCCGGCCGACTCGTCCTCGCCGGCGTGGACGATCTGGAAGTGGTCCAGATAGCCGTCCGGCTCATTGAAGTCGCCGTCGCCGTCGTGGTCGTAGCGGTCCTCGACGTCGAAGCTCGCGAGGTCCGCGCGGATCTGCTCGGGGGTGCGGCCGGCCGCGCGCTGCGTCTCGTACCAGGCGTTGACGCCGTCGGTGACGGCGTCCCAGACGGTGGTGCAGACGTTGTCCCCGCAGGAGTTGGTGCCGTAGCGGGCCTCGTTGTGCTCGACACGCACCCAGTCGGTGACCTCGCCCTCGACGGTGTAGCGGCCGGAGGACTGGCTCTCGAAGTACTGGCGGACGGAGGGTACTTGGGGGTCCTCCGAGTAGTAGATGTCCTCGTAGTAGCCGCGGTCGAAGTCCTCCCGCCACAGGGTGGTGTTGTCCCGCGAACGGTCGGGCTCGGCGATCTCGTTGACGCGCGGGCCCGGAGTGCCGCCGTACTCGGGGTGCGTGGTGTCGCCGAACTCGACCAGCACCGTGAAGATCCGGTCGGTGCCTGTGGTGGCCACCTCCACGAACTCGCCCTCGCTCAGCTCGACCACGTCCGAGCCGGCCAGGGCGCGCGGGCTCGCCTCGCCCGACACCAGCCGCTGGAGGGCCTGTTGACGGCGGGCCTGCTGCTTGTCCGCCAGCGGGTTCTCCAGGTGCGGCGTGGCGTCCTGGTGCCGCTCGCCCCGCGGGCCGCCGCCGGGCGGGTCGGCCGGGGGGCTTGCGTTGGCCGGGGCGGCCGGCAGCAGGACCGCGCAGCCGAGGGCGGCCACGGCCGCGGTCGCCAGGGCGGCCGTCGATCTGGTGGTGCGCTGTCCCCTCGTCCCATGTGATGTCACCGGTTGCCTGTCCTCCCTGCGCACGGAGTGATCCGACGGGAGGCATTCGACAGGAGTGGCGCGGGAAAAGACAGACCTTGATTCGACGCGCCGGTGTGGAGGAACATGACCCCGTGCGCCCCTCGTGCTCCCGGCTGCGGGCCTGCCCGGGGTTGCCTCAGGCCCGGCGCGGGCATCGACGCCCGTGAGGCCGCTTCAGCCGTCGCCCGGCGCCGCCGCGCGCGTGCCTCCCGGTGGCCGGCACGCCCCGGTGACGACCGATCAGGACGGATTCGCCATGCCGCACCCGACCCCCGCGCAGCTTCTCTACGGCTCGGTGACGGTCGTCGCGCTCACCCTGGCGCTGCTGCTCCTCGCGCCCTCCGCCCCGGGCCCGGTCCTGGGCGCGGCGGCGGCCGTCGCCCTGCTGACCGGGGCCGCCGTGGGAGCCGCCGTCCCGGGGCGGCGCGCGTCCGGGCGCACGAAGGCCCCGGCGCGCCCGCGCGAGGCGGAGCGGCGCCGGGGGGCCGGGGTCTGACAGGCCGGCTCAGGCGGCGGTGACCACCACGGTCCTGGCCGCCTTGTCGTGCACGCACTGCCGGTAGGGCTTGTCCCAGGTGCAGCTGAGGACGTTGACGAGCCAGAAGACGAAGCCGAGGCAGGGCACGAGCTGCGGCAGGGAGTACACCGCCGCCCGGTACCAGGCCGGATTTCCCTGCGGGACCGCGCCGTTCTCCAGCATCGCCACCCGGATGCGCATCGCCATCTTGCCCACGGTCTGCCCTCGCGCGGAGAGCATCAGGGCCTCGTAGACGAAGTACACCAGCAGCACGACGGCCTGGTGGGTGTAGGAGCCGCCGCCGCCCCGGTCGTCGAAGTCGTAGCCGCCGGCCAGGGGCCACAGCAGCAGCGTGACGGGGATGCCGATCAGCAGGGCGTCGATGATCCGCGCCAGCAGGCGGCGGCCCAGGGGCGCGAGCGGCGGCATGCCGGCCAGGGGGTCGGCGGCGCCGGAGGCGTCCCCGTAGGGATTGTTCCCGTAGGGGGCGCCGTACGGGCCGGAGGGCGGGGGCGCGTGGGGCAGCCCGGCCTCGTCCGGGGGCCGGCCCGGACCGCGGTCCGGGTCGCCGCCGGGGCCGGGCGGAGGCTGCTGGGTGCTCATGGACGCCAGTCAAACCCCGCCCCGCCCCGCCCGCATCCCGGGACGGCCCGCCGCAACGGCCCCCGCCCCCGGGCGGAAGGCCCGCGGCGGGGGCGTTCCCGCAGGTGACAGGGGCTTCCGGCCACGGGCCGGGGGGCCGGGCGGGGCAAGGGCCGGGGCTAGACCCGGCCGGGTGCTCCCGGAGGAGCGGGCTGGGCGGGGGCGGGCTTGCGGGCCCCGGCCACGAAGGTGTCCACGGCCTTGTCGTGCCACGCCTGCCGCCAGGGCCGGTCGCGGGCGCCCATGATCAGGCTGACCAGGCCGAGGACGGCCACCAGCGCGAGCAGGTGGTAGAGCAGCCAGCGCAGCAGCGCCGCGCCGAAGGACGGCTTCTCCTGGTTCCCCACCGTGAGGACCTTCAGGCGGCACAGGGCCTTGCCCGGGGTGGTGCCCCACAGCGCCATCGGCAGGGCCTCAAGCAGCAGGGTCACCCCGAGGAACACCCCGAGGACGGCGGCCAGATAGCCGCCGGTGGTGCCGTCGATCAGCCAGATCGTCTCGTTGACCCCGGCCCGCTCGGCGGCCTCCACCTGCGCGTCGATGTGGTCCTGCGCGTCCGAGAGCATCGGCAGGCCGATGACCACGGCCGCCGCGGCGGGCGGCAGCGCGTCCAGCACCCGCGCGAGCAGCCGCCGCCCCAGGCCCGCCGGGTACGCCTGTTCGGGTGCCTGGAACTGGCCGACCATGGTCAGCGGCGAGCCCTGGTGGGACTGGAGGAAGGGCGACTGCGCGGCCGGCTCCCGCGGGTACCCGTAGCCGCCGGGCGCCTGCCCGCCCTGCGGGGGAACGCCCGGCTGCTGGTGCGGATACCCGTACCCGGGCGCCGCGCCCTGCTGGGGTGGGTAGCCGTACCCGGGAGCGGGCGCGCCACCCTGCGCGGGAACGCCCGGCTGCGGCGCCTGGGCCTGGCCCGGTCCGGCCTGGGGCGGGACGTTCGCCTGCGGGGGGACGTGGGGCTGCGGCGCCGGAACGCCCTGCTGCGGGCCGGCCGCCGGCGGCTGGGCGGCGGGCGGGGCCACGGGCTGGGCCGGGCCCGGCTGGGCGGGAGGCTGTCCGGGTGCCTGCTGCGCGAGGTCGCGCACCTGGCGTTCCCAGGAGGCGGCGGGCGGCAGGTCCGCGCGGCGCAGCGCGGCGGTGTCCTCCCGGGCGTCCGGCTCGGGAACGGCGGCCGGCTCGGGCTGCCGGGGCACGGGCGGCGTCGGCTGCGGCACCGGCGGCGGGGCTGCCGGGGCCGGGCTGGGGGTCGCGGCCGGCGGGAGCGAGGCGGCCGGCGGGGCGGCGGGGGCGGGCGAGCCATCGGCCGGGGTGCGGCCGAACTGGCCGCGCGGGTCCACCCGTCCCGCGGCGGCCACCGGAGAGGTGCTGACGTCCTCGTCGGAGCCCCAGGTCAGCCGCTGCCCCTCGCCGGTGTCCCGGCGCACGGGCGCCACGTCCCCTCGCTGACGCAGCTCGGGCAGCGCGCCGCCGCTCGGGGCCGGCTCGGCGCGGGGCGCGGGCTCGGGGGCCTCCTCGTCGAAGAAGAAGGGCTGGGTCTCGTCCCGCGCGGGCGGAACGGCCGGGGCGGGGGCCGGCTGCGGGGCCGCGGCGCCGGCCGGCGGGGTCGGCAGCGCCTCGCCCTCGCGGGGCTCGGGGCGGCTGCTGCCGGGCACCCAGGAGGTGCCGTTCCAGTAGCGGATGTAGCCGGGGATGGACGGGTCCGGATACCAATTCGGCCCCGGTCCGCCGCCGGCGCTTCCAGACGGCGGGGAGCCTGCGGGTGGGGAGCTCATTGGATCCGAATCTCCTCGTCCGTGCGGTCCTACGGGTCTCACGTCTCTACGGGGTAAGCATGGTACGCGCCGGGCGGGCCCGGGCGACTCCCCTCCCCCGCAGGGACCTTAGCCAACGGCTGCCTTCCCCCGCAGGTCCCGGCCCCGGCGGCGGCGACTCGCCACGCCCGCCCCCTTGCGGCCGGAGGCCCCCGGGAAATTTCCGCCAACCCGCGTAATGGAACGGCGTGCGTCACCTCTACACCCTCGCGGAACCCGATGACACCGGCCCGACCGTAGAGACCGTAGAGAACTGGAAAAGAGGTCGCATCGCATGCACACCACCATCGAGCGGGAACTCGACCTGGCCCTGGTCCTCTCCCCCGCCCGCAGCGTCCCCGTCCCCGCGCTGCTGCGCTACCGCACCGACGACCCCTTCGCCGTCCACGCCACCTTCCACCTCGGCTCCGAGGCGCCCGTGCACTGGGCGTTCGCCCGCGAACTGCTGGTCGAGGGCGTCTTCCGCCCCGCCGGGCAGGGCGACGTGCGGGTGTGGCCCGGCAAGGCCGAGGGCCGCAGCGTGATCTGGCTGTCGCTGTGCTCCCCGGACGGCGACGCCCTGCTGTACGCCCCGGCCGCGCCCGTCTCGGCCTGGCTGGAGCGGACCCTGCGGCTGGTCCCGCCGGGGACCGAGGGCGAACGGCTGGACCTGGCCGACGGCCTGGGCGGGCTGCTGGCCCCGCCGGGCGGGCCGCCCGCCGCGGAGTGAGCGCCCCGCCCGGGCGCGGCCATCGGCGGGGAGCCCGCCGGTTCAGTCCCGGGCGGCGGCGCGCACCAGCGGGATGATCCGTGCGGGCACGGGGTTCTCCATCACGATGGCCGTGGCGGAGCGCAGGATGCCCTCGAAGCCCACCACCCGGTCGATCACGCGCTGGAGGTCGGCGTTGGAGCGGGCCACCAGGCGGCAGAGCATGTCGCCCTCGCCGGTGATGGTGTGCAGTTCGAGCACCTCGGGCACGCCCGCGAGGTGGCGGCGCACCTGCTCGCCCTGGCCCTGGCGGATCTCCAGGGTGGCGAAGGCGGTGACGGGGTAGCCGAGCGCGGCCGGGTCCACGTCCGGCCCGAACCCGCGGATGACCCCGCGCGCCATCAGCTTCTCCAGGCGTGCCTGCGCCGTGCCGCGGGCCACGCCCAGCCGCCGGGACGCCTCCAGCACCGTGATTCTCGGGTGCCGGGCCAGGAGTTCGAGCAGCCGCGCGTCCAGCTCGTCGATGGTCATGGCCGACGCCTCCTCGTGCGCGGTGCGGTCGCGCTGTCCCGCGCGATGAACAGTCTGTACAGATCGAACGCCGCCCCGCCCTCTCGGCTGAGCAGGTTGTCCAGCGCTGATGCACACTATTGCGCAGTTTGCGGCCGTACGCGCAGGCTGGCCGGTATGGATGTCGTCAGGAAGCCGGGCAGGGGCGGGCTCAGGAGCGCGGGCGCGCCGGACGACGACCCGTTCCCCGTGCGCGGGATGGACGCGATCGTCTTCGCCGTCGGCAACGCCAAGCAGGCCGCGCACTACTACTCGACCGCCTTCGGGATGACCCTGGTCGCCTACCGGGGCCCGGAGAACGGCCACCGCGAGAGCGCCAGCTACGTGCTGGAGTCGGGGGGAGCGCGGTTCGTGCTGACCTCCGTGATCGCGCCGCACACGCCGGCGGGGCGGGAGCTGGCCCGGCACGTGGCGGTGCACGGGGACGGCGTGCTGGACCTGGCCGTGGAGGTGCCCGACGCCCGCGCCGCCTACGCCCACGCCACCGCCAACGGCGCCCGGGGCCTGGCCGCCCCGCGCCGGGAGTCCGACGAGCACGGCTCGGTGGTGCTGGCGACGGTGGCCACCTACGGGGACACCCGGCACACCCTGGTGGAACGCTCGGGGTACTCCGGGCCCTACCTGCCGGGCTACCGCGCCGCCGCACCCCTGGTCCCGCCGCGCGCGCCCCTGACGTTCACCGGGGTCGACCACTGCGTGGGAAACGTGGAGCTGGGGCGGATGGACGCCTGGGTGGACTTCTACCGGGGGGTCATGGGCTTCACCAATATGAAGGAGTTCGTCGGGGACGACATCGCCACGGAGTACTCGGCGCTGATGTCGAAGGTGGTCGCGGACGGCACCCGGAAGGTGAAGTTCCCCATCAACGAGCCCGCCGCCGGGCGCAAGCGGTCGCAGATCGACGAGTACCTGGAGTTCTACGGCGGGCCCGGGGTGCAGCACATCGCGCTGACGACCGAGGACATCGTCCGCACGGTGCGCACGATGCGGGAGTCCGGCGTGGAGTTCCTGGACGTGCCCGGCTCCTACTACGACACCCTCGGGGACTGGGTGGGCCGCACGCGGGTGCCGGTGGAGACGCTGCGGGAGCTGAGCATCCTGGCCGACCGGGACGAGGACGGCTACCTCTTGCAGATCTTCACCAAGCCGGTGCAGGACCGGCCCACGGTCTTCTTCGAGGTGATCGAGCGTCACGGATCGCTCGGATTCGGCAAAGGGAATTTCAAAGCCCTCTTCGAAGCAATCGAGCGTGAACAGGCCCGGCGCGGGAATCTCTAAGGACACCACCCCCCACGGCCGCCCCCGCGACCTGCACGCGCGGGGGCGGTGCGCCGCCCGGGGCCTCAACGGCCGTGCGCGGCGATGGGGGTACCTCCCTCCCCCGGACTCCGTCCGGGGGTGCCCCCACGCGGGGGAGCGTTCAGCAGGAGGGGACGTCTCCCCCGGCGTTCAGGGCGCGCAGCGCGTCGAGGGCGTCGGTGAGGGTGCCCACCGGGATCAGGCGCAGGCCCTCGGGGGTATCGGCGGTGGCGTCCCCGCACTCCTCGCGCGGCACCAGGAAGACCGTCGCCCCGTCCCTGCGCGCCGCGCGCAGCTTCAGGGGAACGCCGCCGACCGGCCCGACCGTGCCGTCCGCCTCGATGGTGCCCGTGCCGGCCACGGTCCGCCCGCCGGTGAGGTCCCCGCCCTCGCCGTCCCCCTCCAGCAGGTCCACGATGCCCAGCGAGAACAGCAGGCCGGCGCTGGGGCCGCCGACGTCCGCGAGGTTCAACTCGACTTCGATCCCGCTGTCCTCCAGGCCCAGGTGGGCCAGCGCCGCGGTGACCGCGACCTCCTGGGACTCGCGCATCTGGCCGGCGTTGTGCCGGTTGATCTCCTCGGGGGTGTCCCCCACGGGGTAGACGGCCTCGCGCGGCATGACGGCCTCGTCGTCGGCCAGCCAGCCGGTCAGGACGTCGGCCATCCGGACCGTGGCCTCGGGGGAGGTGGCGTTGATGGTGGTCATCCGCAGCTCGCCCTCCGGGCGCCTGACCTCGGCGCCGGTGACGGTGATCACCGTCTCCCCCCGGTACGCGCCGAGCACGTCGGCGGTCATCCCGGGCCGGGTGACGGAGAACGGCAGCGGCGCCAGGGCCGCGACGCCCAGCAGCGCCGCCGTGGCCGCGCCGCACGCGGCGAGCACGAGGGGCCGGCGGCGGCCTGCGGGCGGGGCCTTGGGCGCGGGCGTCGGCGGCTTCGTCGGTGCGGCGGACATGGCAGCGAATCTAACGCAGGACCTCGGCGACCTCCCGCGCGGCCCGGACCACGCGGGGGCCCACCCCGGGCGGCACGGAGTCGCTGAGCATCACCACACCCACGCTGCCCTCGATCCCGGCCTCGGGCGGCAGCGGGGCGGCGGCGCCGCTGGCGCCCGCCTCCAGCTCGCCCCGGGTGAGGACGAACGCGTCCTGGTCCAGCAGGTCGCGGGCCCGGCCGGTGAGGATGGCCCGGCCCGCGGCGCCCCGGTTCAGGGGGTGGCGGAAGCCGGTGCGGTAGGCCACGTGGTAATCGGTCCAGCTCGGCTCGACCACGGCCACGGCCAGGGCGTCGTTGCCGTCCACCACGGTCAGGTGGGCGGTGGCGCCGACGTCCTCGGCCAGCGCCCGCAGCGCGGGCAGCGCGGCCTCGCGGACCAGCGGATGCACCTGCCGGCCCAGGCCCAGCACGCCGACCCCGACCCGGGCCCGTCCCCCCGCGTCGCGGCGGACGAGGGAGTGCTGTTCGAGGGTGGCGAGCAGGCGGTAGACGACGGTGCGGTTGACGCCGAGCTGCTTGGACAGCTCGGTGACGGTCAGGCCGTGGTCGGTCTCGGCCAGCAGCTTGAGGACGCGCAGTCCCCGGTCGAGGGTCTGAGAGGTCTCCGCGGTCACGACACCTCCTGGTGCGGTGCGCCGCCCGCGCGAACGCCGCGGCTGCCGGTCCCGTGGCAGCGCGGCGGAGGGGGTGGGTGCGGGCGGGGGTCGCGCAGCCAGTGGGCATGCGCGTGACCGGAAACTTATCCACGGTCACCGGTAAGCGGAAGGGGGTGTCCAGAATCCGAGCAGGTGCTGATCGTTTCGCGCCCTCTCGCGCCCGAATCCGCCGAGTTGGCGTGGCGCGGCACTTCGGACGTTCACCGGGGCGCGCCGGGGCCCGCCGCGGCCGTTCACCCGCCCGCGCCGCGCGCCCGCCGGGGGCGTTCACCGCATGCGGGTGGCCCACTCGCGCAGCTTCGCCAGGCGCTGGCGGAGCTGGCCCGCGGTGGCCTCGGCGGTGGGGGGGCCGCCGCAGGCGCGGCGCAGCTCGGTGTGGATGACGCCGTGCGGCTTGCCGGACTGGTGGGCGTAGGCGCCGACCAGGGAGTTCAGCTCGCGGCGCAGCTCGCGAAGCTCCTTGTGGCTGACCACGGGCCGCCGCTCGGCGGGCAGTTCGATCAGGTCGGCCTCCTCGTCCGGCTTGCGGCGGCTGTGCGCGATCTGCCGCTGCTGGCGCCGGTGGAGCAGGAGCTTGACCTGGTCGGGCTCCAGCAGGCCGGGGATGCCGAGGTAGTCCTGCTCCTCCTCGCTGCCGGGGTGCGCCTGCATGCCGAACTCGGCCCCGTCGTACATGACGCGGTCGAAGACGGCCTCCGACTCCAGTGCCTCGAAGGGGAGTTGGTCCTGGGTGCCGTCCGCCTCGTCCTGTTGGCGCTCGGCCTCGCGCAGCAGCTTCTCCTCGGGCCCGTAGGGGTCCTCCTCCTCGCCGGCGCGCTGGGGCTTGTCCAGCACGTGGTCGCGCTCGCGCTCCAGCTCCTGCGCGAAGGTCAGCAGGTCGGGGATGGTGGGCAGGAAGACGGAGGCCGTCTCGCCGCGCCGCCGGGAGCGCACGAAGCGCCCCACCGCCTGCGCGAAGAACAGCGGCGTGGAGATCGTCGTGGCGTACACCCCGACCGCCAGCCGCGGCACGTCCACGCCCTCGGAGACCATCCGCACCGCGACCATCCACCGCTCCCGGCCCTCGCGGAACTCCTCGATCCGGCCCGAGGCCCCGGCGTCGTCGGAGAGGACGACGGTGGCGCGCTCGCCGGTGATCTCCCGGATCAGCTTGGCGTAGGCGCGGGCGGAGTCCTGGTCGGCGGCGATGACCAGGCCGCCCGCGTCCGGCACCGCGCGCCGCACCTCGGACAGCCGCCGGTCGGCGGCCGAGAGCACGGCCGGCATCCACTCGCCCTTGGGGTCCAGCGCGGTGCGCCAGGCCTGGGCGGTGGCGTCCTTGGTCATCGGCTCGCCGAGGCGGGCGGCGACCTCGTCCCCGGCGCGGGTGCGCCAGCGCATCGAGCCGCTGTAGGAGAGGAAGATGACGGGCCGCACGACGCCGTCGGCCAGGGCGTTGCCGTACCCGTAGGTGTAGTCCGCGACCGAGCGGCGCACGCCGTCGGCGCCCTCGGCGTAGGTGACGAACGGGATGGGGTTGGTGTCCGAGCGGAAGGGCGTGCCGGTCAGCGCGAGGCGGCGGGTCGCGGGCTCGAACGCCTCCAGGCACGCCTCGCCCCAGGAGCGGGAGTCGCCGGCGTGGTGGATCTCGTCGAGGATGACCAGGGTCTTGCGCTGCTCGCAGCGGTTGCGGTGCAGCATCGGGCGCACGCCGACGCCCGCGTAGGTCACGGCCACCCCGTGGAACTCCCGGCCCAGCGGCCCGGCACTGTAGGAGGGGTCGAGGCGGATCCCTATGCGCGCGGCGGCATCCGCCCACTGGGTCTTCAGGTGTTCGGTGGGCGCCACGACGGTCACCTGCTGGACGGCGTGGTGGTGCAGCATCCAGGAGGCCAGGGTCAGCGCGAAGGTGGTCTTGCCCGCGCCGGGGGTGGCCACGGCGAGGAAGTCCCGTGGCTGGTCCGCCAGATACGCCTCCATCGCCGCCTGCTGCCAGGCCCGCAGCCGGGCCGCGGTGCCCCAGGGGGCGCGGCCGGGGAAGGCGGGCGAGAGGTGCGAGGAGAACGCCGCGGGCGAGGACGGCGCGGACGGCGGGGTGGAGGACGAGGCTGCGGTACTCACGGTCTCCCGACGGGTCTCGGCGCAGGCGCGGGCGGCACTTCACCGGCCCCGTTCCGGCGAGGACCCGGCACCGCGCCACCCTACCCGCGCCCCGCGCGGGGCGGTGCGGCCACCTCCGGTGGCGGACCGGCCGGCCTCCGGCCCGCGCCCCGCCGGCCGGACGGCCGCCCGCGCGGCTTGGCGGCGGCCACGCGACGGCCGTTGCCCCGTGGGCATCCGGGCGGTCGTCCCGGGCCGCTCAGGCCCTCCCGCCGCGCTCGCGCAGGCGGGCGGCCACGAGATTGCTCAGCAGGGCGACGGCCGTGGCCGCCGCGTAGACGCCCCAGAAGGCGCCGGCGCCGATCGTGCCCGCGATCCGCTCGGCCTCCTCGTGGGCGGCGGCCGGGTCGCCGCCCAGGGCGGCGAAGAGGGTGCCGACGGCCGTGAGCATCACGACGTTGCCCAGGCTGTCGCAGACCTGGAGGGCGGCGATGTTGCCGCCCGCCTCCCGGGGTTCGGACAGCCGCAGCACCAGCACGCCGACGGAGGCCACCACCAGGCCCATGCCCAGCGCCCCGACGCCCAGCGTCAGCGCGGGCATCCACACCGGCACCCGCTCGAACAGCACCAGCGGCGTCGCGGCTCCCGCCGCGGCGATCAGCGCGGCGCCCAGCCGCACCAGCCGGTACCGGTGCCGCTCGGCCCAGGGTCTGGCCTGCACCCAGGAACCGGCCGCCCACAGCGCCCCCGAGGCGGCCAGCGCCAGGCCCGCCTCGGTGTAGGACAGGCCGCGGCGGGAGACCAGCATCAGCGGCACGAAGGTCTGGGTGGCCATGTAGGAGGCGGAGGTCAGCGCCCGCAGCCCGATCACCGCGGGCAGCCCGCGGGCCGCCCGGAAGATGCCGCGCGGCAGCAGCGCCCGCGCCGAGGGCACCAGCAGCGCCAGCCCGGCCGCGGCGGGCAGCAGCGCCAGCCACCGCACCTCCTGCCCGCCGAGCTGGAGCAGGCCCGCGCCCAGCGCCGCTGCCCCGGCCATCCGCAGCCTGCGGCCGTCGAAACGCCCGCCCCCGGCCGCCCCGCCCTCCCCCACGTCCTCGGGCGGGGCGTTCCCGATCCGCCGCAGCGCCGGGAGCATCACGGCCAGCGGCAGGACCACCAGCACCGTGATGCCGAGGAACACCCAGCGCCAGCCGAACTGTTCGGTGACCGTCCCGGCCACGACCGGCCCCACCATCGAGGGCACCACCCAGGCCGCCGAGAAGGCCGCGAGCGCCGCGGCCCGCAGGTGCTCGGGGAACGCCCGCCTGACCGTGACGTACAGCGCGACGATCACCAGGCCGCCGCCTATGCCCTGCGCGGCGCGGCCCAGGACGAAGACCCACATCGCCCCGGCCGTTCCGGAGACCAGGAGCCCGGCCGAGAACGCCCCGATCCCGGCCACCACCGGCCCGGCCGGGCCGCGGCGGTCGCACCACTGCCCGGAGGCGACCATGCCCAGCAGGCTGGTGGTGAAGTAGGCGGAGAACGCGAAGGCGTAGAGCGAGACGCCGTCCAGCGCCTCGGCCGCCGCGGGCATCGCGGTGCCCACCGCCATGGCCTCGAAGGCGATCAGCAGGATGGCGCTGACGCACCCCAGGGTCAGCGCCCGGTACGGCCGGGAGAGGACCCCGTCGCGGGCGGGTCCTGCCGGGGGCGCTCCGGGGGCGGCCAGGGCCGCGGCGTCGGCGTTCGTCATACGTATCACGGTAAGGAGCGAACGCCCGGGTTGCCTATGGCCGGGGGACGTGATCCGGTCGGCCGTTGGTCCTGGTCCCGACGGCCGTGGCGGGGGCCGGTCCCGGCCCCCCGATGGTCACTCCGTGCGGCCCGGCGCGGGCGAGACCGCCATCTGCGGGCGGATGGGCAGCCGGTTGACCGGGCGCCCGGTGGCGGCGCGGACGGCCGCGGCCACGGCCGCCGGGGAGACGACCAGCGGCACCGCGCTGACCCCCGACTTGGCCCCGAACGGCGCGACCACGTCCCGCTCCTCGACGATCTTCACGATCCGCACGTCCGGCGCGTCCAGCGCGGTCGGCAGCGCGTACCCGGCCAGGTCGGGCCGCCGCACCACCCCGCGCGCCACCCGCAGGTGCTCCGTCAGCGCAGCGCCCACGCCCTGCGTGATGCCCGCCTCGATCCGGGCGCGCAGCTGGCGGGGGTTGAGGACGCGGCCGACGTCCTGCGCGATGGCCATCTCCACCACCCGCACCGCGCCCAGCTCCACGTCCACGTCCACCACCGCGCGCACGGCCGCGAAGCCCAGGCCCACGAACGCGTCGCCCTGGCCCGCCTCGTTCAGCGGCTCGGTGGGGTGCGGGCGGCACTGCGCGGTCGCCCACAGCTCCTTGCCCTCCAGGGCCTCGGCCACCGTGGTGGACAGGACCCCGTCGTAGGAGGTGATCTTGCCGTCGGCGATGCTCAGCAGCTCGGCGGACATCCCGAACTTCGCGGCCAACGGCTGGAGAAGCTGGGTGCGCACCATCTTCGCGGCCCGCTCCACCGCGCCGCCCGAGACCCAGGTGTGCCGCCCGCGCCCGCCCGGCCCGGCCGGCGGCTGGTCGGTGTCCACGGGGGCGACGTGCACCTCCTCCACGCCCAGCACGTCCTGAACGATCTGCCGCGCCAGCGTCGCGAAGCCCTGCCCGGTCTCCACCGCGGCGCACAGCACGGTGGCGACGGTGCCCTCCACCTTGACCGTGGCCGTGGACACCTCGTCGGTCCCCTCGGCGCCGAGCATGTGCACCATGCCCAGGGCGTAGCCCACCCCGCGCCGCACGGCCGCGGGGTCGGCCGCGCCGTCCGGGCCGCCGGGCAGCAGCCAGTCCTCCACGGGCCCGTCCTTGGGCAGCGCGGGCATCGGCGCGTTGCGAACGGCCGTCAGCAGCTCGGCCACGGGCGCCGGGCAGGTCACGGCCTGTCCGGTGGGCAGCGGGTCGCCGGTGCCCAGGACGTTGCGCGCCCGCAGCTCGCCCGGGTCGATGCCCAGGCGCGCGGCGAGGCGGTCCATCTGGCCCTCGTGAGCGGCGCAGACCTGGAGGGCGCCCTCGCCGCGGACGTAGCCGGAGGGGGGGTTGTTGGTGCGCACGGCCCAGCCGTCGATCACGGCGTTCGGCACGCGGTAGGGACCGGCGGCCAGGGCGACGGCGGCGGCCAGGGCCTCCGGGGAGTCGTCGGCGTAGGCCCCGGCGTCCATCAGCAGCTGGGCCTCGACCTTCACCAGCCGCCCGGAGGCGTCGGCGTGGTGCCAGTACCGCAGCAGCGTGGGGTGCCGGTGGGCGTGGCCGAGGAAGGACTCCTCGCGGCTGGCGGCGAGCTTGACGGGGCAGCCGGTGCGGATGGCCAGCAGGGCGAGCGGGACCTGGAAGCCCAGGTCCTCGCGGTCGGCCAGGGCGCCGGGCACGCCGGTGACGTACATCTTGACCTGCTCGGCGGCCAGGCCCAGGCAGGCGGCCAGCCGGTCACGGTCGCCGTGCGGGTCGGTGCTCCCCGCGTACACCTCCACGCCGCCGTCCGGGCGGGGCACGGCCAGCCCGGCCTCGGCGCCCACGGGCGCGGGGTCCTGGCGGCCGATGCGGTAGACGCCCTCGACGACGACCTCGCCGGTGACGGAGGGGTCGCCGTGGCGCAGCGGGATGTGGCGCACGACGTTGCCGTCGGGGTGGATGGCCGGGGCGCGGAAGGACTTCTCCGGGTCGGTCACCGGGTCGAGCACCTCGTACTCGACGGCGATGGCGGCGGCGGCCAGGCGGGCCGTTCCCGGGTGGTCGGCGGCGACGGCGGCCACCGGCTCGCCGTGATAGCGCACCACCTCGGAGGCCAGGGCCGGGCGGTCGCCGGCCGTGCGGCCCAGGCCGCCGTCGCCGTCCACGTCCTCGTGGGTGACCACGGCCCGCACGCCGGGCATGGCGGTGGCGGCGGAGGTGTCGAGGGAGACGATCCGGGCGTGCGGGTGCGGGGAGCGGAGCACCGCCGCCCACAGCAGGCCCTCGGCCCAAAGGTCGGCGGTGTAGGGGTGGGTGCCCTGCACCTTGGCCTCGGCGTCGGCCGGCCCCAGCGGGGAGCCGAGCCCGTGGGGGACGCGGCGCGGCGGGGGGGCGGGGGTGCCCTGCACGGGAACCACCGTGACCGCCGACGCGGCGTCGCCTGGCTGCTCCGTCATCACATGCCTCCCGGGGGCCCGGCCTGGTGGGGGATCCGGGCCGCCCCGTCCTGTCCTGCCTGTTCGCCGGCCCGGGGGGCCGGGTGCGCCTGGTGCCCCCCGTGCGCCGCCTTCCCCGCGCGCTCCTCGACAACCGCGCGGACCGCGTCGAGCGCGCCCCGGTAGCCGGAGCAGCGGCAGAGGTTGCCGCACAGCGCCTGGCGGGTCTCCAGCTCGGTGGGGGCGTGGTTGCCCTCCAGCAGGTCGTGGATGGTCATGGCCATGCCGGGCAGGCAGAAGCCGCACTGCACGGCCGTGGCGGCCAGCGCCCGCTGAACGTCCGAGGGCGCGCCGTCGCCGCCCAGCCCCTCCACGGTGCGGATCTCGCTGCCGGCGGCCGTGGCGGCGGGCACCAGGCAGGCGGCGACCAGGCGGCCGTCCACCTGCACCGAGCAGGCGCCGCACTCGCCCTGGGCGCAGCCGTCCTTCGCCCCGGCCAGGCCGAGGCGCTCCCGCAGCACGTACAGCAGGGACTCGCCGATCCAGGCGCCGGAGACGGGCCGGTCCACGCCGTTGACCCGCAGCACGTAGGAGACCTCGGGGTGCTCGCTGCGGCTGCCGCCGGGGGCCGGGAGGCCGGAGGGGACCTCGCCGGGGGCGGGCTCGGGGACGGGGGCGCCGGGACCGGCGGCCCAGGGTCCGGCGTCGGCGGGGGTGCTCCAGGTGCCGCCCGCGTCGGCGGGGAGCGGCTCTGCGGGGTGCGGACCGGCCTCCCCCAGGCTCCGCCTGGGGGTACCCCCATCCCGGCCGGGCCAGGGCGCGGGGACGGCCGGAAAGCCGTCCCCGGCCTCGCGGTGCGCGGCGCCGTGGTCGGCGAACCAGGCCGGCTCGTCCTGCCCCTCGGCGCGCGGCGGTCCCGAGCCCAGGGGGCGGCG
Organism: Streptomyces boetiae; assembly: GCF_031845405.1. Taxonomy (NCBI): domain Bacteria; kingdom Bacillati; phylum Actinomycetota; class Actinomycetes; order Kitasatosporales; family Streptomycetaceae; genus Streptomyces; species Streptomyces boetiae. The sequence goes on from NZ_JAVREN010000015.1 coordinate 90,033, forward strand.
GCCGGCCAGCGCGGCGCCCTGGCCCATGGCGGCGGCGCTGCCCGTCGCGGGCGGGTCGGCGGCGAACGGCAGGGTCCACTGCCCGGCGGCTCCGGGGTCGGTGGTGGGCGTCGCCGCGGCGGGCGGGGGCGTGCCGGAGCCCGGCGGCTCGATCACCGGCGGCCGGTACCCGTGACCCGGCGCTGCCAGCGGGTCCTCGCCCGCCTCCCGCTGGTAGCCGGGGGGCAGCTCTATGAACGCGGTCGCCTCCGCGTCGTACTCCCCTCCCCAGCCGCCGGGCCCGGGGGCCGGCGGGTCCTGCTCGGGCCGCTGGTCGTTGCTCATGCGAGAGCCCTCCCGAGTCCACGGCGGGCCAGTGTCGCCACCGTACGCCTCAACTGCAGTAGGACGAGGGGAAGTTGACCGGCCTCGCGGTCGCCGGGCGCGGGCTCGGGCCCCGGGTCGGGGATGCAGGCCATCCCGACGTAGTCTCCGAACGCGGCCAGCGCCTCGGGGGCCAGCCCCCGGTCGCCGTCCCAGTCGACGAGCGAGGCGACCCAGCGTTCCGCGTCCAGGGGGCGCAGCGGGACCGGGGCGACGGCGCCGACCGCGCAGCGCACCTCGCGGCGCACCGGGTCGAGCACCACGGCCACCGAGGCCAGCGCCCGGGAGGGCCCGGAGCGGGTGGTGGCCTTCAGGAACGTCTGCGGCGCGTGCAGCAGCGGCACCCGGACGTGGGCCAGCAGCTCGCCGGGGTGCAGCCGGTCGCGTCCGGCCAGGAGCTGCCCGATGGGGATCTGCCGGCCGTCGCCCTCGGGGCCCGCGACCAGCAGGGTCGCCTCCAGGGCGGCCAGGACGGGCAGGGTGTCCCCGAAGGCGGCGGCGGAGACGACGTTCCCGCCGAGGGTGCCGGCGTTGCGCACCTGGGGCGGCCCGGCGGAGCGGGCGGCGGCGGCCAGGGCGGGGATCAGGGCGGCGAAGTCGGGGCGGCTCATCCGCGCGTGGGTGAGGCAGGCCCCCAGGAGCGCGTGGCCGTCCTGGTACGCCCAGCCGCGCAGCTCCGCGAGGCGGCCGAGGCCGACCAGGGCCGCGGGGCGGAGCAGGCCGGCGTTGACCGCGGCCATCAGGTCGGTGCCGCCGGCCACCGGGACGGCCGCGGGCACCTCGGCCAGGGCCGCCACCGCGTCGTCGAGGGTGGCGGGCAGCGCGACGAGGCGGGCGGGCGACGATGCCTGCGGTGCGTGCGTGCTCAAATCCAGCTGCCCCTTTCCCGGTCGTCCCGGCTGCCGAGCCGTACGGTACGTGCTCGGGGCCGGGACGTGGCAACTCTGGCACATTCTCACGCCCCGGGACCTCGGGGGTCCACCGCCCGTAAGCCCCCACCTCACACCCCCGCGACCGCCCCACCCCCCACCGCACAACTCACACGATCAGGGCACGCGCGCCTCCTGCCGGAGCGGCAGCCACAGGCCCGGCCCGGAACGCCCGCCCGTGGACGGCAACCGGAGCCGGAGGCGGGCCGCGGCCGACGGCGCGAGCGGCGCTCCGCGCCCGCGCGCCTCCGGCGGCGGCCAGGAGCCGGGACTCACGGCCGTACGCGGCCGGGAGCTTCCCGAGACCGCCCGGGCAACCCGAGGCCGACGGCCGGGCCGCGGATCCTGCCCGACGAAGCCCAGGGCCGGGGCCGACCAGCGGGGCCCTCCCCGACGGCCGCGATGTCCGCGGTGACGAACCCGGCCGAGGACCTCAGGCCAGGCGCGGAGCCGCCCCGGGCCGCCTTCGGCCGGACGGCGGGGACGACACACACACGGCGGGTCACGCTCGGCCTGGGCGCCGCGGAGGGCACACGCGATCGGCCACGCTCGGCCGTGCGCCGAGCGTGACGGCCGGAGACCGCAGGTCACGGCCCCGAGCGCGGCAACCGGGACTCGCGGGCTCGGCCCGCAAGGGCCGGAGCCGGGCGCGGGCCTCGCTCCCGCGTGGGCGCAGCGGCCATTCGCCCGGGCCCGCCGCCAGGCGGCCAGCGCCGCGCAGGGGCCTGGGCCCAGGGCCTGGCGGCCGTCGCCGCACAAGAGCCCGGCCGCGGGCCCGGGGCGGCCCCCGGCGCAGGCGGATCGCGCAGGCGGATCGCGCAGGCACGCGGAGCGCCGTGTCACGGCCCGCGCAGGCGGGCCTACTGCTTGCCGCCGTCCTTGCCGTTCTTGCCGCCGCCGAAGGAGCCCATGGACTCGTAGATCTCCTTGCAGGTGGGGCAGACGGGGTACTTCTTGGGGTCGCGCCCGGGGACCCAGACCTTGCCGCAGAGCGCGACGACGGGCGTCCCGTCCAGCGCGCTGGCCATGATCTTGTCCTTCTGGACGTAGTGCGCGAAGCGCTCGTGGTCGCCATCGCCGTGCGTGGTCTGCGGGGTGGGCTCGACGAGGGTGCCGGTGCCCGCTCCGCGCTCGGGCTGCTCGGGCTCAAGAGTGCTCATGAGTACCAAGCCTAATTGAGCGAGGGGTCGTCCGGATATGTGGCGAGGAGCGCCAGGCGCCCCCGCTGGCGGCGCAGCACGGCCCGCCACAGGCGTTCCGGCTCGGGAGCCGAGACGTCCCCCGGCTCGGAGTCCACGACGTACCACGCGCCCTCGTCCAGCTCGCGTTCCAGCTGCTCGGGGCCCCACCCGGCGTATCCGGCGAAGATCCGCAGGGAGCCCAGCTCGGCGGCCAGCACCTCGGGCGGCGCCTCCAGGTCCACCAGGCCGATCGAGCCGTGCACCCGGCGCCAGCCCAGCGGGCCCGAGCCGGGGACCACGGCCAGGGCCAGGGCCGCGTCCAGCGCGACCGGGCCGCCCTGGAAGACCACGCCGGGCTCGCCCGCCAGCGCCGCCCACGGCTCCAGCACCTCGGAGACGCCGACCGGGGTGGGCCGGTTCAGGACCACGCCGAGGGCTCCCTCCCGGTCGTGGTCGAGGAGGAGCACCACGGAACGGTCGAAGTTCGGATCGGACAGCGCCGGGGTGGCCACCAGCAGCCGCCCGGTGAGCGAGGACTCCTCGGTCATGGGGACATGATTCACCATCCAGGGGTGCGGGGGGAGAGCCGCCGGGCCCCTGGTCACGGGCGATGCGGGCGGCGGCCGGGAGGGCGAACGCCCGGGGCGGGCCAAGGCCGCGAACGCCCGGGGCGGGCCGGGATGGGGGTACCCCCGGGGGGAGGCCGGGGCGAGGCGAACAGCGGGAAGGGGCGGCTCCGTTGCGGGGAGCCGCCCCTGGTGGCCTTCATGGGGCCGTCACTTGCCCTTGGCGGCATCCTTCAGCTTGGAGCCCGCCGACACCTTCACGCTGTAGCCGGCGGGGATCTGGATGGGCTCGCCGGTCTGCGGGTTGCGGGCGGTGCGGGCGGCGCGGTGGGTGCGCTCGAAGGTGAGGAAGCCGGGAATCGTGACCTTCTCATCCCCCTTGGCAACGACCTCCGCGATGGTCTCGGCCAGGGCCGCCAGCACGGAGTCGGCGTCCTTCCGAGTCACCTCGGCGCGCTCGGAGAGAGCGGCCACCAGCTCACTGCGGTTCATAATTCGTACTCCCGTGTTCATCTTGCCAATGAGGCGTGAGATCGAAGCCGATGCTGCCAGGGCCCACTGACACTGCCCGGAGCCGGGTGAAGCCTTCGACGAACCCCTCGCCCGGGTAGGCATCCTGCCCCTACCGGTAGCGCGAAGGCCAATCCGTCTCCGGCCGGGTCACACGAAGAGGCGCTGCGATCACGCCGGTCATGTCCCTCCGGGTCCCGGAGGATCTGCCTCGCCGTCACCCTAAGGGGCGGCCGGGCACCCCGCGACACGCGACTCGCGGGTGTCAGCCCTGGTGCGCGGCCTGCCCCTGGGCGGCCTCGCGCACGGCCCCGGCGACGGTGCCGGAGACCCGCTCGTTGAAGACGCTGGGAACGATGTAGTTGGCGTTCAGCTCCCCCTGGCCGACGACATCGGCCAGGGCCCGGGCCGCGGCGAGCATCATCGCGTCGGTCACGGTGCGGGACTGGGCGTCCAGCAGCCCGCGGAAGACCCCGGGAAAGACCAGAACGTTGTTGATCTGGTTGGGGAAGTCGGAGCGGCCGGTGGCCACTACGGCGGCCGTCTGGCGGGCGACGGCGGGGTCGATCTCGGGGTCCGGGTTCGCGAGCGCGAAGACGATGGCGCCGGGGGCCATGGCCGCGACGTCCGCGGCGGTGAGGACGTTGGGCGCGGAGACGCCGACGAAGACGTCGGCGCCCCTGATCGCCTCGGCCAGGGTCCCGGTGACGCCCTCGGGGTTGGTGTTGTCCGCGATCCAGCGCAGCGGCGAATCCCCGTCCGCGTTCACCAGGTCGGAACGCCCGGCGTGCACCACGCCGTTGATGTCCGCGACGACGGCGTGGCGGACCCCGGCCTGGAGCAGCAGCTTGAGGATGGCGGTGCCCGCGGCGCCCGCGCCCGACATCACCACGCGGATCGCGCCCAGTTCCTTGCCGACGACACGCAGGGCGTTGTGCAGGGCGGCGAGCACGACGATGGCCGTGCCGTGCTGGTCGTCGTGGAAGACGGGGATGTCCAGGGCTTCGCGCAGCCGGGCCTCGATCTCGAAGCAGCGGGGGGCGGAGATGTCCTCCAGGTTGATCCCGGCGAAGCCGGGCGCGATGGCCTTGACGATCTCCACGATGGCGTCGGTGTCCTGGGTGTCCAGGCACAGCGGCCAGGCGTCGATGCCGGCGAAGCGCTTGAACAGCGCGGCCTTGCCCTCCATCACCGGGAGCGCGGCGTGCGGGCCGATGTTGCCCAGGCCCAGCACGGCGGAACCGTCGGTGACCACGGCCACGCTGTTCCGTTTGCTGGTGAGGCGGCGGGCGTCCTCGGGGTGGGCGGCGATCTGCGTGCACACCCGGGCGACGCCGGGGGTGTAAATCATCGACAGGTCATCGCGATTGCGAATCGGATGCTTCGACTTCATCTCGATCTTGCCGCCGAGGTGCATCAGGAACGTCCGGTCGGAGACCTTGCCGAGCGCCACGCCCTCGATGCCGCGCAGCTTCTCCACGATCTCGTCGGCGTGCGCGGTGGAGCCGGCCGCGATGGTGACGTCGATGCGGAGCTGCTCGTGCCCCGAGGCGGTGACGTCGAGGCCCGTGACGGAGCCGCCGGAGGATTCCACGACCGTGGTGAGCTGGCTGACGGCCGTTCCGCTGGCCGGCACCTCCAGCCGCACGGTCATCGAGTAGGACACACTGGGCGCCGTAGCCATGGGCCGACTTCCTTCACTCTCCGCGTACCGCCCCCCGAGTCGCTGCCACCTTACGAGAGGCGCGGGCGGCGCGAAAAGCTCGGGGAGAACGCCGTGACCACAAAGGTCACGCGGCGTCACAGCAGGTCGGAGGCCCGTGGCCGGGGCGGGAGAACGACGGGGGAACGCCGGGGGAAGGGCGGCCGGGAAACGCCCGCGGCGGCGGGACGCGAAAAAGGAGGGATTGGGGGCACCGACCCGCCAGCTCGCCTCGCGGCAAGTGGTCGCTCGTAGCGACAATGGTTGGGCCCGGGGGCATGAAACGGGCCGGCGCCAATTCCAGGCTACCTCAATCGCCCCGCGGGTCAACCGGCCCGGAACGCGCAGGTCAACGGCGTGCCGCCGCGGCCCGGCCGTTACCGCAGCAGCGCGGGCAGGCCCGCGGCGTCCGGCTCGTCCGCGGCGCCTGCCAGCACGGTCAGCCGCTGGGTGGCGCGGGTGAGGGCCACGTAGAGGATCCGCAGCCCGGCCGGGGACTCCCCGGCGATCTCGCCGGGGGCGGCCACCAGCGTCGCGTCGTACTCCAGGCCCTTGGCCTCCAGGCTGCCCAGCACCACAAGACGCTCCCCCGCGCCGAGCCCGGCCAGCCAGCCGCGGGCGGCCTCCCTGCGGTGCATGGCCACGACCACGCCGACGGTGCCGGGCACCTCGTCGAGCAGGCGGCGGGCCTCGGCGCGCACGGATTCGGCCAGGTCCCCGCCGGCCGGGACGGCGGCGAAACGGGGGGCGACGCCGGTCTCACGGACGGCGCGCGGGGGGCGCGCGCCGGGCAGGGCGCGGGCCAGCACGCCGTCCGCCACGCGGGCGATCTCGGCCGGGTTCCGGTAGTTGACGGTCAGTTCGAAGCGGCGGCGGGCGCGGCGGCCCAGGGCGGCGTCGCGCTCGGCGGCGGCCTCCTCGGGCGCGGGCCACGAGCTCTGCGCCGGGTCGCCGACCACCGTCCAGCTGGCCTGCCGGCCGCGGCGGCCGACCATCCGCCACTGCATGGGCGTGAGGTCCTGGGCCTCGTCCACGATGACGTGCGCGTAGTCGGTGCGCTCCCCCGCGGCCTCGGGGTCCCGGTCGCGTGCCCGGCGGCCCCCGGCCGCCCGGTCGGCGTGGGTGGTGACCTCCTCCAGGCCCGTGAGCTGGTCCAGCGGGTCGGCCGCGCGGGGCGCGGCGGGCCGGGGCGGGGCCCCGACCAGGGCGCGCAGCTCGTCCAGCAGCGCCACGTCGTGCGCGGACAGGCCCGCGCCGGAGGGCGTGACCCGGCGCAGGGAGCGCGCGAGCTGCCGCACCTCGCGCGGGCGCAGCAGCCGGCGCGCCCAGCGGGCCAGGCGCTGCTCCTCGGCCATCGCGCGCAGCACGCCCAGCGGCGTGACCTCGGGCCACCAGGCGGCGAGGAAGTCGCGGAAGGCGTCCTCGGTGCCGATGTCCTCGTTGAACGCCTCCCGCGCCTCCTCGGCAAGGGCGCGATCCGGGTACCGCCCGGGGCCCCCGGACTCCTCCCACAGCGCGTCCAGCAGCAGCCGCCTGGCGCGCGGGCGCAGCAGGTTGACGGGGGCGGTGCCGCCGAGGGTCTGGCGGCGGGCCCGGTCCAGGGCCTCGGCCCCCAGCTCCACGCGGCGGCCGAACGCGACCACCCGCAGCGTGCGCGGGGCGTCGGGGGACTCGGCCGCGCCCCGGGCGGCGCGGTGCAGGACCCTGGCCATCACGGCCGAGCCCTTGATCCGGGCGGTGGCGGGGTCGTCGTAGGAGTCGGCCTCGGCGCCCTCGACCAGCGAGCCCAGGGCGCGGATGGCGACCTGGCCCTCCTCGCCGAGGGCGGGCAGGACGCCCTCGGTGTAGGAGACGAGCAGCGGGGTGGGGCTGACCACGAGGATGCCGCCCGCGTACCGGCGCCGGTCCTGGTAGAGCAGGTAGGCCGCGCGGTGCAGGGCGACGGCGGTCTTGCCGGTGCCGGGCCCGCCGGTGACCTCGGTGACGGAGACGGCGGGGGCGCGGATCACCTCGTCCTGCTCGGCCTGGATGGAGGCGACGATGTCGGTCATCCGGCTGCCGCGGGTACGCCCGAGGGCGGCCATCAGGGCGCCGTCCCCGACGACGGCCAGCTCGGCGCCGCGGCACAGGGCCCGCACCTGGGGGCGCAGCAGGTCGTCCTCGACGGAGAGCACCCGGCGGCCACGGCTGCGGATGACGCGGCGGCGCACGACGCGGCCGGGCGCGACGGGCGTGGCCCGGTAGAAGGGGGCGGCGGCCGGGGCGCGCCAGTCGATGACCAGGGGGACGAACTCGGCGTCCAGGACGCCCATCCGGCCGATGTGCAGCGTTTCCGCGATCTCCGCGACGCGCCCGCCGCCGGGCTCCTCGCGCACGGCGTCCTCGGCCGGCTCGAGGGAGGTGGAGGCGCCGTCGGGACCGCGCTCGCCGTCCTTGCCGGCCAGCAGGTCGATGCGGCCGAAGAGGAAGTCCTCGAACTCGCTGTTGAGGCGGGAGAGATGCAGCCCGGCGCGGAAGACCTGGGCGTCGCGCTCCGCGAGGGCGCCGGGGGTGCCGACCTGCACGCGGCGCGCGGCGTCGGCCATCAAATACTCGGCCTCGTGGATCTTCTCGGCCAGCCGGTCGTAGACCGCGTCCAGATGCCGCTGCTCGTCGCGGATCTCCCGTTCCCGCACGTCCAAGGCTCCGGCCCCCTTCTGCTGTCGGCAGGGCAGCGGTCCACCGTACGCGAGATCCGGCCATTTGGTGAGACCACCGGCGCGGCGGGGCGCGCGCCGGGGCGGGCGGGGAGCGGAGCGGGCACGCGGGGCTCCACGGCCGAGCCGGGCGCCCCCCGCGCTACTTGCCGTACTTGGCGCCGTCGAGCGCCGGGTCGAGCGCCAGCCGGTAGCCGCGCTTGACCACGGTGTGGATGAGCATCGGCGCGCCCAGCGCGCTGCGCAGCCGGGCCATGGCGGTCTCCACGGCGTGCTCGTCGCGGCCGGCGCCGGGCAGGGCCCGCAGCAGCTCGGCGCGCGGCACCACCCAGCCCGGGCGGCGGGCCAGCAGCCGCAGCAGCGCCATCCCTGCCGGGGGCACGGGCCGCAGGTCGCCGTCCACGACGACGGCGTGGCCGCGGATCTCCAGCTGCCGCCCGGCCACCGGCAGCGGCCGGGCGCGGGCGGGCAGCTCGCGGCACAGCAGCTGCACCAGCGGCCCCAGCCGGAAGCGTTCCGGCTGGAGGGTGGGCACGTCGAACGCCTGGAGCGGCAGCGCGGTCACCGGGCCCACGCAGGCGGGCAGGACGTTCTTCTGGAACGCCATCAGCAGCTCCTCGCGCACGTGCCGCTCGTCGGCGCGGCGCAGCAGGGAGGCGGCGGCCGGGGCGCTGGTGAAGGTCACGGCGTCCAGGCCGCGGCAGAGCACGGCGTCGATCAGCCGGTCCAGGGGGGCGAGGTCCTCGGGGGGCATCCAGCGGTAGACGGGGACGTCGACCACCTCGGCGCCTGCCTCGCTGAGCGCCTCGATGAAGCCCGGCAGCGGCTCGCCGTGGAGCTGGAGGGCGATCCGGCGGCCCTGCACCCCCTCGTCCAGGAGCCGCTGGAGGACCTCGGCCATGGACTCGGAGGCCGGGGACCAGTCCTCGGTCAGCCCGGCGGCGCGCACGGCCCCGCGGACCTTGGGGCCGCGGGCCAGCACCTCGGCCGTTCCGAGGGTGCGCAGCAGCTCCTCGCCCAGGCCCCAGCCGTCGGCGGCCTCGATCCAGCCGCGGAAGCCGATGGCGGTGGTGGCGACCACCACCTGCGGGGGCCGGGCGATCAGCGCCCGGGTGGCGGCCAGCAGTTCGTCGTCGTCGGAGAGCGGCACGATGCGCAGCGCGGGGGCGTGCAGCACCTCCGCGCCGCGCCGCCGCAGCAGGGCCGCCAGCTCGTCCGCGCGGCGGGCCGCGGTGACGCCGATCGTGAAGCCGTCCAGCGGCCTGATGCCCTCCCGCGGGCGCGGCTCCCGGGTGGCCGTTTGCGCTCCGTCCATCGCTCCGTCCACTCTGTCGTTGCGTGCCGATGACTGCCCGGCGCTGTGCGAGCCGGACCCATGTCGTGACACCGGCCGGGACGTCCGTCCTGACATCCCTTGCGGCGCCTGTCCCGACATCGTCCCGGTAACAAGAAGCCGAGCCTGCCAAGGGGGCATGACAGGCTCGGTTCCTGTTTGTTACCGACAAGTAACGCCCGGCTGGGGGTGAGGGGCGCTCAGACCCCCGCGTACGCCGGGCGCCCGTCCTTGCTGCCCTCGTCGGCGGCTCCGGCGCCGCCCGGGTCGGCGGACCCGCCCGCGGCGAGGCTGGAGCGCCGCAGGTATACGGCCCAGGTGACCAGGAAGCAGACCACGTAGTAGCAGAGGAAGGCCACGAACGCGCCGGTCGCGTTCCCCGCCGAAAGGAACGACTGCCGCAGGGCGAGGTTGATGCCCAGGCCGCCGAGCGCCCCGACGGCACCGATGAGGGCCATGGACGCCCCGCCCAGCCGGCGGGCGTAGGCGTACGCCGCCTCGCCCGTCATGCCCGCCGCTGCCGCCTTGGCCTGGAAAATGCCCGGGATCATCTTGTACGTCGAGCCGTTGCCCAGGCCCGTCAGCACGAACAGGATGATGAAGCCGGTGATGAACAGGGCGAGCGACTCGGACATGGAGGCCGCCACCACGACGGAGGTGGCCACCGCCATCAGGGCGAAGTTCCCCAAGGTGATCCGCGCGCCCCCGAAACGGTCGGCGAGCTGACCCCCGACCGGCCGGATCAGGGAGCCGAGCAGCGGCCCCAGGAAGGTGAGCGAGGCGGCCTCCAGCGGCGTGCGGTCGAACTGGTTCTGGAGCACCAGGCCGAACGCGAAGCTGTAGCCGATGAAGGAGCCGAAGGTGCCGATGTAGAGGAACGACATGATCCAGGTGTGGCCCTCCCGGGCCGCCTCCCGGGCCGCTCCGGCGTCGTTGCGCACCGGTCCCAGGTTGTTCATGTAGCGGGCGCTGAACACGGTGGCCAGCACGATCAGCGGGATGTAGATCATCAGCATCACCCGGGGCCGGCCGTCGCCGAACGCCGCGATGACCCCGAGGCCGACAAGCTGCACCACGGCCACGCCGATGTTGCCGCCGCCCGCGTTGACACCCAGGGCCCAGCCCTTCAGCCGCATCGGGTAGTAGCTGTTGATATTGGTCATCGACGAGGCGAAGTTGGCACCGCCGACGCCGGTGAGCATCGCGACCAGCATGAAGGTCGTGTACGAGGTGCCCGGCTCCATGACGAGGACGAGGGCGGTGGTCGGCAGCAGGAGCAGGCCGGCGCTGATGATCGTCCAGTTGCGCCCGCCGAAGCGGGCGACGGCGAAGCCGTAGGGCACGCGCAGGCACGCGCCGACCAGCGATGCGACGGCGACCAGGAAGAACTTGCCGGCCGGATCGATCCCGTACTCGGGGCCCATGAACAGCGCGAGCACCGAGAACATGCTCCACACCGAGAAGCCGATGTGCTCGGAGGTGACGGACCAGATCAGGTTGCGGCGCGCGACGTGCTTGCCCTCGCGCTCCCAGAAGCTCTCGTTCTCCGGGTCCCACTCATCGATCCAGCGCCCCCCTCGTCGGGCGGCGGCGGGCTGGGCGGCTGACATGGCGGCCTCCATCGGGCGTTCGGGGGCGGGGGTTCGCTCGCCCGAAGGTAGAAAGGCCGGGTTTCCGCTCTGTGGCACGAGGTGACGCCGACGAAACCTTGCTCTCACCGGGCGCCGGGCGGCGCGGTGAGCGGGACGGCAACACGCCCGTTACGCGGAGCAGCCCGCCAGGGGCGGCGGCGGCGGGCCGAGCGCGGTGCTCTTGGGCGGCATGCCGCTCCCCCCGGCCGCTCCCGCCCACACCTGATCCCACGTCGGCGGGGGCAGGACCAGCGCCGTCGTGCCCGGCGCGGGGTCCCCGATCGTGTACCGCGGCGCGGGCGCGACGCCCTGATCCTCGCACAGCGCCGGAATCAGCACCCGGTCGCTGACCGCGGCCGGAAGCTCCACCCACTCGGGCGGCTGGAAGCGCATCCGCGCGGCCATCGCCGCCGGGGTGATCTCCGACACGCTCCACCCGCGACCGCCCCCGGTCAGCAGGAACGCCCCGGGCCCGGGCGGCGGGAACGGCCCCGCCGGGTGCTCGTCCACCCGTGCCACGCGGGCCGCCGCGACGGCCGCCCGCTCCGCGTCCAGGCCCGGCAGCTCCCGGTGCACGGCGGCCAGCGTCAGCGGGTACCGCCCGTGGTCCACCACCAGCGCGGGCAGCCGGTCGGCCACCGCGCCCGGGTGGCGGCGGTGCAGCAGGCGGGCGGCGGCCAGCCGGTGGTGCCCGTCAGCGAGCAGCACGGGTGGCAGGGCGGGCGGCCCACCGTCCCAGGGCCCGGCGCTCACCCACACCCGCCGGCGCCCGCCGTCCGGGGCGATGCTCTCGTGATCGGGCGGGCGGCCCACCGCCTCCTCGACGCAACGGCCGAACGCCCCCAGGTCCGGCGCCGCCAGCAGCAGCGGCTGCGCGGTGCCCCCGCGCTCCTTCAGCAGCCGGGCCTGGTGGCGCACCAGGTCCTCGATGACCTGCTGGTGGCGCAGCACGTGCCCGGACTCCACGCCGTGCAGGGCGAGGGAGCCGAGGACGCCGCGCTGGATCACCTCGTCGGAGCCGGGGGCGCGGCGTTCGAGGACGTAGTAGGCGGGGCGGCCAGGGGGCCGGGAGAGGACGCCGTCGAGGGGGAGCAGCAGATCGGCGCGGGGGGCCGGAGTCCTGAGCGGGGCTGGGGCGCGGGGGTGCTCAGGCTGCAGTGTGTTCCTCCTCCATCGCGGGCTTCACGGCCCGGGCCGCCGGCTCTGCGCCGGGCTCCCGCCCGGCCGGGGCCTCGGCGACGACAGGGCGCAGGGTGTCCAGCGCCTTGCGCAGCAGGGCCTCCAGCTCCTGGGGGCCGTCGGCGACCGCCGTGATCCAGCCGTGCCCGGCGACCCGGCTGGTGGTCTCCGGTACACGCGCGCCCACCGGCACGCCGATCTCCACCTCCCGCACCCCGGCCAGCGCCCGCGCCTCGCGTTCGCCCTCCACCGCCGCCAGCACGCCCGGCGGGAAGCGCAGGAAGCGCACGCCCGCGCACCGCGGCGAGCCGGGGGCCGCCGGGCGCGGGGCCGGGAGGCCCAGCGCTGAGGCCAGGGTGAGGGCGACGGGGTCCGTGCCCGTGGCCAGCCGCAGCAGGCCGGCGATGTGAGGGGAGCCGGGGTGGGCGTGGGACTCGATCAGCCGCGGGCCGCCCCGGGTGAGGACCACCTCGGTCTGGGAGAGGCCGCTGAGCTGGCCCGCGGTGGTGAGGGTGGCCGTCACGAGGGCGTGGATCTCCCGGACCGTGGGCGGGTCCAGGTCGGCCGGCAGGTCGTAGCCCGTCTCCGCCGGCCCGCCGACGGGGCAGCCGGCCAGGTGCTTCCTGGTGATGGCCAGAATGCGGTGCTCGCCCTCGGCCGAGTGCGCCTCGACGCTGTACTCGGGGCCGTCGAGGAACTCCTCGACGATCAGGGCGGGTTCGGGCGCGAGCCCGGCGGCCAGGGCCGCGGCCTCCGCCGCGTCGTGCAGCAGGTGGACGTCCTGACCGCCGGAGCCCGTGCGCGGCTTGGCCACGCACGGGAAGCCGACGCGCCCGGCCACGGCCGGCAGGTGCGCGGCGCGGTCGCAGTGCTCGAACCGGACGGGGGCACCGGTGAGCTGGTTGACCTTGCCGCGCAAGGTAGCCTTGTCCGTGAGGTACGCGACGGCCGCATGTGGGTTCCCCGGAAAGCGCAACGCCTCGTTCGCGCGGGCGGCGATGAGCGCGCTCAGCTCGGTGAAGCCGAAGACCGCTGCCCGGACCGGGAGGTGTGCGAGGTGACCAATGGCCATCATCAGCCGCGGGTGATCGAGCCAGTCGACGGTGAGGGCGTCGTCAGCCGCGACGGCCGCCCGGCGGATGCCGGGAGCCGACAGGTCGGGCGCGAGCACGAGGGCCCGGGCCCCGACGCGGTGGGCCGCCTCGACGGCGGAGCGGCGCGGACTGAGCAGGACCGCGAGGGGAGTCTCGGGCGTCATCGGACCGCCTCCTTGTCCTTGCGGTTGTCCTTCCGGCCGCGGGGGCTCAGAACCAGATGTTGCCGGTCGGAGAGGCCGCCTGGGTCGAGCTTCCGCCCTCAACTGCGCTGGTCCCCTGGGCCGCCGCAACCCCGGCTGAGGCCGCTGTGATCAGCAGGGCAGCGAAAACTCCGAGAACAAACTTCTTCACAGTTCCCTCTTCCGTGTGTCCACCTGGGCGAACATGGATGACATGTTGGCCTCATCATGCTCACGAGCTTTCACCACGAAGTCGATAGAGTCGCTGTGGCATCATCTCGCCTGTCAGGTTGACGCCAAGGGGCTGGCTGATGTCGTTCAAGGAAGAAGAGCGTGCACGAATCCGGCGAAATAGACGCGGCGGCCACACAAGTTTACCGGCTCCGCGTGATCCACCCTACGGACTCTGTCGATCAGATCGCGTCACGTTCCGGCCTGACGCCCGCTGAGGTGTCCGAAGCGGAGGAACGCCTCTTCGCGCTCGGCCTCCTGCGCCCCTCCCCCGGCGGGGGGCGGGTGGCGATCAGCCCCGAGAGCGCCGCGGACGCCCTGCTCGCGCCGCTGGAGCAGGAGATCCTGCAGCGGCGGATCGCGATGGCCACCACCCGTGCCCGGCTGCACTCTCTCTCCGGGGACTACCTGGAGGCCCGCAGCATGCGCTCGGCCAAGAGCAGCATCGAGGTGGTCGAGGGCATCGAGAACATCCGCGCCGTGATCGACGACCTCGCCCGCACCTGCACGGAGTCGCTGGACGCGCTGGTGCCGGGCCGCCCGCCGGAGGAGGCCATCCGCGCGGCGACCCCGCTGGACCTGGAAGTACTCGAACGTGGTGTGCGCATGCGGCAGTTGATCCAGCAGGCCGCGCGCAACCACTGGGCGGTGGCGCAGTACACGGAGACCCTGGTCGGCGCCGGCGCCCAGGTGCGCACGGCGAGCGTGCTGCCCGCCCGGCTGCTGATCTACGACCGCGGCTGCGCGGTGCTGCCGCTGGACCCGCGGCACTCGGCGGCGGGGGCGGCGCTGGTGCGCGACCCGGCGGTGCTGGCGTTCCTCCAGCAGCTCTTCGAGCACTACTGGGACCGGGCGGTGGACTTCGCCAAGGACGACCAGAAGGGCGGACCCGAGCCCACCGGCGTGGAGCGGAACGTGCTGCTGCTGATGGCCGCGGGCAAGAAGGACGAGGCGATCGCCCATCAACTCGGCATGTCCCCGCGGTCGGTGAGCCGGATCGTGGCGCGGCTGATGGACCGTCTGGGCGCGGACAGCCGCTTCCAGGCGGGGGCGCGGGCGGCATCGAACGGCTGGCTGTCCTGATGGCGCCGCTGCCCCCCGGGCCGTCGGCGCGCCCGCCCGGCGAGGCCGGAACGGCCGGGGCCGGGGCCGCCGCCGGGTCCGGGCCGGAGGGCGCGGGGGCCACGGACGGCGCGGCGGGCGCGGACGGTGCCGTGGGCGCGGAGGGCTGGCCCTGGCTGTCGGACGAGGAGCTGGAGCCGGTGACCGTCCGGGTCTACCAGCTGCGGGTCACCCACCCCACCGACCTGCCCGGCCAGTTGGCGGCCCGCGCCGGGATCGGCGCCGCGGAGGTCGAGTGCGCGGAGGAGCGGCTGTCCCGGCTGGGCCTGCTGCGGCCCTCCCCGGGCGGCGGCTGGGTGGCGATCAGCCCCGAAAGCGCGGCCGAGCAGGTCCTCGCGCCGCTGGAGCAGGAGATTTTGGAGCGGCGCATCACCATGGCCGCCACCCGCGAGCAGTTGCTGGCCCTCTCCGGGGACTACCTGGAGGCGCGCGGGATGCGCTCGGCCCAGAGCAGCATCGAGGTGGTCGAGGGCCTGGACAACCTCCGCTCCGTGATCGACGACCTCGCCCGCACCTGCACCGGCTCGCTGGACGCGCTGGTGCCCGGCGGCGGGCAGAGCGAGGCGGCCATCGGCGCGGCCACGCCGCTGGACCTGGAGCTGCTGGCGCGCGGGATCCGCGTCCGGGCCCTCTTCCAGCACAGCGCCCGCAGGCACCGGGGCACCGTGCAGTACGTGGAGACGATCGCCGCCTGCGGGGCGCGGGTGCGCAGCGCGGGGGTGCTCCCCGCCCGGCTCCAGATCTACGACCGGGACTGCGCGGTGGTACCGCTGGACCCGCAGGACTCGGCCGCCGGGGCGGCGCTGATCCGCGACCCCTCGGTGCTCAGCTTCCTGTGCCAGCTCTTCGACCACTGCTGGAACGAGGGCACCGAGTTCGCCGAGGCGGAGGCCCCCTGCGGCGAGGAGACGGACGCCCCGACCGGGATGGAGCGCGAGGTGCTGCTCCAGCTCGCGGGCGGGCGGACCAACGACCAGATCGCGGACCGGCTCGGCGTCTCGCAGCGCTCGGTCAGCCGGATCGTCGCCCAGCTGATGACCCGGCTCGGCGCCGGCAACCGCTTCGAGGCCGGGGCCCGCGCGGTCCTCAAGGGCTGGCTCTCCTGAACCTCGACTCGACGCCCCCGCCCGGGCGCCGGTCGGCCGCGGGCGAGGGAAGGCCCGGGTCAGGGAAGGCGGTTGAGGAAGTCGGCCGCAACGGGGCCGGCGTCGGCGCCGCCCGAGCCGCCGGCCTCCAGCATCACGGCGAAGGCCAGGTCGCGGTCCCCGAGGAAGCCGATGATCCAGGCGTGGGTGGACAGGTCGCCGTTCTCGTCGGTGAACTCGGCGGTGCCGGTCTTGCCGTGCGGCGCCCCGGGCACGCCGCGCAGCGCGGAGGCCGAGCCCTCGGTCACGGTGTCGCGCATCATCGTCCGCAGCGCGGATATCGTGCCCTCCCCGAGCGAGGAGGCGGCCTCGTGCCGCTCCTCGACCGCGTCGGGCACCAGCACCGGCTGGCGGAAGGTGCCGTCCGCGACGGTGGCGGCGACCGAGGCCATCACCAGCGGGCTGGCCAGCACCTCGCCCTGGCCTATCAGCGAGGCCGCGAGCGCGTTGGGCGACTCGGTCACGGGCACGCTGCCGTCGTAGGTGGAGGCCCCGACCTCCCAGACCCCGCCGATGCCGAAGGCCGCCGCGGTGCGGTTGAGCGTGTCGTTCTCGAAGCGGTCGCGGTTGTCGATGAAGGCGGTATTGCACGAGTTGGTGAACGCGTCGTGCAGCGTGGTGTCCGGGCCCAGCTCGAACTGGTCCTGGTTCTCGAAGGTCTGGCCGTCCACGGAGACGAACTGCGGGCAGCCGAGCGCGTCGCCCATGGCCGTGCCGCCCTCCAGCAGGGCCGCCGCGGTGATCACCTTGAACGTCGAGCCGGGCGGGAGCTGCCCCTGGAAGGAGCGGTTGAAGCCGTCGGCCGGGTAGTCCGCCGCGGCGAGGATGGCGCCGGTGGAGGGCTGCACGGCGACGATCGAGGCGTTCCGCCCCAGCTCTTCCAGGGCCTCCTCGGCCGCCTGCTGCACCCCGAGGTCGAGCGTGGTCTCCACGGGCTCGCCGGGGGCGGCGTCCTCCTGCTCGTGCAGGGTCTCCACGGCCTCGCCGGACTCCCGGTCCGCGATGACCACGGCGGCGGCGGGCGTTCCGGAGAGCTGGTCGTCGTAGCGCTGCTGGAGCCCGCTGGCCCCGGCGCCGGTCTCCGGGTCGAGCCCGCCGACCAGGGGCCGCGCGGCGTGGGCGAGGGTGCGGCTGCTCTCGTTGAACTGGATGCCGCTGACCTGGGTCAGGCCGGGCCTGACCCGCTGGAACTCCTCGTCGCGCAGCGTGATCACCTGCACGGCCTGGTCCGGCGCGGAGGACTCGACGCGGTCCCGCAGGGCGGATATGTCGATGTCCTGGCCCATGGCCTCGATGGCGTCGTAGGCCGCGTCCGGGTCCTCCAGCAGGGCGGGCCAGATGGAGATGTCCCACACGGTCGAGGGCCCGGCCAGCTCGCTGCCGTCGGCGGCCAGGATGGCGCCCCGCTCGGCGTCCTCGGTGCTGAGGACCAGCGTCTGCCCGTCCTCCAGCCGGGGGTGGACCAGCGCGGACTCCCAGCGCACGGTCCACTCCTCGCCGTCACCGGCGGGCACCAGCAGGGCGGCCGACTCGTACGACCACTCCCCGATGCCCTCCAAGGTGAACGTCGCGGTGAACGGGACGTTGAGCGCGCCCTCGGGGGCGTCGGCGCCCTCGGGCTCGGCCGGGTCGCCGGATATCTCGAAGGCCAGGGCCTCGGGGCGCATGTTCTCCTGGACGGAGCCGAGAAGCGACTCCGCGGCCTCGGCGTCGTCCGTGCGGCCGGCCGCCGCGGCGAGGTCACCGCCGGCCCAGTCCGACAGAAACGCCTCCGCGCCCTCCCGCGCGCGATCGGCCTGGTCGTCCCCCCCGTCGCCGCCCCTGAGCAGCAGCACGGCCACCAGGGCCGCGACCGCGATGACGGCGATCCCTCCGATGAGCAGGCCCAGACGCCCGCGATTCCTCCCCATGCGGCGCACCCTACCCGGCACCCCTGACAATCCGCTGCCCTCGGGAGGTGTGAGACCGGTCCCAGGCGTGGCCGGGGTCACACCCCCTTCCGGACACGCCGAGGCGGCGGTGTCCTTGCGAGGACACCGCCGCCTGGGCGTTCACCTGGAGATGTGGAGATGGCGGGAATCGAACCCGCGTCCAACGGAGCGGAAGGAGGGCTTCTCCGAGCGCAGTCCGCTGTGCTTTTCTCGGCCCCGGAGATCACGCGGACAAGTCTCCGACGGGCTCAGTCACTGTGTGTTGTCCCTCAGGCTCCCGTGACCGGAACCATTGGTGAGTCCCCTAGCTGATGCCAGGACCCGGGGCGGGAACATCCCCGGACTGACACTTCGCAGGTCGCTGCTCAGGCAGCGAGGGCGAAGGAATCGCGCTTGGTGTTGGCGATTATTTTTTTGCGGCACATGGTTAACGAGATCATTGCCGCGTTCCTCGGCTCGCTTCCCCTGCTTCGACATCCGCTGTCGAAACCGATCATCCCCCTGTGCAGTTGTACTCAGCCAGTGTACGCCATGGGCGGGGCCTCAGGCGCGCTGCCTGCGGCGGGCCGCCGACATGGCGCGGTCGGCCTCGCGGCGGTCCTGCTTCTCGCGCAGGGTCTGCCGCTTGTCGTACTCGCGCTTGCCCTCGGCCAGCGCGATCTCGATCTTGGCCCGGCCGTCCTTGAAGTACAACGACAGCGGCACCAGCGTGATGCCCGACTGCTGGAGCTTGCCCACCAGCTTGTCGATCTCCGCGCGGTGCAGCAGCATCTTCCGCTTCCGCCGGGCGCTGTGGTTGGTCCACGTGCCCTGGGCGTACTCGGGGATGTGCACGTTGTGCAGCCACGCCTCCCCGCCGTCCACCTGCGCGAAGCCGTCCACGAGCGAGGCCCGGCCCTGGCGCAGCGACTTGACCTCGGTGCCCGTGAGCACCAGGCCGCACTCGTAGGTGTCCAGGATGTGGTAGTCGTGCCGGGCGCGCTTGTTCTGCGCGATGAGCCGCCGGCCCGCCGCCGCGGCTTTCGCCTTTTCCTTTGCCGTCTTAGCCATGACCTGCCGATTCTACCGGCCCGCGGAGCCGTTCAGCCGCTTTCGGCCAGGCCGCCCAGCACGGTGCGGGCCTCGGCCTCCGCGTCGCCGCCCGGGGGGACGACCAGGTCGGGCAGGATGCCGTCGTCGTCCACGGTCCGGCCCCGGGGCGTGGCGTAGTGGCCCACGGTCAGCTCGGCCACGGAGCCGTCCGGCTGCTCGCTGGGCATCTGGACGGTGCCCTTGCCGAATGTCCGGGAGCCGACGACGACCGCGCGGTTGCGGTCCTGGAGGGCGCCGGTGAGCAACTCGGCCGAGCTCATGGTGCCGCCGTCCACGAGCACCACCAGGGGCGTGTCCGTGTCCCCGCCGGGCTCGGCGTGCAGGGCCCGCTGGTCGCCGCGGACGTCGTAGGTGGCGACCAGGCCGCCGTCCAGGAAGGCCGAGGCGGCGCCCGCGGCCTCGTCGATCAGGCCGCCGGCGTTCCCCCGCAGGTCGAGCAGGATGCCGTCCTCCTCCGGCGCGGAGGCCGCGGCGGCGCGGACCAGGTCGGCCGAGCCGCGGGTGAAGGAGCTGACGTGGATGCGGGTGACCCCCTCGTCCCGGGCGACGGTCACGGGGTCGACGGCCAGCCGCGCGCGTTCCACCTCGGCCTCCCAGCGCCGCCCCTCGCGTTCCACGCCCAGGAGCACCGTGCTGCCGGGGCCGGCGCGCTCGGGCTCGTCGCTGCCGCGCAGGCGGCCGACCGCGTCGGTGACGGCCTCGCCGTCCAGGGCGGCGCCGTCGATGGTGAGCAGCCGGTCGCCGGGGCGGATGCCGGCCGCCTCGGCCGGGCTGCCCGCGTGCACCTCGCTGACCTCGATCCGGCCCCCGGAGGTGCGGACCACCGATATGCCGGTGCCGACGTACTCCCCCTCCAGGGTGCGGCGGACCTCGGCGTACTCCTCGGCGGAGTAGGCGGCGGCCCAGCGGTCCCCGGCGCGCTCGCCGACCAGCTCACCGGCGTCGGTCGGGTCCGCGGTCTCGGCGCCGCCCGCCGGGTCCGGCCAGGCCCCGGTGGCCGCGCCCGCCGCGAGGATCCCGGCGAAGAGGCACGCGAGCGCCGCACCGCGCCGCCCGGGGCGGTCGGAAGTGCCAGGACACGGACGAGACATGGTGCGGAGTGTAGGGCACGGAACGGGGGCGGACGGGAGTGGCCACGGGGTGACGGACGGGGCGGAAGCTCACATCCGCGCTTCCCCCGCGCTACACCTTCAGGTACCTGCGCAGGGCGAAGAAGGCCGCCACGGACGGCATCAGCACGCCGACGGCCAGGACCCAGGGCAGCACCGCGAGGACCGCGTCCCAGCCGATGAACTCGATGACGGGGATGCGCTCCGCGAGGAAGTTGTTGATCGCGAAGTACTTGACGCCGACCAGCAGGAGGCAGGCGAACACGGCTCCCATCAGGCCCGCGATGGTCGCCTCCAGGATGAAGGGGAGCTGGATGTAGAAGCTGGAGGCGCCCACCAGGCGCATGATCCCGGTCTCACGCCGGCGGCTGAACGCGGAGACGCGCACGGTGTTGACGATCAGCAGCAGGGCGACGACGAGCATGAGGGCCATCAGGCCGAGGGCGGCGTAGTTGACGCCGTTGAGGAGGTTGAAGAGGTTCTCCAGCAACGACCGCTGGTCCGTGACGGATTGCACACCGTCCCGCCCGGCGAAGAGGGAGGAGATCACCTCGTACTGGGTGGGGTCGGTCAGCTTGACGCGGAAGGACTCCTGCATCTGGTCCGGGGTGACCACGGCCGCGATCGGGGAGTCCCGCTGCTGCTCCTGGTAGTGCTCGAACGCCTGCTCCGCCGACTCGTAGTAGACGCGGTCGACCAGGTCGTTCTCCTCCAGCTCCGCCTGGATACGCTGCTTCTGCTCTTCGGTGACCGGGCCGCGGGCGCAGTTGGGCTCGGTCTCGGCGTCGTTGGCGTTGCAGAGGAAGATCGACACCTCGACGCGGTCGTACCAGTAGTCCTCCATGCTGTTGACCTGCTCGCGGGCGAGCAGCGAGCCGCCGAGGAGGGCCAGCGACAGCGCGACGGAGACGATCACCGCGAAGGTCATGGTGACGTTGCGCCGCAGACCGACGCCGATCTCCGACAGAACGAAGTGGGCGCGCATGGCGTCCTTTCAGTCAGTGCTGGTAGCCGTAGACGCCGCGGACCTGGTCGCGGACGAGGCGTCCGCGCTCCAGCTCGATCACGCGCTTGCGCATCTGGTCCACGATCTGCGCGTCGTGGGTGGCCATCACCACGGTGGTGCCGGTGCGGTTGATGCGGTCGAGCAGCTTCATGATGCCCACGGAGGTCTGCGGGTCGAGGTTGCCGGTCGGCTCGTCGGCGATCAGCAGCATCGGGCGGTTGACGAACGCCCGCGCGATGGCGACGCGTTGCTGCTCACCGCCCGACAACTCGCCCGGCATCCGCTCCTCCTTGCCGCCCAGGCCGACCAGGTCGAGCACCTCGGGCACCGTCTTGCGGATCTGGCCGCGGGACTTGCCGATCACCTCCAGGGCGAAGGCGACGTTCTCGCCCACGGTCTTGTTCGGCAGCAGCCTGAAGTCCTGGAAGACGGTGCCCAGTTGGCGGCGGACCTGCGGCACCTTCCAGTTGGAGAGCCGCCCGAGGTCCTTGCCCAGCACGTGGACGGTGCCCGTGGAGGCCCGCTCCTCGCGCAGGACCAGCCGCAGGAAGGTCGACTTGCCGGAGCCCGAGGACCCGACGAGGAAGACGAACTCACCGCGCTCGATCTCCAGCGAGACGTCGTGCAGCGCCGGGGCGTTCTGCCGGGGGTACGTCTTGGAGACGTTGTCGAATCGGATCACGGTTACACCATGTCGTTACCGGGTAAGTGCGGGAAGCTCCCCCTCCCGCTTGGGGCAGACCATACGCGAAGCGGCGGGTGGTCCGCAGGCCCCGCCGCCCGGCGCCCCGTTTACGCGACTTGTGCGGCTTGCGTTGTCTGTCCGGTCTGTTCGGGGGCCACGGCCCCTGCGCTTCGGGCCCGACCCTGGCACAGTAGAGAGCAGGGGGAGAGGAGAGGAGACGATCGCATGACCGCCGACTGGCTGGTGTGCGCGAACTGCGCGGGGCGGGTCAGCGAGGGCCGCTGCGCCGTCTGCCGGGCCGAGCTGGCGCGGCTGCGCGCCACGCGCGGGGGCTGGGGGCCCCTGGGCGGCCCCGCGGGCCTGGTGGCCCTGCTGCTGGCGCTCGTGGCGGTCGCCCTGCTGGTGACGAGACCGGCCTGACCGCGCCGCCGCGCGCCCGCGTCCACGCGCGCCGACGGGCCCGGAGCACCGAGTGCTCCGGGCCCGTCGCGCCGTGTCACGAGCCGGTGGGCCGCCGCGGGGTTCCGCGTCAGGCCGGGGTGACGTTCTTGTTGATCACGCGGGGCAGGTAACGGAAGCCCACGCCGCCGGCGATCATGGTGGCGGCGCCGATGATCAGCAGGGTCTGGTTGGTCGAGGAGCCGGTCTCGGCCAGCTCGCCGCCGCCCGTGCTGCCCGTGGTGCCCTGGGGGACCTCGTCGGTCAGGTCCTCGGAGGGCGGGGGCTGCTCGACGGAGCCGGTGCTGCCGCCGCCGGTGCTCTGGGGGTCGTTGCCGCCGCTGTCGCCGTCGGCGCCACCGTTGTTGCCCTCGGCGCCGCCGTTGTCGCTGCCCTGGGTCACGCCCTGGACGGTGCCGTTGCTGCCGGCGTCGGCACCTTCGTCGGCGCCCTGGTCCGCGCCCTCGTCCGCGCCCTCGTCGGCACCCTCGTCCGCGCCCTCGTCGGCACCCTCGTCCGCGCCCTCGTCGGCACCCTCGTCCGCGCCCTCGTCGGCACCCTGGTCGGCACCTTCGTCGGCGCCCTGGTCCGCGCCCTCGTCGGCACCCTCGTCGGCACCCTCGTCCGCGCCCTGGTCCGCGCCCTCGTCGGCACCCTCGTCCGCGCCCTGGTCACCCCCCTCGGCACCCTCGACGAGTCCGAGAACGCCACCGTCCGCGCCGGCGATGAGGCCCGCGACGGCGTTCTGGGCGTTCGGCTGGCTCTGCGGCCGCTCGGTGGGCGAATCGGCCGAAGCGGTGCCGACCACGGCGAGCGAGGCGCCCGCCGCGAAGACGGCGGCCGCGGCCACGCGCGCCATGTTGGCCCGAGTCTTGGGACTGGCCATGTATTCACTACCCCCTGTAGCTGTCCGTTTGTTGACGATCAAGAATCCGGGGCAGCCTCACGCAGGGGCGGCGCGGCCGGCGTGGGGGGATCCCGCGTCGTTCACTCGCCCCTCGCGCAACACGCACCCCAGACCCTAGGCATGCCGGACGAACAGCTTTCCTTCTCACCGCACAGCCGTCAAGCAGGATGTCCGCTAAATACCATACGCACGGTGGAAGTTGCGTGAAGACTACTTCTCGCGCTGTTTCCGCCAGCGGATTCCCGCTTCGAGGAAGTCGTCGATATCGCCGTCGAGAACGGCCTGCGGGTTACCGACTTCGTGCTCCGTGCGCAAGTCTTTGACCATCTGGTACGGCTGAAGAACGTAACTGCGCATCTGGTTGCCCCAGGAGTTGCCCCCGTCGCCCTTGAGGGCGTCCATCTTCGCCTGCTCCTCGGCCCGTTGGTGGGCCAGCAGGCGGGCCTGGAGCACGCGCATGGCGGCGGCGCGGTTCTGGATCTGGGACTTCTCGTTCTGGCAGGAGACCACGATGCCGGTGGGCAGGTGCGTGAGGCGGACCGCGGAGTCGGTGGTGTTGACCGACTGGCCGCCGGGGCCCGAGGAGCGGAAGACGTCCACGCGGATCTCGTTCTCCGGGATCTCGATGTGGTCGGTCTGCTCGACCACCGGCAGCACCTCGACGCCGGCGAAGGAGGTCTGGCGGCGGCCCTGGTTGTCGTAGGGGGAGATGCGCACCATCCGGTGCGTGCCCTGCTCGACGGAGAGCGTGCCGTAGGCGTAGGGGGCCTTGACCGTGAAGGTGGTCGACTTGATGCCGGCCTCCTCCGCGTAGGACGTGTCCAGGATCTCGGTCGGGTACCCCCGGCGCTCGGCCCAGCGCAGGTACATCCGCTGGAGCTGCTCGGCGAAGTCGGCCGCGTCCACGCCGCCGGCCTCGGCCCGGATGGAGACCAGCGCCTCGCGCTGGTCGTACTCGCCGGAGAGCAGCGTCCTCACCTCCAGCTCGGCAACGGCCTTGGTGACCGCGTCCAGCTCGCCCTCGGCCTCGCGGCGGGCGTCCGCGTCGCTCTCGGCCTCGGCCAGCTCGAAGAGCACCTCGACGTCCTCGATCCGGCCGCGCAGCTCCCCGATCTTGCGAAGCTGGCCCTGGAGCAGCGACAGCCGGCTCGTCACCTGCTGGGCGCGCTCGGGGTCCTCCCAGAGGGTGGGCTCCGCGGCCTGCTCCTCGAGCACGGCGATGTCCGCCCGCAGGCGGTCGAGGTCGATGACGGCCTCGATCGACTCCATGGTGGAGGTGAGGGACTTCAGGGCTTCGGAAACATCCAGGACTGCCACGCCCCCCAGCGTAACCGCTCGGGGTCGGCGGAAGTCCGGCCCTGCGCGTCCCTGGCCGGGACGGCCCGAGCAGACACACGCGGCCCGCGCGGGGGCGTTCGGCCCACCTAGCGAGCCTTCGTAGGTGGTGATCGCGGACGCGGCCCGCGCGGGGCGTTCGAGGACCTACGCATGCGCGTAGGTGCCGATCGGCGACGGCGCCCGAGGTCACCTGCCGGTCATCGTCGGGGCCGGAGGCTTCCGCCGCGGCCGGGGCGCTCAGGGGGCCGCGGGCGCCAGGCCTGCGCCGCCGTCCTCGTCGGCGGGCCCGTCCACGGGCCCGCCGCCCGCGTCCTCCACGACGGACTCGACGCCGGTCGTTCCGCCCTGGCGGCCTCCGTCCTCCTCGCCGTCGCCGCCGGAGAGGAGGAGCCAGCCGCCGAGCGCGCCCGCGGCGAGCACTCCGGCCGTCACCGCCAGGCGACGGCGGCGGCGGGCGGCGGCGCCGTGGCGGGCCGAGCCCGCGCGGGGCTGGCCCACGGGGCGGATGCTGCGGGCGGTGCCGTGGGCGCCGCCGGCCAGCTCGTCGGGGTCGGGCACCCGCATCCGCGTGTGCGTGGCGCGCTCCGAGTCGGGGGCGGCGCCGCGCACCAGGGGAACGGCCGGGCGCGGGCCGCGGCCGGCGCCCGCGGGCACGGGCGCGGGGCGCTCCTCGCGGGGGGCGGGCTCCTCCGCGTGCCCCTCGGGGTCGCCGATGTCCAGCGGCGGCAGCCCTTCGAGATCGGGGAGCAGCTCGCGCAGCCGGGAGGCCAGCTCGGCGGCGCGCAGGCGGGAGGCCGGGGCCTTGGCCAGGCACTGCTGGATCAGCTCCCACAGCTCGCGCGGGATGCCGGGCAGCTCGGCGGCGGTCTCGGTGACCTGGCGGCGCAGCACCGCGCCGGGGTGGCCGCCGCCGAAGGGCGTGAAGCCGGCCAGCAGCTCGTAGAGCACGGTGACCAGGGCGTAGATGTCCACGGCGGCGCGCGGGGGGAGGCCCTCGACGATCTCGGGGGCCAGGTAGTCGGGGGTACCGACGACGCCGCCCTTGCCGCCGTGCCGGGGCTCGTCGATGAGCTTGGCCACGCCGAAGTCGGTGAGGAGCGCGGTGGGCCCGGCGGCGGTGGCCGAGGTGTCGAGCAGGATGTTCTCCGGCTTGACGTCGCGGTGGACGATGCCGGCGGCGTGCGCCACGGCCAGCCCGGAGGCGATACCCGCGGTGATGGCGACCGCGTCCCGGGGCGCGAGGCGGCGCTCGCGGCGCAGGTGGGCGCGGAGGTCGGGGCCGTCGACCAGGTCCATCACCAGGGCGATGTCGCGGCCGTCGGGGCCGCCTATGATCAGCTCCCTGACGCCGACGATGTGCGGGTGCTCCAGGCCGAGCAGGGCGTGCCGCTCGTGGGCGAAGCGCTCGGCGAGGTCGGGGTCCGCGGCCAGGTCCTCCCGCAGGACCTTGATGGCGACGGGGCCCTCCGGCCCCTCCCCGAGCCACACCGTCCCGGCGCCGCCGCGGCCGAGGACGCGGTGGGCGGTGTAGTGGCTGCCGATGTTCCGTGCCATGGCGTGAGGCTACGACGCCGCTCTGACAGCGGGAGGACGGGGCGCCCGGCTTGCCCGGTTTTCCCGGGCAAGGCCGTTGAAATTCACCCCCGTAAGTCGATAAATCTCCGCGGTCATTCGCTATTCGGACGGCTGCAGGTCCGCCCGGCTCTCCAGGTTCTCGAGGTTCTCCTGGATCTGCTGGCGTTGCTGGTCCGCCTCCTCGATGAGGCCGAGCCATTCCCTGACGTCGTCGAACCAGTCGGTGACGGTGTCCCAGAAACTGCGCCCGTCGGCAATCCAGTCCTGAATCGGCGTGAAGTTCCAGACGAGCACGACGACGACCACGAGGATCAGGATCACGAACAGGCAGCCCTTGAGGCAGCCGAGTCCGGGAATCCGCATGGGGTTCGCGCTGCGTGACGGCGGGCGCGGCTCGCGTCGGTCGCGCCGGGGCTCGGGGGCGGCGCGGCGCGGCGGGGGCTCCTGGTAGGGCGGCGGGACGGGCCGCTGGTACTGCTGGGGGTAGGGCTGCGGCTGGGCCTGCTG